>UQNV01000001.1 GCA_900542505.1 uncultured Alistipes sp.
GTCAGATGTGTATAAGAGACAGACACGAACCACCGCCGCGACGAATACGGCGGCTCGCTCGACAACCGCATGCGTTTCATGCGCATGTGCCTGACCGAGGTGATGGAGGCGGCCGCGCGCCGCAACATGGCCGTGCTCGTGAAGCACAACATGTACGACGGCTTCAAGGGGGGCATCGAAATCCCCGAAAGCATCGAAATCGCCCGCGAAATCGAGCGCTTCGGCGTCAACGGCATCGTCCTCTCGGGCGGCTTCGTCTCGAAGGCGCCGATGGCCGTCATGCGCGGCCTTATCCCCATCTACACGATGAGCTACTACTCGCCCTGGTGGCTCCGCTACTTCATCCGCTGGTGCGGCCCCTTCATGATTCGGCAGTATCCCTTCGAGGAGTGCTACTTCCTGGAGGATGCCCGCAAGTTCCGCGCCGCGCTGAAGTGCCCGCTCGTCTACGTGGGCGGACTGGTCAGCCGCGAGGGCATCGAGCGGGCGCTGGGCGCCGGCTTCGAGCTGGTGCAGATGGCCCGTGCACTGGTCAACGACCCGGCCTTCGTCAACAAGCTGCGCGCGGGCGACGCCTCGACGCGCAGCGAGTGCGACCACCGCAACTACTGCATCGCACGGATGTACTCCGTCGACATGAAGTGCTGCAAGCACTGCGACGGACTGCCGAAGAAGATTGTCGACGAACTCGCCAAACTGCCATGAGACGGGGCGAAGTAGCAAAAGGAAGCGCCTGGGCGCTGGTGACCGGCGCCGGTTCGGGCATCGGGCGCTGCTTCGCGCTGCGGCTGGCCCGATTGGGCTACCGGCTCGTGCTGGTGGGCAACGACCTGCGCAAGCTCGAAAGCGTGCAGGCCGAGCTTCGGGCGCTCGACGCCGCCGAGGTGCGCGTCATATCGTGCGACCTGGCCCGGGCCGAAGCGGCCCGCGAACTCTACGAACGGGTACGCGCGGCCGGTATCGACGTCGACGTGCTCATCAACAACGCGGGCATCTTCTCGTTCCGCGACATCCTCCGCACGCCGGCCGAACGCATCGAGCGCGTCATCATGCTCCACTGCCTCACGGCAACGCAGCTCTGCCGCCTCTTCGCCCGCGACATGGCGGCCCGCAACGGATTTGCGGCGAACCCGGAGGCGGAGCCCGGCGCCGTGACGGACATGGCAACCCCGGCGACACAGACCGGCGAACGCTCCGGCATACAGTCCGTCCCGGCGACGCCGACCGGCAATCGCCCCGGAACACAGCCCGCTCCGAGGCACGCGAAGCGCCGCTTCCACATCCTCAACATGGCCTCCTACTCGCTGTGGATGCCCTTCCCCGGGCTGACACTCTACAGCGCCTCGAAGGCCTACCTGAAGTGCTTCTCGGTCGCCTTCGCCAAGGAGGTCCGCGAGGCGGGCATCCGCGTGACGGCCGTCTGCCCGGCCGGCGTGGCGACCAACCTCTACGGCCTCACGCCGCGCTGGCAGCGCATCGGGCTGCAGCTGGGCGTGCTGATTTCGGCCGACCACTGCGCACGCCGCGGATTGTGGGCCCTGTGGCACGGGCGGCGCTGCTCGGTCCCCGACTGGTGGAACCGGCTGTGGATACCCCTCTGCAAACTGCTTCCGATGTGCGTCATCCGCCCCATCCGGAACTTTACCATGAAATTCCAAAAATAACGGCACCTTGAATACACAGCAAATATCCCAACCCGCGCCGCACCCCATGGAGGAGATTGACAGCGTGGTCTTCGACCTGGGCGGCGTACTGGTCGACCTCGACGCCGAGCGTTGCATCGCCGCCTTCCGGCATCTCGGCATGCCCCAGATTGCCGAGCTTATCAACCCCTACCATCCGGCGGCGATGATTGGCCAAATGGAACACGGCGAGATTACGTTCCACGAAGCCTGCGAACGGATGCGTGCCGTCTCGGGCCGCCAGGATGTGAGCGACGAAGAGATAGCCGATGCCTACGGCCAGTTCCTGGTCGGAGTAAAGCCCGCGAAGGTGCGCCTTATCGAGACGCTGCGGCAGCACGGATTGAAAACCTACGTGCTCTCGAACAACAACCCCTCGTCGATGGAGCTCATTCGCCGCATGTTCGCCGAGGCGGGCTGCACGATGGAGCGGCTCTTCGACCGCGTCTACCTCTCCTACGAGCTCCGCGAGCTGAAACCGTCGGAGGCCATCTTCCGCAAGATGGTGGCCGACAGCGGCATGGTGCCCGAACGAACGCTCTTCATCGACGATTCGGAGCGCAACGTCACGGCGGCCCGCGCACTGGGATTCCAGGTATACATGCCGGCGCCGGACGAGGATTTCGGCCATCTGTTCGACGGTCTGCTGCGGTAGCGCGTCGCGTCGCCGCTCCGACAGCAAGCGGAACCTCCGGCCGAGAGCTCCACACCCGCCCGCCCGAAAGATTTCGGAGCGAAAAGTTGGTCGGCACCGAAAAAGCCGCTATCTTTGCAGCCCGGAGTTCCGGAGAAGCACCGCACAAGTCGGCCCGGCAGCGAAACGGCGACGCCGGCGTCCGCAGGATGGAGGCTGCGGCAGGATTCGCAACGGCAGGCGGCCTCCTCGAGGCAGGCGGAGCGATGCAACATGCAACGGAAGAGTCGGGACAACGGGGTGTAGCGCAGTCCGGTTAGCGCGCCTGCTTTGGGAGCAGGAAGTCGCTGGTTCGAATCCAGTCTCCCCGACCAATTAGGAATCAAGCACTTACATTACTGTAAGTGCTTTTATTTTCGCCACTTTACGATTTTTCTCTTCCCCGCCTACCCCCTTTGAAACGCATTGCAGCGGCATTGGAAGGCGTTGTCAAGCCCGCTCGCTTGCAAAAAAATAGCAAAAAAATAGCAAAAGAGATGCCGGCCGAGGTCGATTCCCGGAATGACCGACGTGGAATCACGCGCAAGGGGAGGAGCATACCGAAAGGCAGATGACGCCCCGGAACATTGCGCCAGCACCGGCTCCGGACGGCCGGCATCGAACGGTGGCGGACAACCGGGAAGAGCGGCTGCAGCGCCCGGCCTGCGAGGGAAGTTACCGGGACGATGCATTTTTTTTGAAAATTATTTTGCCGATTCGGATTTTAGACGTATCTTTGTGCGCTCTTAAAGATAAAACGAGCCAGTTCGGGGTGTAGCGCAGTCCGGTTAGCGCGCCAGCTTCGGGAGTTGGAGGTCGCTGGTTCGAATCCAGTCTCCCCGACACGGAAAAGAGGTTATCGACAATCGATAACCTCTTTTGTTTTATACGCCTCTCTCGTGTTTTATACATTCTCCCGGCTCACAAACCGCCTCCGCCTCTTCCCCGCCCCGCCCCGTCACGGCCGTACGACCGCCAAGCAGGAGCTGACGCTACGAGAACCGCACCGGTCGGGCATCCCGACGCTTGGACACTCGGACATCCCGACACCCGGACACCCGGACACTCGGACGCACCCTGCGCAAATCGGACCATGTAAACGTATAAAGCAGCAAAAAGCCGCAAGGTCACCTGCGCTCCCCAATAACAAAAAAGTTCCGGAAAAAACCGGAGCAGGGGTTTCTCGCACCGAAGACGGGCGCATGCGGCACTCGGCATGCGACATTCGACGCTCAGCAGAGAGGTGCCGGACAAGCGGCTATGGAGCCCGGCACTCGGCATGCACCAGAGAGGTACCGGACAAGCGGCTGAGACGCCCGGCACTCGGCGTTAAGCGGAGAGGGGAAGCGGACAAGCGGCTATGGAGCCCGGCACTCGGATGCACCAGAGAGGGGGCGCGGACAAGCAGGCGGCTGCGGCGGGCCTCGGAGAATCGGTCGGCGAAAGCCCGGGAGCAACGGACAGGCACCGGCCGGGGATTAGCGCGAAGTTCCCGGCAGACGGTGATAGTGGCAATAGAGCAGGTCGCCGTTATCGTCATGGAGGTGCATGCCGCCGCCCAGACAGTAGCGGAACATCGCGCACTCGGCACACTCCCCGCGGCGGGCCCACTCGCGGTTGCGGAAAGGCTCGAAGCGATTCTGCCACACCTCCCAGAAACGGTCGCGGTAGATATTGCCCTGATGGAAGTTGGCGCGGATGCTCGTACATCCCGAAATCGCCCCGTCGACGCGAATCGAAGCCACCGAGACCCCGGCGGCACACTGGTAGAAGTGGTCGCGGACCTCCGTTTCATAATTGCCCAGAAAACCCTCGCAGGCATAATTCAGCTCGATGCGTCCCTCGCGCCGCGTACGGCGGATGAACTCCAGCACCTGGCGGAACTCCTCGTCGGTCACCCGAAGCGCAGGGTCCTCCTTGGCGCGCCCCATGGGGAAAATCGAGAAGATGCGCCAATGGCGGATACCCTCCGCAATGAGCAGCTCCCGGAACTCCTCGAGCCGGGGAACCATCGGCCCGGTCACGCAGGTAATCACATCGTAGGCCAAACCCGGCACCCGCGCGATGCGCCGCGCAGCGTCGAGCGCCCGCACGTAACTGAGCGGATTGCGGCGGATATGGTTGTGAACCTCCTCGAAACCGTCAAGGCTTACCGAGATGGAGCGCAATCCGGCACGCAGCAGGCTGTCGAGCCGCTCGGGCGTGAGCGCCATGCCGTTGGTCACCATGCCCCACGGATAACCGCGGCGCGTCACCTCCTCGCCGGCCCGCTCCAAATCCTCGCGGACGAGCACCTCGCCGCCCGAAAAGATGACGAGCACCTGACGCGGGTCGACATGGGGCGTCACCTCCTCGTCCAGCACGCGCAGGAAATCCTCGAGCGGCATGTCGCGCACTCCGGGGTCGACGCGGCAGTCGCTGCCGCAGTGGCGGCAGGCAAGATTGCAGCGCAGCGTACACTCCCAAAAGAGCGTACGCAGGCGGTGTTCGGCCACTGCACGCTCATGGAGCGACGAGAAGAGCCGTAGTCCGATGCGTTTGCGCAGGCTCGGTTTGCAGCTGCGGCCCATCGCTATCGCTTTTCGACGGACGACGGCTCATCGGCACTGCCCATCGAGCCGCCGACGGCTCTCGGCGGGGTGCCGCCGAGCGAATCGGCCCCTTCGATGGGATAGGCCTCGCGGGAAAACTCGGGACCGACGGGCTGACGCACACCGTACATCACCTGGATGGCGGGAGTTTCGGTCTCGGAGAGCGGCTCCTGCTCCGTCTTGCCGTCGCGCGGCGTATGCTTCACCGACGAGCATCCCGTCGAAAAGCCCAGGAGCGCCAGGAGCGCCAGATTGATTTTTCGGTTCATACTCTTTGTCTTGATTCGAATGTCAGGAACAAATATACAAAATTGATTCCTCATTCGAAAATATAGTTCAAAAAGTTTTGAAAACCACCGTTTTTTACGTTCCTTTGCAAAACGCATTAACTTCTTTAATTTGCAATTTTATGACAGGTACAGTAAAATGGTTCGATAGCAAGAAAGGCTACGGATTCATTATCGCCGAGAACGGCAAGGAGACATTCGTTCACTTCTCGGGCATTTTGTCGGAGGGCTTCAAGTCGCTCAACGAAGGCCAGAAGGTGGAGTTCGAGCTCGGCAACGGCGCCAAAGGCGAGCAGGCCATCAACGTAAAGGTCATCGGCTAGGAGGCATCACCCCCGCAACGAAACGACACACACCGACATATCGGAGCACCGGACGAGAGTCCGGGCATCAAACGGGAGAAGCGGGCAACCACTTCTCTTTTTTTGCACCCGCCCGGCGGGCAGCACTCCCGCCGGGTGGCGGCCTGCCGCCGCCCGCACAGACTCCCGCATGCGCACACGCGGGAGTTTTCGATGCTTTCATGACGCTCTTTTTGCCCGTTTGAAAAATAAATCGTAATTTTGAACCGCCAAAATCACGGAAGACCACAAAGGTTAATTCACAATAAAAACCAAACAACCATGAAAGAAGCAATCGCAATTCTGACCGGCGGCGGACCGGCTCCCGGCATGAATACCGTCGTAGGCAGCGTCGCCAAGACGTTCCTGCGCAAGGGTTATCGTGTAATCGGCCTCCACGAGGGTTATACGGGACTGTTCAACCCCTCGCCCCGCACGGTGGACATCGACTATCCGATGGCCGACGGCATCTTCAACCAGGGAGGTTCGTTCCTGCAGATGAGCCGTTTCAAGCCCACGGACGCCGATTTCGAGAATAACTTCAACCTCAAGTTCTTCACCGACAACAACGTGAAGCTGCTCGTGACGGTCGGCGGCGACGACACCGCCTCGACGGCCAACCGCATCGCCAAGTTCCTCGAGGCCAAGAAGTACCCCATCGCCAACATCCACGTTCCGAAGACCATCGACAACGACCTCCCGCTGCCCAGCGGCACGCCGACGTTCGGTTACGAGTCGGCCAAGGACAAGGGTGCCGTCATCGCCCGTGCCGTCTATGTCGACGCACGTACGAGCGGCAACTGGTTCGTACTGGCTGCCATGGGTCGTTCGGCCGGCCACCTCGCATTCGGTATCGGCGAGGCCTGCCACTACCCGATGATTGTCATCCCCGAGATGTTCGACAAGACCGAAATCACGGTCGAGAAGATTGTCAACCTGGTCATCTCGTCGATTATCAAGCGTAAAATCATGGGCATGGACTACGGTGCCGCCGTCATCTCGGAGGGCGTATTCCACGCACTGTCGGACGAGGAAATCCGCAAGAGCGGCGTTCACTTCACCTACGACGAGCACGGACATCCCGAGCTCGGCAAGGTTTCGAAGGCGCACATCTTCAACGAGATGATTGAGAAGAAGCTCAAGACCCTCGGCATCAAGGTGAAGAGCCGCCCCGTGGAGCTGGGTTACGAAATCCGCTGCCAGACCCCGATTGCCTACGACCTGACCTACTGCTCGGAGCTGGGTATCGGTGTTCACAAGCTCTTCTCGGAGGGCAAGACGGGCTGCATGGTCTATGTGGATTCGGAGGGCAACGTCGCTCCGCTCTACCTGAAGGACCTGCAGGACCCGATGACGGGCAAGATTCCGCCCCGTCTGGTCGACATCACCTCGGACAAGTTCAAGTCGGTGGTGGACAACATCCTCAACGCCATCGAGCCCGCCGACTACGAGGCTGCAAAGAAGTATGTCGCCAACCCCGAGGAGTACGACTTCTACAAGATTCTCAACTGGAAGTAATCCTTCCACGACCCATAAACGGAACACCCGGCCGAGTCGCTCGGCCGGGTGTTTTATTGTCGTCGCGACGGAGACTGCCGCCCCATCCTCCGCCGGGAAGGCCGCCGGCGGAGCAAGGCGGTCCTCCCCCACAGACGAAGCTCCTCTCAGAAGAGCGTCGGCTCGGGAGCCGGGAAGGTGGGCCCCGACGGGCAGAGGTTGTGAAGCCGACGCCCCAGGCGCAGCGCCCGCTCGACCGTATAACGCGTACCGCCCGGCCGGCCGTCGTACCACGCCACCACTTCGGCGGCATGGTCAACCAGAAAATTGTTCCGCACGGCATAACACCCCTTGTAGTAACCCGGAGCGAGAAGCCGCACCTCGTCGGCCGCCTCGAGCACGCGGTCGTAACGGCGACGGTCCGCAGTCGGGAAGGCTCGCTCCTGCCCGACAAAGGGGACCACGGCCATGAGCCGCACACCGCCGTCCCGAGCGCGAAGCCTGAGGACCGCCTCGGCCGCCGCCAGGTCGAACCCCATGGCCATGCCGCTCAGAAAGAGGCTGCGGCCCGCCGCACGAAGCCGCACGAGCATCGCCGCCAGCTCCGCATCGCCCGCGCCGTCGTAGGAACGGTGGCCGGTGAACGCAACGCAATCATCCATGCTTTCGAACATCATGTCGCCAAAGATACGCCTTTGGCGCGGACTTTGCAACCGCACCCACCGTATTCAACCAAAAAACAGAGAACCATGAAAAACACGGGAATTGTCATCGGAGCACTGGTAGGCGGCATGCTCATCGGTTCGGCGCTCACGATGCTGCTGACGCCCCAGTCGGGGCCCGAGCTGCGGCGGAAAATCAAGGAGTCGCTCGGCGACGAAATCGACCGCGTGAAGGAGAAGCTCAACCAGGTCGAGGAGCAAATCGAGGAGGCGCGTTGCCGCTGCAACGGCGAATAGGCAAGACGACGCAGCATGGAAGCAAGCCAGTCGCACCGCATTGCACGCGAACCGTCGGGAGGACGGTTCGTCGTCGCACTGCTCCTCTTCGCAACGAGTGCCGTCATCGCCGTTCTGCTGCTGCTCACGGCGCTGGTGGTATGGCTTTCGGCACTCACGGGGTCGTTCATCGCCTCGACACTGATACTGGGGGCCCTCTTCGGCATCCTGGCAGCGGTCATCTACCTGCTCTCGGTGCGCGAGGTCGTCGAGCGTATCCGCACACGGGCCGAAACAGTCTACGAAGTGGCGCGCGCGGCACGCAGCGGCTATGAATGGCTCGTCGAGAAGGCCGCCTTTCTCTTCCGGCTGGAGCAGGCGCTGCGCACCAAGGAGTGAACGGCCGGCAGCCGAACCTGCTGCCAACCGCGGCTCCGACCGCAGGCGCGGCCAACGCATGTCGCCCGCACGCGCCGCCCCGCCCTACCCCGCCGCAAGGCCGGCTGCCGATGCGAAAAAGCCGATACCGCATGAGCGGTATCGGCTTTTTGCCATTTGTCGGGTCCGACAAAGAGTCGGACGCGGTCGACTACTTGCCGAAGTAGCGCTTGTAGAGACCCTCGAAGCCCTTGCCGTGGCGAGCCTCGTCCTTGGCCATCTCATGCACCGTATCGTGCACGGCGTCCAGGTTCTGCTCCTTGGCCAGACGGGCCAGACGCATCTTGTCCTCGCAGGCACCGCACTCGGCGTTCATGCGCTTGTAGAGGTTGGTCTTCGTATCCCATACCACCTCGCCAATCAACTCGGCGAACTTCGAGGCGTGCTCGGCCTCCTCCCATGCGTAACGCTTGTAGGCCTCGGCAATCTCGGGATAGCCCTCGCGGTCGGCCTGACGGCTCATCGCCAGGTACATGCCCACCTCGGTGCACTCACCCATGAAGTGGTTCTGGAGACCCTCCCACAGCTCGGGGCTGGCACCCTTGCCGTCGCCCAGCTTGTGAACGGTCACGAAATCGAGGTCACCCTCCTGCTCGACAACCTCAACGAACTTATCCTTGCCTACTTTGCACATCGGGCACTGCTCGGGTGCCTCGGGACCTTCGTGGATGTAACCACAAACGGTACAACGCCATTTCTTTGCCATAACTGTATTAATGTTAAGTGTGTTTGTATCTTGTTTGCACGACAAAGGTAACAATTCCCCGCGGAAAAGCTATAAAAAACCGATTGTCTTTTTTTATGGAGCGATAGGCTGCGCCTATACCCGACCGCAATGTCATCCGCCCCGCGTTTCGTGCGGCCGGAGGTCAGCCGCGGCGGTCGATGACCTCCTCGATGTAGGGGACATCGGTCGAGTCCTTCACCAGCACGCGCTTGCGGCTGTCGAGCAGATAGAGCGCCGGGATGGCCTCGAGGTCGTAGCTGCCCGTCTCACGGATGACACAGCCGGCATCGTAGCTGTTAATCCACGACGCGGGAATCTGCTCGCGGTAGGCATGCCATTCGGTCAGGTCCTCGTCGGGATAGAGCGCCAGCACCTTCAGCCGTCCGCGCTCCTGCATCTCGGACAACATCGGCGAGGAGACAATCGCCTCGCGAATCTGGCGGCACATCGGACAGCCCGGATTGTTGATGAAGAGCAGCACATACTCGGCCCGGATGTCGTAGAGGCGCCCCGTGGCACCCGAGGCGAGCGTATAGCGGAAGTCGTTGGCCGGCTGCCCGAGCCGGTTCTGGAGGGCTATCTGCAGGTCGTACTCGGGACCGAGCTTCTCGTACTCGTCCAGATAGGGGCTTTCGAGCTGCGCCCGGAGCACCGGGATGTAGAACTCACCGCTGCGCAACGGCGAATTGGGGTCGCGCAGCACCCGCTCGGCAAGCATCGAGAAGTAGCGCAGCATGGGTTCCGAAGCCGAAGCCCGGCGCATGAGCGAATCCATCGGCGCGCTGTCGGTCGGCCGGTCCGAGAGCAGCGAAACATAGGCCGCAAAGGCCTCGAGCATCGAAAGCGTGTCGGCCTTGCGGACAAAAAGCGTATCCGAAAAGTCGAACCGGTCCCAATAATGCTGCCGCAGGTAGTCGCGCTGCTCGGCGGGGCTGAGCCCCGAGGGGGCGATGGCCGGAAGGAAGACCTTCATCTCGGCGGCCGCGGCGGCGGTCGCCTCCTCGTGCTGCTTCCGGGCATTGCGGCCGCCGCACGAAAGCATAAGGGCGGCAAGGGCCATAAAAAGGAGCATGTTGAGCGACTTCTTCGTATTCATGGTTGCGGGACATTATGTATGAAACAAATATAGGTGTTTTCCGGCAACTTTCCGCGCGCAGCGGACACAAAAAGAGCCCTGCAACGTTTTTTGCACGGTAGTTGCACCTGCCGCATGCGTCAAAAATCACCAAAGAACCGAATCGCTATGGATGCAAAAAAATCATCTGCCACGGGGTTCAAGCTGAGCGTCATGACGCTGGCCATCATGAACGTGACGGCAGTCGTCAGCCTGCGCGGACTCCCGGCCGAAGCGGTCTACGGACCCTCATCGGCCTTCTACTACCTCTTCGCGGCCATCGTCTTCCTCATCCCCACGGCACTCGTGGCCGCCGAGCTGGCGGCCATGTTCGCCGACAAGCAGGGCGGCGTCTTCCGCTGGGTGGGCGAGGCCTACGGCGCACGGACGGGCTTTCTGGCCATCTGGCTGCAGTGGATTGAATCGACCATCTGGTACCCCACGGTGCTCACCTTCGGGGCGGTTTCCATCGCCTTCATCGGAGCCAACGAGGCCCACGACATGACGCTCGCCTCGAACAAGCTCTTCACGCTCGTCGTCGTGCTGGCCATCTACTGGGCGGCGACCTTCATCTCGCTCAAGGGGCTGGACTGGGTCGGCAAAATCAGCAAGTGGGGCGGCATGGTCGGCACCATCATCCCCGCCGGGCTGCTCATCGTGCTGGGCGTGGTCTACATCGCCTCGGGCGGCCACAACAACATGGACATGTCGCAGGGATTCTTCCCCGACCTGACGAAGCTCGACAACCTGGTGCTCGCCAGCGGCATCTTCCTCTTCTACGCCGGCATGGAGATGATGGGCATCCACGTGATGGAGGTGCGCAACCCGTCGCGCAACTACCCGCGGGCCATCATCATCGGCTCGCTCATCACGGTCTGCATCTTCGTGCTGGGCACCTTCTCGCTGGGCTTCATCATCCCGGCCAAGGACATCAGTCTGACGCAGTCGCTGCTCATCGGCTTCGACAACTACTTCCGCTACCTGCACATGTCGTGGGCCTCGCCCGTCATCGCCGTGGCACTGATGTTCGGCGTGCTGGCCGGCGTGCTTACGTGGGTGGCCGGCCCCTCGAAGGGTATCTACGCCGTGGGCAAGGCGGGCTATCTGCCCCCCTTCTTCCAGAAGACCAACCGCGCGGGCGTGCAGCGCAACATCCTGCTCGTGCAGGGAGGCATCGTCACGCTGCTGGCGCTGCTCTTCGTCGTCATGCCGTCGGTGCAGTCCTTCTATCAGATTCTCTCGCAGCTCACCGTGCTGTTGTACCTCATCATGTACATGCTGATGTTCTCGGCCGCCATCGTGCTGCGCTACAAGCTTCGCGACACGCCGCGCCCGTTCCGGCTCGGCAAGGGCAACGGACTGATGTGGCTGCTCGGCGTGCTGGGTTTCTGCGGCGCGCTGCTCGCCTTCGTGCTGAGCTTCATCCCGCCCAGCCAGATTCAGACCGGAAGCAATGCCGTATGGTACGCCGTGCTCATCATCGGCTGCATCGTGGTCGTGGCGGCGCCCTTCGTCATCTACGCCCTGCGCAAGCCCTCGTGGCGTGACCCGAAGGCGGCTGCCGAGTTCGCACCCTTCCACTGGGAGACGACGGCCTCGCCGGCAACAGGAGCCGCGACCTCCGCACCGACCGCACCGGCCGCCGCAACCACCCCGCGGACGGGAAGCCGGGCCAGAACCGGCACCGCCGCAACGGGCAACAACAGTCAACGTACACGGAAACAATAACCGACACACCACGCAAACATGTTACACCGAATCGACAAAACAGCCGTCCGCGAGGCGCTGCAGCAGGCCTACGACTGCACGAAGGAGACCAACGCGGGCAAGAATGCGGACTACATACCCTTCCTGGCGAAGGTACCCTCGGAGCTCTTCGGCATCTCGGCCTGCCTGCCCGACGGCGAGGTCATCGCCGTGGGCGACACCGACTATACCTTCGGCATCGAATCGGTCTCGAAGGTGCCCACCGCCCTGCTCGCGATGGAGCAATACGGCCCGCAGAAGGTGATGAACCGCATCGGCGCCGACGCCACGGGGCTCCCGTTCAACTCGATTATGGCCATTCTGCTCGAGAAGGACCACCCCTCGACACCGCTGGTCAATGCCGGTGCCATCAGCGCCTGCTCGATGGTTCGTCCCACGGGCGACGCCGAGGGGAAGTGGAAGGCCATCGTCGGCTTCATCGAGGGGCTCGCTGGCTCCGAGGTGCCGCTTCTCGACGAGCTCTACCGCTCGGAATCGGCCACCAACTTCAACAACCGCTCCATCACCTGGCTGCTGAAGAACTACAACCGCATCTACGACGACCCAGAGCTCTCGCTCGACCTCTACACGCGGCAATGCTCGCTCGGCATCACGGCACGGCAGCTTGCCGTCATGGGGGCGACCATCGCCTTCGGCGGACGCAACCCGGTGACGCGCAAGCAGCTCTTCCGCGCGGAGCTCACCCCGAAAATCGTCGCGCTGATGGCCACCGTCGGGTTTTACGAGCACACGGGCGACTGGCTCTTCACCACCGGGCTCCCGGCCAAGACGGGAGTCGGCGGAGGCATCGTGGGGGTCATCCCGGGCGTGATGGGTATCGCCGCCTTCGCACCGCCGCTCGACGCGTCGGGCAACTCCGTGAAGGCCCAGCTGGCGCTGAAGTTCATCATGGACCGGTTGAACCTCAACATCTTCAACCCCAACCGCTGCATCACGGCCGTACCCGAATCGGTCGCCTGACAAGCCGTCGGGGTGCAAACCGAGAGCCGGGGAGCGATGCCGCTGCATCGCTCCCCGGCTCTCTTATGCGGATTCCGGCCTGCCGCCTCGGCCCCGGCCCGGCAACGGCCGAAAGGAGGCTCCCCTCAGGGCTGCCCGTCGGACGAACCCACGCGCCGCAGCGTAAAGCAGTCGATGTCGGGGGTCCACCCGTAACGGTTGCCGAGCCGCACCACGTTCCAGCCCGGCCGCAGCCTCACCGGCAACGTCACCTCGGCAAACCCCTCCGTCGCTCCCGGGGCAGGCTCAAGCCGCGAAGCATCCAGTAGAATGCGCGGCCCGCGGTTGACCTCGAGTTCGATTTCCCGGCCCGAATGCGGCATATAGCGGAGCGTCAGCTCATAGCGGCCGCCTTCACGGCTGTAGACGTCGCGCCATTCGGCATGGTTCTCGTCGCGGCCGCCCAGATAACGGACCGCCATGCCGCCCGAAGCCCCTTCGACCGGCACCGGAGCGACCGTCCGGGCATCCTTGCCCAGCGCATTATGGCAGGGCAGGTAGGCCCACTCGGCTTCGTAACGGGTCGGCTCCAGCCGTTCCTCACCCTCAGCGCGCAGAATCAGCACGCCATGCGGCGCGACGCTGAACTCCAGTCGGTCGCGTACGGCAGGCAGGTCACAGCGCCGTACCAGGTCGCGCAGCCGGACCCGGCCGCCGAGCTCGAGCGCTTCGGTCGGCACCGAAAAGCGGCAACATGAATCCGAAGGGTTATAGAGAGCAACGGCCCGGACCTTACCGCGCCGCGTCACGATATCCTTAGCCAGGACATACCCGGCACCTTCATGCAAGACGACGCGCGCCTGCAGCCCCAGCGGGTCTTGGTTGAGCGCGATGAGCTCGGGATTCTTCAGCAGGCGGAGCGAGGGTTCGGGAATGGAGGTCAGGTCGCAGCCGATGAGCAGCGGCGAGCTCATGATGCACCACATGCCGAAGTGGGTCTCCTCCTCGTCCGGAGTCAGGCCGCGCCCGATTTCGAGCATGTCCATGTCGTTGTAGTGCCCCTCGCCGGCGTAGGCCGAAAGGTAGAGGTTCATCGCGATGCAGCGCTTGACCGCCTCCCACGTCGGGGCGATGTCGGGACTGATGCGCCACGATGCAGCCATGCGCCGGGCCCATGTACCCGGAAAGGCCCACCGGCAGATGTTGATGGAGACGTGGTCACCCGCGACGATGTCGATGGCACGGCGGATTTCACCGTAACGGCGCTCCTCCTCCAGATTGAGCTCCTGACCGGCTCCGCAATAGTCGATTTTGATGAAATCGAAGCCCCAGTCGCGGAAATAGAGGGCGGCATCCTGATACTCATGGCCGTAGAGCCCCGCACCGACTCCGTTCGCATCGTTGTCCCACATCGAGCCGCAGGTATTGCGTCCGGCATCGGAGTAGATGCCGGCATTGAGCCCCAGCGCATGGATGTAGTCGGCCACACACTTCATCCCGTCGGGGAATCGTCCGGCATGGGGCTGCATGACGCCCGCCGCGTCGCGATGGCCGAAGAAGCCGTCGTCGATATTCACATAGGTATAGCCCAACTCCTTGAGACCCAGCCGCACGAGCGCATCGGCCTGCGTGCGGATGAGTGAATCGCTGATGTTCACCCGATAGGTGTTCCACGAGCTCCAACCCATAATCGGAGGGTCGAAAACCGTGCCGCCGGTTGCGGCCGCGGCCGTGCCCATCAGCAGGAGCGCCGCAGCGGTCAGTAGGTTCCGTTTCATCGTTCGGTTTGATTTACCACCAAATATAGCCTTTTCGGCGCAAAAGTACAAGCCCTTGCCGGCAAAAGAACAACCGGCAGCCGCACCCGCGACGGAGCCATGCGACGGACAAAAGGCGAGGGGTGTCCGCACAATGCGGACACCCCTCGCCTTAGAAGGCAGAAGCCTCGTTTAGCACTCCTGCTCGACGGCGTGGAAGAGCTCCACGTCGCTCACGTCGGATTTCATCACGTAGTCGTAAGCCTCGGAAATCTTGCCGTCGGCCAGCTTGGCGTAGATGCGGGCCGAGTTGACATAATCCTCCGACTCGCCGGCCTGACGGGCCAGCAGGTAGGTGATGATGATGTGGCCGGCGGTCTCGACCAGACGGCGGGCATGGAAGTCCTTGAATCCGGCAGCCTCCTTGTCACCAGCCTCGACATGGGCAATCATCTCGGCATAACGGGCCGTCAGCTCGGCCAGACGGGCTACGATGGGCTGCATCGCCTCCGAATACTCGGCGGCGGCATAGCGCTCAATCTGCTCCATGAACGTACCCTTCGTCACGGCGTTGATGGCCGCAACGACCTGCAGCTGCGAGGTTCCCTCGTAGATGTTCATGATGCGGGCATCGCGGTAGAGGCGCTCGCAGGGATAATCCTTCATGAAGCCCGAGCCGCCGTGAATCTGGATGGCGTCGTAGGCCAGCTGGTTGGCATACTCCGACGAGAAGAGCTTCACCAGCGGCGTGAAGCCGTCGGCCAGGCGGTTGTAGAACTTCATCTCCTGGCGCTCCTCACCCTCGAGCGAACGCTCGTGCGAGATGTGGGTGTACTGCTTGTAGACCTCGACGAAGCGCGTGGTCTCGTAGAGCAGCGCGCGGGCGCCCTGCAGCTTGGCCTTCATGTTCGAGAGCATCTCAGCCACGGCGGCGAACTTGACAATCGGCTTGCCGAACTGCTCACGCTCATGGGCATACTTCAGCGCCTCGCGATAGGCCGCCTCGCACGTGCCGACCGACTGCGCACCGATACCCAGACGGGCGGCGTTCATCAGCGACATCACATATTTAATCAGACCCATCTTGCGGTCGCCGACCAGCTGTGCCGGGGCGTTGGTGAAGACCAGCTCGCAGGTGGGCGAACCCTTGATACCCATCTTGTTCTCGATGCGGCGCACCTTCACGCCGCCGTCGCGCTTGTCGTAGACGAGCATCGACAGACCGCGCGCGTCGGTCGTTCCCTCCTCGGTACGGGCCAGCACCAGCGAGATGTCGCCGTCACCGTTGGTGATGAAGCGCTTCACACCGTTGAGCAGCCACGTCTGGCGCTCCTCCGACCAGGTGGCCTTCAGCATCACGGCACCCAGGTCCGAACCGGCATCGGGCTCCGTGAGGTCCATGGCGCAGGTGGCACCGGCCGATACCCACGGCAGATACTTCTGCTTGAGCTCCTCCGAAGCGAACTCGTTGAGCGTCTCGGCGCAGTCCTGCAGGCCCCAGATGTTCTCGAATCCGGCGTCGGCGCGCGCCACCATCTCGTTGGCCATCACGAAGCATACGAGCGGGAAGTTCAGACCGTCGTACTTGCGCGGAAGCGTCAGGCCGCTCAGTCCGGCATCGACAATCGCCTTGAGGTTCTCGACCGTACCCGAGGCATACTCCACGTGGTCGTTCACCACACGGGGGCCTTCGTGGTCCACGCCTTCGGCATTCGGAGCAATGACGTCACCGCAGACCTCGCCGGTGATTTCGAGCACACGGCGGTAGGAGTCCATCGCATCGTCGAAATCCTGCGGCGCATAGTCGTAGAGGTCCTTCTCGGCGAAACCGCGCTCCTTGAGCTCCACAATCTTGCGCATCATCGGATGCTGGAGGTGGAACTGCAAATCCTTGTTATCTGAAAAGAAATTAGCCATTACTTCGAATTTTGTTTGTAGTACTTAATCATCTTGGGGATAATCTCGTTCACATCGCCGACAATCGCATAGTCGGCAATCTTGTTGATGGGCGCTTCGGGGTCGGTGTTGATGGAGATAATCATCGACGACTGGTCCATGCCGGCCGTATGCTGAATCTGACCCGAAATGCCGCAGGCGATGTAGAGCTTCGGACGCACCGTGACGCCGGTCTGGCCCACCTGGCGGGCATGCTCCGTGAAGCCGGCATCGACGGCCGCACGGCTGGCGCCTACCTCGGCGCCCAGCACCTCGGCCAGCTCGTGCACCAGACGGAAGTTCTCCTTCGAACCCATGCCGTAGCCGCCGGCCACGATGATGTTCGCACCCTTGATGTCGATTTTGCGCTCCTCAATCTGACGCTCGACAATCTTCACGGCCAGGTCGCTGTCCTTGACATAACGCTTCCAGTCGATGAGCTTCACCTCGCCGGCTGCCGGCTGTGCGGCGTACTCCTTGCGCATGACACCCTCGCGGACGGTAGCCATCTGCGGACGGTGGTCCGGGTTGACGATGGTGGCAATGATGTTGCCGCCGAAGGCGGGACGAATCTGGTAGAGCAGGTCCTTGTACTCCTTGCCGCTCTTGGCGTCGCGGTGGTCGCCGATGACCAGCTGCGTACAGTCGGCCGTCAGACCGCTGTGCAGCGCCGACGACACGCGCGGGGCGAAGTCGCGGCCGACGCACGTGGCGCCGAAGAGCACAATCTGGGGTTTCTCCTCCTCAATCAGGCCGCACATGACGGCCGTGTGGGGCAGCGTGCGGAACGGGGCCAGCTCCTTGTCGTCGGCCACCCATACGGTGTCGGCGCCATAGCCGGCCAGCTCCTTCTCCATGCCGGCAAGATTCTCGCCGATAACGACCGCCTCGAGCTTCACGCCGAGCGTCGCGGCCAGCTCGCGGCCTTTGGTCAGCAGTTCAAGGCTCACGTCGGCGATGACGCCGCCCTCGGTCTCGATATATACGAATATGTTGTTCATCTCTTTTTTCCGGATTAACCGAGCGTGTGGCTCGCAATAAGTTCGACCATCAGGGAGTTAATGTCCTCGTCGGCGGCCGTCAGGCGCTTGGCCTCCTTGGCTGCGAAGACGACGTTCTCGATTTTCTTGACCTTCGTGGGCGAGCCCTGCAGACCGAGCTGCTGCATGTCGGGCTCGACATCGGCGGCACCCCACTCCGTGATGCGGAGGTAGTCGCGGCCTAGGGCACGCTGTGCGGCCACCGATTCGGGAGCGGCGGCAATCTCCGACGTGGCAAGCGCGCCCTTGAACTTCATCACACGCTTGGCATTGCGCGGACGGCACTCGGCGGCCGACTCGTTGACCGTAATGACGGCCGGAACGGGGCACTCGACCACCTCGACGCCGCTCGAAAGGCGGCGCTTGATGACCAGCGACTGCTCGCCGACCTCGACAATCTGCTCGGCATAGGTCACCTGCGGCAGACCCAGCTTCTCGGCCACCTGGGGGCCGACCTGAGCCGTATCGCCGTCGATGGCCTGACGTCCGGCGAAGATGACGTCGGGGGCAATCTTGCGCAGCGCGCACGAAAGGGCGTAGGAGGTTGCCAGCGTATCCGAGCCGGCGAATTCGCGGCCCGAGAGCAGGTAGCCGCCGTCGGCACCGCGGAACATCGCGTCGCGGATGATGTCGGCGGCGCGCTGCGGGCCCATCGTGAGAATGTGTACCGTGGCGCCCGGGATGCGGTCCTTCAGTTCCAGGGCCATTTCGAGCGCATTGAGGTCCTCCGGGTTGAAGATGGCCGGCAGCGCAGCGCGGTTGACCGTTCCTTCGGGGGTCATCGCGTCCTTGCCCACATTGCGGGTATCGGGTACCTGCTTTGCCAGCACAACAATTTTAAGCGGTTGTTTCATAGGTTGTTTATCTGTTGTAAGATTTGTTTTCGGTTATTTCATTCCGGTCGGTCACCACACGGCGGCCGGACTCTTCGCAGAGCGGCCGCCGCGCGGCGTCGGAACCGACGCTAACGGACGATGGTCTCGCCGCGGTCGGGGCCAATCGAGATGATTTTCACGGGCACGCCCGTCTCCTGCTCGATGAACTCGACATAGCGCTTGAACGCCTCGGGGAACTCCTCGTAGCGCGTCACCTTGCGCAGGTCGCACTTCCAGCCGGGGAATTCGCGGTAGACGGGCTTGATGTCGTCCTCGGTCTCGAAGGGGAAGCGCGTCGTACGCTCGCCGTCGATTTCGTAGGCGGTGGCGACCTTTATGGTGTCGAAGTCGTTCATCACGTCGGACTTCATCATGATGAGCTGCGTGACGCCGTTAATCATGATGGAGTACTTGAGCGCCACCAGGTCGAGCCAGCCGCAGCGGCGGCGACGGCCCGTGACGGCGCCGAACTCGTGGCCGATGGAGCAGAGCTGCTCGCCCGTCTGGTCGAAGAGCTCCGTGGGGAACGGTCCGCTTCCGACGCGGGTGCAGTAGGCCTTGAAGATACCGTAGACCTCGCCGATGCGGCGGGGAGCCACACCCAGACCGGTGCAGACGCCGGCGCAGACCGTATTCGAAGAGGTAACGAAGGGATAGGAACCGAAGTCGACGTCGAGCAGCGTACCCTGGGCGCCTTCGGCCAGGATGCTCTTGTCGTCGTCGAGCAGCGCGTTGATTTCATACTCGCTGTCGATGATGCGGAAGCGCTTGAGGTACTCGACCGCCTCGAACCACTGAGCCTCGAGCTCGGCGATGTCGTACGTATAGTTGAGCGAGCGGAGAATCTGCTCGTGGCGCGCCTTGGCACGGGCGTAAATCTCGCGGAAGTCGGGGCTCAGCAGGTCGCCCACGCGCATGCCGTTACGGCTCACCTTGTCCGTATAGGTGGGGCCGATGCCCTTGCCCGTGGTACCGATTTTCGAGCTGCCCTTGGCAGCCTCGTAAGCCGCGTCGAGAATCCGGTGCGTCGGCAGAATCAGGTGTGCCTTCTTCGAGATGCAGAGCTGCCGCGTCAGGTCGTGGCCGCTGCGGGCCAGCTCCTCGGCCTCGGCACGAAACAAAACGGCGTCGAGCACTACGCCGTTACCGATGATGTTGGTCTTGCCGCCCTGGAAAATACCCGAGGGAATCGACCTCAGTACGTATTTCTCGCCGTTGAATTCCAACGTGTGGCCGGCGTTGGGTCCGCCCTGGAAGCGTGCCACCACCTCGTAGCGGGGCGTCAGTACGTCGACAACCTTGCCTTTACCCTCGTCGCCCCACTGAAGGCCGAGAATGACGTCTACTTTCTTCATGATATCCGAATTATGTTATTGGCTGCAAAAGACATTTTTTGCATCCAAAGGTACGAAATATTCCACGAAATACCCAACTCCCGGGGCGACTTTTCGACATTTGGACCCGAAAAGCGTCCGCAGAAGGTCCCTCGGCGCCGCACGAAGCGGCTGCCGGAGCCAACCGGGCGACTTACAGCGCATTCGGCGGCGCCCCGTGCACCTGCGGCCCGGCATCCGGGGACGCCAGCGCGGGCCGCCCGCAACCGGCACAAAAAAAACGGACCCCGGAGTCCGTCTGTTCCTTGCCGCATGTGTCGGCTGCACGGCCACATCCGCAGCCCCTTCAAAAAAATACGCCGGTGCACCTTGTGCCCTGCGCTCCTCCCGACGCCTTCCGGGCGGCAACCGTTCCTTGTATCGGCACCGGCCCGGCTACTGTTCCCGGCCGGCCACGCACAACGGCCCGCATCACCGCGGCACCCCACCCGCCGGGAAGAGGTCCGCCGGCCGCACGGCCGTCAGAGCGACACCACGTCGGTATGGCTGTCGACGCTCAGGACGCGGATTTCCTGTGCAGCACCCTTGTAGAGGGTCTCCAACAGGGGATTCGACTGCGTATCGACCCGCTCCATCGTAGTGGCGCAACCGCTCACATCGAGCGTCCGCAGCGTATTGCCGCCGCACTCGAGCGTCGAGAGCGAGGTGTCGCCGCGCAGGTCGAGCGACGAAAGCAGATTGTCGCGGCAATCGAGTTCCGTGAGCAGCGCAAGCCCCTCGACATCGAGCCACGAGATGCTGTTCCCGGAGCAGTCGAGTGCCACCAGCCGCGGGCACGACCCGACGTCGAGCCGCGTGAGCTCGTTGTCGCTGCAGTCGAGCCGCTGCAGGTTGCGGAAATCGGAAATTTCGCCCAGCGACGCGATTCCCCACCCCGAACAGTCCATACGGACAATGCGTTCGGCCTCATAGCGCGAAATGCGCCCGTCGCCGTCCAAATCGAGCGTTTCAAGGCAGAAGCGCTCGAATGCTGGGTCGGCAAAGCGGAGATAATCGGTCCGCGCCGCATCGTTGTGACCGTCGTCGAGCAGTCCGCACGAAGAGCAGAGCAACACGAAAAACGAAGTGATGATACGGCGCATGGCTGAAAGTGATTAAGCGGTGACGGAGGGTCAGATGTCGACGTCGTCGTTCTCCTCGAGGCCTTCGGAGCTGCCGTCGTCCTGGATTTCGTCAGCGCCCTTGATTTCGTCGTCGTAGTAGTCCTTGTCGTCGTCGTCCTGAGCATGGTCGTCGACCTTCACGTCGATTTTCACCAGATAGGCAACCTCGTCCGTATCGAACGGCACGGCGTAGAAGAAGTCGCCGTTGGGTTTGTCGACACGCATCATGGCGTCGGTGAATCCGAGGGGATACTTCTCGCGTACGGCTTCCTGGAGTTCGGGGCTCAGGTTGTGGAGACTTGCAACGATATGTTTCTTCGCGCTATTCTGTTTGGTCATGGCAACAACGTAAAACTAACGTGTAAAAATTTTCTGCAAGTATACGCAAAATTTGCAAACCGCACCACCCCGGAATATTTTTTATTGCATTTTTTCCGAAATTCGATGATGTTCCGAACAAATTGCGTACCTTTACGCAACGATACATATATTTAATGCCGCTTCGGAGGCCGCAAGAGGCCTTTTGCAGGCCGATGCGACACCGCCGCACGGTTCTTGCGCCGAAGCCCGAGCGACGAACGACCGACATAGATGACACCCCAGACAAGAATCGCCGAGCTCCGCCTGCAGCTCGACCGCCACAACTACAAATACTACGTCGAAAACGCTCCCGAAATCTCCGACTTCGAATTCGACACGATGATGCGCGAGCTCATCGACCTCGAAAGGGAGTATCCCCAATATGCCGACCCCAATTCGCCCTCGGTCCGCGTGGGCAGCGACCTCACGTCGGAATTCCGGAGCGTCCGCCACCGCTTCCCGATGCTCTCGCTGGGCAACACCTACTCGCTCGACGAACTGCACGAATTCATCGACCGCATCGAAAAGGAGGTGGGCCAGGCCGAGCTGGTCTGCGAGCTGAAGTTCGACGGCACGGCCATCTCGCTCACCTACGAACACGGGGAGCTGGTGCTGGCCGCGACGCGCGGCGACGGCGTCGAGGGCGACGACGTGACGGCCAACGTCCGCACCATCCGCTCCGTACCGCTGCGGCTGCAGGGCAAGGGGTGGCCCGAGCTGTTCGAAATCCGCGGCGAAGTGCTCATGCCCTACGTCTCGTTCGACCGGCTCAACGCCGAACGCGAGGCGGCGGGCGAACCGCTGCTGGCCAATCCGCGCAACGCGGCGGCCGGCACGCTCAAGCAGCAGGCCTCGTCGGTGGTGGCGCGCCGCGGGCTGGACTGCACGCTCTACCAGCTTGCGGGCGACAACCTTCCCTTCACGAACCACTGGGAAAGCCTTCAGCAGGCGCGCACGTGGGGCTTCAAGGTCTCGGATGCGATGCGCATCTGCCGCACGCGGGCCGAGGTCGACGACTTCATCAACCATTGGGACACGGCGCGGCGCGAGCTGCCCTTCCCCACCGACGGCGTGGTCATCAAGGTCAACGACTTCGCCCTGCGCCGCCAGCTGGGCTTCACGGCCAAGGCTCCGAAGTGGGCCGTCGCCTACAAGTTCAAGGCCGAGCAGGCCCTCACGCGGCTTGTGAGCATCGACTTCCAGGTGGGCCGGACGGGAGCCGTCACGCCGGTGGCCAACCTCGAACCGGTGCTGCTGGCCGGCACCACCGTCCGCCGCGCAACGCTCCACAACGCCGAACAGATGGCCCTGCTGGACATCCGCCCGGGCGACATGGTCTATGTCGAGAAGGGGGGCGAAATCATTCCGAAAATCACGGGCGTCGAACACTCCGAACGGCCGGCCGACAGCCGTCCCTTCGCATACATCACCGAGTGCCCCGTATGCCATACGCCGCTGGTGCGCTACGAGGGCGAGGCGAAGCACTACTGCCCCAATGCCGGCGGCTGCCGTCCCCAGATTCTCGGGCGCATCATCCACTTCATCCGCCGCAAGGCGATGGATATCGAGGGGCTGGGCGAGGAGACCGTCGAGCTGCTCTACGACCATGCGCTGGTGCGCAACGTCGCCGACCTGTACGACCTGCGCGCCGAACAGCTGGCGCCGCTGCCGCGGCTGGGCGAACGGTCGGCCGAGAACATCATCGGCTCCATCCGCCGCTCGACGGAGGTGCCCTTCGCGCGGGTGCTCTTCGCGCTGGGCATCCGTTTCGTGGGCGAGACGACGGCCAAATACCTTGCAGGCCACTTCGGCTCGCTCGACGCGGTGATGAACGCATCGCGCGAAGAGCTGGTCGAGGCCGACGAGGTGGGCGACCGCATTGCCGACGCCATCCGCGAATACTTCGCCGACGAGGAGAACCGGCGCATCATCGACCGGCTGCGCGAGGCCGGGGTGCAACTGGAGGCCAAGGCCCGCACGCTCGCCTCGAACCGCCTCGCGGGCAAGAGTTTCGTCATCTCGGGCCGCTTCCTCAACCACAGCCGCGACGAGCTGAAGGAGCTCATCGAGCTGCACGGCGGGCGCAACCTGGCGGCCGTATCGGCCAATACGGACTACCTCGTGGCAGGCGAAAAGATGGGTCCGGCGAAGCTCAAGAAGGCCGAGAAGCTGGGCATCCGCATCATCTCGGAGGAGGACTTCGACGCAATGCTCGCCGAAGCCGAAGCGCCGGAGGCAGAACCGGCTGAAACAAGCGCGGCCGAAGCGGGCGCAACAGCCAGCCCGAAGGCAGTCGACGGGACGCCGGGCACCGAAGCGGCTCCCGACACCGGGGTGGGAAGGGCCACCGACGGCTCGGCAACGGCTTCCGAGGAGCCGGCACCCGACTCCCGGGCTCGCCAGGGCGAACTGTTCTGAGCCGAAGGGTCCGGCAAAGCAGCAAGACGACAAAAACGACAAGAGACACATACGAACGAAGGGCACGGCCGACCATGCGGTCCGAAGCCCGCAAACCATAACCATAAACATCAGACAACCATGTTACAGCACAAACTGGCCGGCGTAGGCGCCGCAATGATAACTCCCTTTACACCCGACGGGAGGGTGGACTACCAGGCTCTGGCCCGCATGCTCGACTACGTCATCGAGGGAGGCGTCGACTACATCGTCGCACTCGGCACCACGGCCGAGACGCCGACGCTCTACATGCCCGAGCGGGCCGTCATCGCCATGTACATCACCGACCACATCCGCGGCCGCGTGCCGCTGGTGATGGGCTGCGGCGGCAACTCCACCTCGGAGGTGCTCGACCAGCTGCGCGAGTTCGACCTGCGCGGCGCCGACGCCATCCTGAGCGTGACGCCCTATTACAACAAGCCCTCGCAGGAGGGGCTCTACCAGCACTTCCGCACCGTATCGGAGCACTCGCCGCTGCCGGTCATCCTCTACAACATCCCCGGCCGCTCGGGTGTCAACATGACGGCCGAGACGACGCTTCGCATCGCGCGCGACTTCCCGAACGTCATCGGCATCAAGGAGGCTTCGGGCAACATCGAGCAGATGCAGCAGATTCTCGACAACCGTCCCGAAGGGTTCCTTGTCCTCTCGGGCGACGACGGGATGACGCTCGACCTGATGCGCCGCGGCGGCGACGGAGTCATCTCGGTGGCGGCCAACGCCTTCCCGCAGCGGTTCATGGAGTGCATCAGCCTGGCCAAGCGCGGTGCATTCGACGAGGCCGACCGCGCCTTCGGGCGGCTGCGCGAGGCGGTCGACGCACTCTTCGCCGAGGGCAACCCCGTCGGCGTGAAGTGCGCACTGGCCAGCATGGGGCTCATCGGCCCCACGATGCGTCTGCCGCTGGTCGAGGGTTCGGAAGCGCTGCGCAGCCGATTCGAAAAACTCATTGCGGAATACGATTTGCGGTAAGTCGCACGTTAATATGGGCAAACCACGTGCACATCTTCCACTCATGAAACGATTCGAAAAACTGCTTTTTGCGCTGCTGCTCCTGCCTGCGCTGGCCTCGGCCAAGGTCCCCGACGACGATGACATCCTCGACCGGACGATGAACACCGCGTCGCCCTTCTACTTCACGAAGCTGATGATGCGCTACAATGCGGGCGACACGACGATGACCGACGAGGACTACCACTACCTCTACTACGGCTACGCCTTCCAGGAGGAGTACAAGCCCTTCGCCTCGAACCAGGCGCTGGACCGCATGCTGATGATTGCCTCGCGCATCGACGTCGAGCGGCCGCTGCGCGAGGACCTCGAGCAGCTCATCTCGGCGGGCAACGACGCCCAGAAGGTCGACCCCTTCAGCCCCAAGATGCTCAACCTGATGGCCTATGCCTACGGAGCGCTGGGCGACACCGTCCGCGAGAGGGCCTACTACGAGCGGATGAACCGCATCATACGCACCATCGAGGAGTCGGGCGACGGCTACACGCAGAAGACGCCGCAGCACATCCTGATGTTCGACCATGCGCTCGACGTGCTGGCCTCCGAAGGGCTTCCCTACGGCCGCAGCCGCGTCATCAGCCGCGAGGTAGAGTTCGTACCGCTCACGTCGCCCATGGTCATCGAGGGCAAGAAGCGCAAGGGGTTCTACTTCGACTTCAGCCGCATCTACCGCAACAAACCCGAAGGATACACCTACAAACGCGACCGCACATGGCAATTCAACAATCTGAAACCCCGCACCTACAAATAATCGTCCGCCGCCTGCTGCTCATCGTGCTGCTGGCCGCGGCGACGGCCGGCTGCAGCAAGGACGACGGCCCGGCCCAGCACATTGCGAGCAATGCGGCCGAGGTCGTGCTGCGTTACGAGGCGGGCGCCGAGGCGTCGTTCACCGTCACGGCAAGCGGCCCGTGGTCGTTCTCAACGACGGGCGAAGGCTTCGAGGTATCCGGCCCCGCGGTCGGCGAACGCGGCGAGACGACCCTCACGGTGACCGCCACGGAGGAGAATACCGGGCTGCAACGCCGCCGGCTGGGCAGCATCACGCTGCAGCTCGACAACGGCGCCGCCTCGGCCGAGGTCACCATCGAGCAGAACACGAGCACGGCTCCGCAGACGCTGCTGATGTACATGCCCTGGTCGGGCAACCTCACCTCGTACTTCGAGCAGAACATCGCCGACATGGCAAAGACCGTTGCCGCAGGGTATCTCGGGGATACGCGGCTCCTGGTCTACTTCATGCCCAACGATACGCAGGCCCTGCTGTACGAACTCTACTACGACAACGGCGAGAGCGTGCGGCTCGACCACCGCACCTGCGACCCGGCACCCGACTTCACCACGGCCGAAGGCATCGCCACGATTCTCGGCATGGTGCAGCAGACGGCTCCCGCCGAGCGCTATGCGATGACCATCGGCAGCCACGGCATGGCGTGGCTCCCCGTATCGGGCATCTACTCGCGGCCCAGCGCCGCCGGAGCGCGCGAACGCGAATACTGGGAGTATGAGTCCGAAGGAGCGGCACTGACCCGCTGGTTCGGCGGTACGTCGGACCGCTACCGCACCGACATCTCGACGCTGGCCGAGGGCATCGAGCAGGCGGGGATGGAGATGGAGTACATCCTCTTCGACGACTGCTACATGTCGTCGGTCGAGGTGGCCTACGACCTGCGCCACGTCACGCGCCACCTCATCGGCTCGACCTGCGAAATCATGGCCTACGGATTCCCCTATGCCGACATGGGGCGCTATCTGGTCGGAGAGCCCGACTACGAAAACATCTGCGAATCGTTCTACCGCTTCTACAGCACCTACCAGTGGCCCTACGGGACCATCGGCGTGACGGACTGCGCCGAGCTGGAACGGCTGGCCGACATCATGAAGCGCATCAATGCGGGCGACGTATTCGACGGCTCGCAACTCGGGGAGCTGCAGGCGCTCGACGGGTACAGCCCGACCCGCTTCTTCGACCTGGGAGACTACGTCCGCCACCTCTGCACCTCACCCACGCTGCTGGCCGAATTCGAGGAGCAGCTCGCACGGACGGTACCCTATCACCGCCATACGGAGGAGTACTACTCGATGTCGGGCGGCGCCCGCCCCATCGAGACCTACTCGGGCATCACCACCTCGGACCCCAGCACGAGTGAAGCCACACTGCAGAAGCAGCAAACCTCGTGGTGGAAGGCAACGCACGAATAGGCCGGACATCGCAGCCTGCGTCACACCACACGGAAACGGGACAAAAGGGAAGCCACCCTGTCGGGGTGGCTTCCCTTTTGTCCGTTCTGCCGCAGCGGCCGCCCCTCGCGACACGCGACGAGGCGGTCATCGCCAGAACGCCTCGGAGACGGCATGGTACGACCCGGAAAGAATGCATGGCATGATTCGGAACGGCGTCAGCATCGGCATCGGCATCGGCCTGTCCCTGTCCGGGAGCAGCTCCGTCCGACGCGGTGCGACCCGGCACCTCCGCCCTCCCTTTACCGCACGCCGCCCGTTTCGGCCCGGGCGTAGATGGCCCGGAGACGGTGGGTCATGAAGAACTGCAGCACGCCGCGCAGGAACATGTAGAGCATGAAGGCGAGCCAGAGGGCGTTGTTGCCAATCCAGCCGTAAAACAGGTGGTAGATGGCGAAATAGGCGGCCGTGGCCCAGAACATCGAGTTGCGCATGACGCGCGTATGGGTGGCCCCCACCATGATGCCGTCCATGATGAAAGGCATGGCGCTGGCGATAGGTATGACGATAATCCAGACGATGTAACGACCCGCCAGCTCGACAATGGTGGGCGCATCGGGCGCCGAGGCGTCGACGAAGAGCCCCACCAGGTCGCGCCACCAAAGGATGTAGATGCCGACGAAGAGGGCCGAGACGGCCGTTCCCCAGAGGATGCAGCGCTTGAGGCAGGCGCGCAGCGAACGGCCGTCGCGCGCGCCGATGAAACGGCCCGTGAGCGCCTCGGCGGCATAGGCGAAGCCGTCGTTCATGTAGGAGAAGAGCGTAAAAAGCTCGAGCAGCAGCGTATTGACCGCCAGCATTGCCGGATTGTCCATGCGGGCTGAGGCCCCCGTAAAGAAGGTGTAGACGGCCACGATACAGAGCGTGCGCAGCATGATGTCGCGGTTGACGACGAAGAAGTGGCGCAGCGGCCGCAGGTCGAAGACCTCGCGCCAGTCGATGCGGGTCAGCACGCGGCGGTAGCGCAGCAGCAGGAGCAGGGCGGCAAGCGTGACACCCGTCCACTGCCCCGCCACCGAACCATAGGCGATGCCGACGATGCCCATCTTCATGCCGAAGGCGAACCAGAGGCTGCAGGCGACGTGCACGACGTTGACCGTAATGGCCGTACACATGGGAATCAGCGCGTTCTGCATGCCCGTATACCAGCCGTTGAAGCCGAAGAGCATGATGCCTGCCGGTACGGCCCAGATGCGGGCGTAGAAGTAGGCGCGCGTCATCTCGCCGCCGTTCATCGCCCAGAGCGCCAGCTCGCCGATGGGGTATTGCAGCGCAACGACCAGCACCCCCATCGCGGCGGCAACCACCAGGGCGCGGGCCAGCATGTTGGTGCATTCGCGGAAATTGCCTGCACCGAAGGCCTGCGCCGTAAAGCCGCTCGTACCCATCCGCACGAAGGAGCAGTTCCAGTAGATGAAGTTGAAAATCGACACCCCGATGGCCAGCGCGCCGATGTTGGCGGCCGAGTCACCCGCCGAATGGCCGGCGATGGCCGTACCGACGATGCCCATCAGGGGCACCGTGATGTTCGAGACGATGTTGGGCAGCGCCAGGCGCAGGATTTCGCGGTTCATCGACATGGACTCTCGGCTCCGGGTGCTGGATGCCGCAGAACGGTGCTGCGGCTCGGGATTCCGGCGGAGCGAATACAAAGATACACTTAAATTCGGCAAATTGATGGTCCCGCACGGCTTTTGTTTCCGATTTCGGCACGATGCATGCGCGGAATCCCGAAAATTGAATTACCTTTGACGCAACTTTGTCGAAGCGTGGGCTTTAGCCGGTTGACGACCGCAAGCCGCGCGCGAACAGACCGAGATACGGAGCAGCATGCCGGCGCGGAACCGGGGCGTCCAACGGCGCCCGCACAACGAGTTCGACGCATTCCGCATCGGGCAGGAGCTCCGCAACACATGCAACAAACATCCGACGTCGAACTCGACCTTTGATATGAAAGAACACAAGAACGACTCAACCGACACCCTCGCGCGCTTCGGACGCGACAAGCGGGTGCGTACCGCAACGGTCTCGACGGAACGGGTTGAGCGCAGCCCGCGTCCGCGGCGCGATGCCGCCGACTCGGAGCGACCTTCATCGGACCGCCAGCCCCGCAAGCGGGCTTCGTACAACCCCAACTTCTCGGCCGACAACCGTCCTCTGAACGAGGAGCGTCGCAGCCGCGGCTATGGCGAGAAGCCCCGCTACACCGACGGCGAAGCCTCCGGGAAGCGTTTCCAGGGCAAAGGCCCCGCAGCCCATGGCCGCTACGGACACCAGGAGCAGCACGGAGCCCCGGCACGCTACGGCCGTCGCGAGCAGTACGGACGCCGCGACAAGGAGCCGCGCGAAGAGTACGGCCGCTACGGGCAACACGACGAGCAGACGGCTCGCACGCCCCGGCAGCAGTACAAGCGTTATGACAACAACCGCGCAGAAGGAGGCGCCGCATCGGCTTACGGCGAGCGCAAGGGAGCGCGCAAGTATGGCGAAAAGCCCGCATACGGCCAGCGCCGCGAGGAGCGCTACGGGAAATACTCCGCAGAGCGCCGTGGCGGCGAACGTTCGTCCTATCCGCGTTACGACGCGTCGAAGAGCACGGGTGAAATCCGCCTCAACCGCTTCATCGCACAGTCGGGTCTCTGCTCGCGCCGCGAAGCCGACGACTACATCCAGGCCGGACTCGTCTCGGTGAACGGAAAGATTGTCACGGAGCTGGGCACGAAGGTGCTGCCGACCGACGAGGTGCGTTTCAACGACGAGCGCGTACAGGGCGAGAAGAAGGTCTACCTCGTACTCAACAAGCCCAAGGGCTATGTCACCACCATGGAGGACCCCCACACCGACAAGACGGTCATGGAGCTGGTCAAGGGCGCCTGCACGGAGCGCGTCTACCCGGTCGGACGGCTCGACAAGAACAGCGTCGGGCTGCTGCTCTTCACCAACGACGGTGACCTGACCCGTCAGCTCACCCACCCCTCCTACCGCAAGAAGAAAATCTACCAGGTGACGCTCGACAAACCGCTCACGCGGGCCGACATGGATGCCATCGCCGAAGGCGTAACGCTCGAGGACGGCGAAATCTATGCCGACGAAATCTCCTACGTCTCGGAGAACAAGGAGGAGGTCGGCATCGAAATCCATTCGGGCCGCAACCGCATCGTCCGCCGCATCTTCGAGCATCTGGGCTACACGGTGCTCAAGCTCGACCGCGTCTACTATGCCGGTCTGACGAAGAAGAACCTCAAGCGCGGCCAGTGGCGTTTCCTCACCCGCGAGGAGGTGGAGCGCCTCAAGTCGGGACAGTACGAATAAGGGCGGCTGCGCCGTCCGCAACCGGAAACCGTTCCGGTCCGACACGACACCGGAGGTCGTCCACATGGGCGACCTCCGGTCTTTTTTTGCAGCGGGCAAAGCAGCCCCGATAGGCAATACCCGATACCCGAGCGGGTACGGACTCACCCAACGGAGGCATCCGGCCGTTCCGCCCGACACGACGCTCAGCCCTGGGCCTTTTCCATCCGGACCGACGGCTCTCGGGCTCCAGCTTCTTCTGTCACGCCCGACACAACCTTCCCCCCGCACGGCCGGAAAAATCCGCCTCGTCCGGAAATCCGGCGACCCGGAACATCGTTCGCCCGGAAAATCCGCCTCGCCCGGGAGATCCGCCGGCCAGGAACATCGTTCGCCCGGGAAAATTCACCTCACCCGGAAAATCCGCCGGCCCGACCCTCATTCCACCCGGCACCCGTCCTGTCCGGCTTTGTCCCGCTCCGCTCTCCTTCACCGGCACGTTTTACGCCCCTTTCCCCTCGCCGCAACACGTGCCGCGCATCGCCCCTCCCGCCGAATGGCATGCCCCATGAGCCGCGGCGGGGCCGCCCCGTACAAATCTGCAAGCCGGACCGGATGCCCCGACAAAAAGAGCGGCAACCCGCAGGGGCTGCCGTTCTCCGACAATCGGATTCGGGTCCGATTATTTGTTGCTGAGCTGGTTGTAGAGCTCGTTGTACTTCTTGAACTTGTCCATCATACCCTCCTCGTCACGCAGACGGAAGCAGAGCGACTTGAGGAACTCAACGGCATCCAGGTCGTTGGGCTTCAACTCCAGAGCCTTCTCGAACCAGGGCACGGCCGACATGTAAACCGCATTGACCGTCTTCAGGTCGGCATCGTAGTCGGCCTGGCTGCTGTACTGCTTCTCGTTCATCTCCTTGTTCATGGCATCGCCCTTGAGCGCATAGAAGACGCCGAGGTAGTAGTTGCCCTCGTACATGTCGGGCTTCAGCTCGACAATCTTCGAGAACGAAGCGATGCTCTCGTCGTAGTTCTTCAGCGCATAGAAGATACGGCCGCGGCCGAACCAGAGGTCGGTGTTGGTCGGATTCTCGGCAATGGCGGCGTCAATCATCGACACGAGGTCGGCGGGGTCACCCACGCCCTTCTCGGCCGTGTAGAGCTGCATCAGGCCGTCGAGAATACGCTCGTTCTTCGGGAACTTCTCGATACCGGTCAGCAGCGCATCCTTGCTCTTCATGACGAATGCGGCGTCCTTGGCCTTCTGGCCGTAGTAGCAGTGGAAGAGGTAGTAGTAGATGTTGCCGTCCTCGTCCGCATAGCCCTCCTCGAGCGCCTTGTTCAGGTAGTCGGCACCCTCGGCATAGGCTTCGGGGTTGGTCGAACCCTCGACCGTCTTCAGATAGCCGGCATAGTAAAGCAGCGCCAGGTTGGGCTTCTCGCCGTAGGCGGGGCTGCTCTGGGCCTCATAGGCCGTCATGTAGAACTTGGCGGCATCGGCATAGCGGCCCGTGGTGATGCCCACGTCACCGGCCTGGGCGCAGAAGTCGCTGATTTGCTTCAGACCGTCCTTGACCTTCGATGCGGTCTTGGGGTCCATCTCGTAGGCCTTGTTGTATGCCTCGAGCGCCTTGTCAAGCGCATCGGGATAAACCTCCTGCGTCTGAGTCCAGGCAACGACCTTGTTGTCCTTCACATAGGCCGTATAGTAGGGATAGACATAGGCCGTGTAGGGCACGTCGAGCAACGTGACCTGCTCGGTCGAGGTAGCATCACCGTCGCTGAACTTGAGCATCATCGGGTCCAGTTCGAGGAAAAGATTCTTCGTCGGCTCGGATGCGGCCTCATAGAAGAGCTTGCCACGATTCACCCACGTTGCGGCTTTGGCTCCCTTCTTGGCGTCGGCGATATCGGCGTCGCTCTTCTCGATTTTCGAAAGGAACGAATTCTTGTTCACCTTCTGGGCCTGTACGGCGGGAACTGCCAGGAACAGTGCCGCAAGGGCCGTTACAAATGTTCTTTTCATAAGAAATCTATTTTTAAGGTTTTTTTATTTGGTTTCGTCACGCAGTGGTTTCTCCGGCAAAGATAGCGATAAAATCCGCTACTGCAACATAACCGCCACATGAAACTCGCTCCAAAGATGTCCTTTCCGGCTGAAACCTTCGCCGAAACTACTCGTTGGAGGTCGTCTGGCCCGCATCGCCGCTTTCGGAGCCGGCAGCCGGAGCTTCCGCCGCGGCCGGAGCACCGTCCTCGGCAGGCACCGTCGTTTCGGCCGGAATCTCCTCCTCGTCGGCATGCGGAACGGCCATCACCGAAGCGATGGCGTCGCCTTCGCGCAGGTTGATGATGCGCACCCCCTGCGTGGCGCGGCCCGCAACACGGATTTGCGACACGGCCGTACGGATGGTCAGACCCGAACGGTTGATAATCATCAGGTCGTTCTCGTCGGTCACGGCCTGAATCGAAATCAGGTCGCCGGTCTTCTCCGTGATGTTGATGGTCTTCACGCCCTTGCCGCCGCGGTTGGTAATACGGTACTCGTCCAGGTCGGTGCGCTTGCCGTAGCCGTTCTCGCTCAGCACGAGCACATCCTGCTTCGACTCGGGCTCGATGCAAATCATGCCGACCACCTCGTCGCCCTCCTCGAGCGAAATGCCGCGCACGCCGGCGCCGACACGGCCGATGGGACGCACCGTCGTCTCGTTGAAGCGGATGGCCTTGCCGCCGCGCGCCGCAATCATGATTTCGGCGTTGCCGCTCGTAAGTTTCGCCTCCAGGAGCTGGTCGCCCTCGCGGATGACGATGGCGTTGACACCGTTCTGGCGCGGACGCGAATAGGCCTCGAGCAGCGTCTTCTTGATGACGCCCTCCTTCGTGCACATGACGATGTAGTTGCTGTTCACGTAGTCGGCATCGTTCAGACGCTTGACGTTGATGTAGGCGCGCACCTTGTCGTCGGGCTCAATCTGGATGACGTTCTGGATGGCACGGCCCTTCGAACTGCGCGTACCCTCGGGAATCTCGTAGACCTTGAGCCAGTAGCAGCGGCCCTTCTCCGTGAAGAAGAGCATCGTGTTGTGCATCGTGGCCATGTAGATATGCTCGATGAAGTCCTCGTCGCGCGTAGCGCTGCCCTTGGCACCCACGCCGCCGCGGTTCTGCGTACGGTATTCGGCCAGCGGCGTACGCTTGATGTAGCCCATGTGCGAGATGGTGATGACCATGTCGTCGTCGGCATAGAAGTCCTCGGGGTTGAACTCCTCCGAAGCGTAGACAATCTCGGTGCGGCGCTCGTCGCCGTATTTCTCCTTGATTTCGAGCAGTTCGTCCTTGACAATCTGGAGCTGCATGCCGACGTTGGCCAGCACCTCCTTCAGGTGGGCGATGAGCTTCTCGAGCTCGTCGCGCTCGGCCACCAGTTTGCCGTGCTCGAGCCCCGTGAGCGCACGCAGACGCATCTCGATGATGGCCGAAGCCTGGATGTCGCTCAGCCCGAAGCGCTCAATCATCGTCTGCTTGGCGGCGTCGGGCGTCTGCGACGAGCGGATGATGCGGACAATCTCGTCGATGTTGTCCTGGGCGATGAGCAGACCCAGCACGATGTGCAGGCGCTCCTCGGCCTTGCGCAACTCGAAGCGCGTGCGGCGTACCACCACGTCGTGACGGTGGTCGACGAAGTGCTTGACCAGGTCGCGCAGGTTGAGCAGCTGCGGACGGCCGTTGACCAGCGCGATGTTGTTCACCGGGAAGACCGTCTGCAGGGGGGTATTCTTGTAGAGCGTATTGAGCACGACGCTGGCCACGGCATCGTGCTTGAGAATCACAATGATGCGCAGTCCGTTGCGGTCCGACTCGTCGTTGATGTAGGAGATGCCCTCGATTTTCTTCTCGTTAATCATGTCGGCGATTTTCTTAATCATCTCCGCCTTGTTGACCATGTAGGGAATCTCCGTGATGACGATGCATTCGCGGCCGCTGGCCGTATGCTCGACTTCGGTCCGGGCTCGCATGACCACCCGGCCGCGGCCCGTGAGCAGCGCCTCGCGCACGCCCTCGTAGCCGTAGATGATGCCGCCCGTCGGGAAGTCGGGGGCCTTGACGTATTTGAGCAGCTCCTCGCACTCGATGTCGGGGTTGTCGACATAGGCGCAGCAGGCGTCGACCACCTCGCCCAGGTTGTGCGGGGCCATGTTGGTCGCCATGCCGACGGCGATACCGCTCGCGCCGTTGACCAGCAGCAGCGGAATCTTCGTGGGGAGCACCGTGGGTTCGGGAATCGTATCGTCGAAGTTGAGCGTCCAGTCGACCGTCTCCTTGTCGATGTCGGCCATCACCTCGTCGGTGATTTTCTTCATGCGGGCCTCGGTATAACGCATTGCAGCAGGCGAGTCGCCGTCCATCGAACCGAAGTTACCCTGACCGTCCACGAGCGGGTAGCGCATCGACCAGTCCTGGGCCAGACGCACCATGGCGTCGTAGACCGACGAGTCGCCGTGGGGGTGGAACTTACCGAGCACGTCGCCGACGATACGCGCCGACTTACGCGTAGGCTTGTCCGAATAGAGATTCAGCTCGGCGCTCATGTCGTAGAGGATACGGCGATGCACGGGCTTCAGACCGTCCCGCACATCGGGCAGCGCACGCGACACGATGACCGACATCGAATAGTCGATGTAGGCCGTCTTCATCTGCTCCTCGATGTTGATGGGGATGATGCGCCCCACCAAACCGGCATTCTTTTCTTCTTCAGTTAGCATTTCTCTCTGGAATTACCTTCGTTTTAACAGACAAAAATAGGCTTTTTTTTCGATATGGCCAACTTTGGACGCCGAAATCTGGGGCCGTGGCGGGGCAATTCGCGCGATTTATCCCCGCAAGACCCCTTTTCGGGCGATTTGAGCCGTTCAAAAAAAAATCCCGACAGGGGGTCGGGATTTTTACGGGGTTTCGCGGCGGGTCGTAACCGCCCCGCGACCGTTTCGGCCGCGGGGCGCCGCGGCGGGGCAGCAGCCCGTGTCAGGGCGTCGGGGTGTCGCGCCGTGCGGCCGCACTTATCCGAAGGCCAGCACAACAGAGTGCGTCAGAACCGCACCTTCGCCGGTCTCCGCCGCGACGGTCAGCGTATAGTCACCCGCCTCGGCAGGAGGAAGAAGGGAATGGCACATCAACCATATGCACCTTCAGGTCGTCAGACACATTCTCCACAAGGCACCCCCAAAAACCTCTTTGAAAAATAAAAGCGAGAATTAGAATTCCTGCACAAAAATTTCGAAGAATATAGAAGACTTATCACTATTTTTTCCATATCTTTGTTATCAAGTCATATTTGACTCGAAACATACGAAAGAGCGTTATGTTCATCTTGTAATTGGGAACCTGAGAAATTTTCAATCGTGTACAAGGATGACATGGCTGCCCTCACGCTATGGCGTGGGCTGCTTTACCACATCCGTACACAAGGTTTTCTCAGGGCCTCCAATTACGACGTGGCATATGCGGTTCCACGCTTCTTGTTGATAAACGACCGCCGACGGAGCCGCCTGCGGAATAACACATCACACACATGAAGAAACTTTTCTGTGCAGCAATCGTTCTTGTTTGTGCCGCAACTTTGGAAACACATGGACAAGAAAAAGACGTGACCACTTTTCTAGGCATTCCTGTTGACGGGTCCAAAATAGAAATGCTGGAGAAATTGAGGGCAAAAGGATTCCGCAACACTTCCGAAGCAAATATGCTGGAGGGAGAATTCAATGGAACCAACGTATATGTGGCTGTTGTCACAAACGGCAACAAAGTTTACCGAATTATGGTAGCAGACAAGAATTACCAGGGTGAGACCGACATCAAGATTCGATTCAATAATCTTTGCCGGCAATTTGAGAACAATCCTAGATATATGTCAATGGATAGAGAACAAACTATCCCAGACGACGAAGACCTTGCCTATGAAATAGCTGCTAACGATAAACGTTATGAGGCTTCTTTCTACCAAAATCCATTAACGGACTCCTTATCAACAACTCAAAAATCCAATTACATCGTAGATAAGATTCATGCCGACTTATCATCTAAATATACACAAGAACAGATAAATAATCCTTCGGAAGAAATGGCCGATGAAATTGCCGATTTATTAACAAAATACACTTCAGACATCTTGCTAAAGAAATCCGTTTGGTTCATGATTTCAGAATCCTTTGGAGAATATCGCATTTTGATGTACTACGACAACGAATACAACAGAGCCAACGGCGAAGATTTATAGCAACCGATTACAAAAAAATGACCGGGCCGCCATGCATTTAAGAACATGGCGGCCCACTTTTGTATTCTCACCAACACTACCGGAAGTCGATGAACTCGTAGCCCTTGCAGGCCGAGGCGTCGAACGTGCGCAGGGCCGCGTGCTCCGCAGCGATGCGGCTGACGCGCACCACAACCTGCTCGCCGTCGAAGTCGTAGGTCAGTGAGCGGGGCTTCATCTCCGCCGTATCGACCTCGAGCAGGATGCTCCCCACGGGCAGCGCCTCTCCATCCACCGGAGTGAGGCGTACCACGGCACGCGACCCCTCCTCGCTCACAAGCTCCGCGCGATACTGCGCATCGAGGAAGTCGAAAGCGCGCGTCGGGTTGTCGACGATGTTGCGGCTCGAGTCGTTGACCCGGTCGATGACCACCTCGCGCTTGCGGTGGTCGACCTCATAGCGGACCTTGCCGTCGCAGAAGACCTCGGCATCGCCCAGCGTCATGCTGTAACGCACACCCGAGACGCTGTAGTACCCCTCGACCGCATAGCCGTCGGCCTCGACGGCAAACGAGACGCCGTAGTCGCCCATTGCCTTGATGGAGGCCACCAGTTGTCGGAGCAGTTCCCCGGCCCGCGGCGAGGGGTCCGCAGCGGATGTTGCGGCGCCTCCGGCCGTCAAGGCCGAGACGGCAGGAGCCGAAGTCACGACAGGAGCGGCAGCCGGCAGTCCGGCAACAGTCTGGGCTCTTTCGGCCGCCGAAGCGCCGAAGGGAGCCTGTGCAGCCCGGAGCGGCTGCGCGCCGCCGAGCAGCAGAGCGCCGCCGAGCAGCCACCAGAACGTATGGTTTCCGTATTTCATAACAGTCCTATTTTGTCGGTTCCCGTTGCCGGTCGGAGCCGTTGCCGGAACCGAAGCCTGAGCCAAAAGTTGTAACCGCCGACGACGAGCCCGCAGCCGGAGCCGGAGCCCGCGTGCACGCGGGACATCACGGGACATCAGAAGAGCCCCAGGTCCTGCAGCTTGGCCTCGAGCGACGGCATGTCGTGGAAGAGGATGTCGCGCGGCTTGGCCCCCTGCTGGCGGCCGACAATGCCGGCCCGTTCGAGCTGCATCATGATGCGGCCCGCACGGTTGAAGCCCACCTCGTAGTTGCGCTGAATCATCGAGGTCGAAATCTGGCCGCTCGAGACGGCGTCGCGGGCGATTTCGGCAAAGAGCGAATCGTACTTCACCGGGGCCGACGACTCCTCGCTGCCCATGCCGCTGCCGCCCTCGCCCGATTCGGGCGTATAGTCGGGCAGCAAGTAGGCCGACGTGTAGCCCTGCTGCTTCGAGATGTAATCGACAATCCGCTCGACCTCGCGCGTCTCGACCAGCGCGCACTGGATGCGGGTCAGCTGGCCGTCCTTCGAGAAGAGCATGTCGCCGCGGCCGATGAGCTGATTGGCGCCCGGCTGGTCGATGATGGTGCGCGAGTCAATCATCTGCATCACGCGGAAGGCGATGCGCGCAGGGAAGTTGGCCTTGATGCCGCCCGTGATGACCTTCACGTCGGGGCGCTGCGTGGCGATGATGAGGTGGATGCCGATGGCGCGCGCCTTCTGCGCCAGACGCATCACCGGCCCCTCGACCTCGCGCGCCGTCATGATGAGGTCGGCGAACTCGTCGACCACCACCACGATATAGGGCATGTAGCGGTGGCCGTTCTGGGGGTTCAACCGCCGCGAGACGAACTTCTCGTTGTACTCGGCGATGTTGCGCGCCCCGGCCTTCTTGCAGAGTTCGAGACGGGCGTCCATCTCCGTACAGAGCGAATTGAGCGTATAGACCGCCTTGCGGGGGTCGGTGACGATGGCCTCCTCCTCGGACTCCATCTTGGCCAGGAAGTGGCGCTCGATTTTGGCATAGAGCGAGAATTCGACCATCTTGGGGTCAATCATCACGAACTTGAGCTGGGCGGGATGCTTGCGGTAGAGCAGCGAGGTGATGATGGCGTTGAGTCCCACCGACTTACCCTGGCCCGTAGCTCCGGCCACGAGCAGGTGGGGCATCTTCGCCAGGTCGAAGACGTAGTTTTCGTTCTGGATGGTGCGGCCGATGACCACCGGCAGTTCGGCCTTCGACTCCTGGAAGCGGAGCGAACGGATGGCCGAATACATCGACACCACCTGCTTGTCGCGGTTCGGCACCTCGATACCGATGGTGCCCTTGCCCGGGATGGGGGCGATGATGCGGATACCGAGCGCCTTGAGGCTCTGGGCGATGTCGTTCTCGAGGCCCTGGATTTTCGAAATCTTGACACCTTGCGCCTGGACGATTTCGTAGAGCGTCACCGTCGGACCGACCGTCGCCTTGATGCGCTGGATGGGAATGCCGAAGTTTTTGAGCGTCTCCTCGATTTTCGACTTGTTCTCGTAGATTTCCTCGTCGCTCACCTCCGTATCGGACATGTAGTCCTCGAGCAGCGTGACGGGGGGACGGCGGTAGTTGACCAGGTCCTTGAGCGGGTCGTAGGCATCGGTGGCTATCTGCTCCTCGGCAACCTCGCGGGCCTTGTTGGCCTCGACCGTCACCACGACGCCGGGCGTCTCCTCCGCGGCCGCCTCGTGCTGCGCAGCGACGGGCGCCGCCGGCTTCAGCGCAATCTCGACAAAGGGCGACGAAGGGTCGTCGACGGCCGGAGCAGCCGCAGGGGTCGCAGCCGAAGACGACGACAGCTCGCGAGACTCCAGCCGCACAGCACCTCCGGTTTCGGCGGCAGCTGCGGCGTTCTCACCGCCCGATGCGGGCTCCCCGCCCACGGTGATTTCGGTGAAGGGGCCGTCCTGCACCGCCACGGGACGGGATGCGGGCCGGGCAGCGGGGCGCTCCAGTTCGACCAGCCCGCCGCGGCCCATGACCAGACGCCCCTCGCGCGGCGCGAGGTCGACCTCGACGAAGGCATCGTCCGACGCTCCGCCCCGGGCTTCCGACCGGTGGTCCGAAGGCTCCGCATCGCCGCCATGGCGTGCGATTTCCATCTCGACAGGCGCTCCGTCAGGCGAGAGTTCGAGGAAGGGATTCTCCTCCTCCGGCTCCGCCGCACGATGCTCCGCACGGGGAGTCTCCGCCGGCGCGGGAACTGGCTGCTCCTCCGACACGGCGGGGCGGAGCCGCTCGCGCGGCTGTTCACGCGGCTGCTCGCGCTCGACCGCCACAGCCGGACGCTCCGCTGCGGCATCGCTGCGAGCGGCCGCCTGCTGCGGGGCGGGCGCGGCCGGTCGCGACGACGGGGCCCCGTCCGAAGCCTCGTCCGAGGCCTCCTGATGGGCATGTCCCGGAACGACCTTGTGGCAGACCATATCGACAATCCGGCCGCCCTTGTCCACCATGGCGTTGCCGGCCGTATTGACCGTATTGATGAAGTTGCGGTTGATGAAGACGCCGGTCAGAATCCAGCCGCCCAGCAGCAGGATAATGGTGCCGACCGAACCAATCTGCGCACCGAGCCACTCGCCGCCCCCGATACCGAAGGCTCCGCCCCATCCCGTGCTCGAGCAGAGGCTCCACTTGTCGCCGAAGGCGAAGCCCAGGGTGAGCGACCCGAGAATCATGATGAGCGAGAGCGAGAGAATCGAGTGGTTGAACAGTATCGGGCGCTGGCGGATGATGCGCACCCCCACCAGCGTCAGCATCACGGGAACGAGCACGCCGAAGACGCCGAACGAGCGGCCGACCAGCTGTTCGCCGAGCCAGGCACCCGCACGCCCGCAGAGGTTTTCGACCGTGTCGTCGTAGAGCGGGCTGTCGCTGCCGACACCCTGCAGCACGCTCAGGTCGGCCGACCAGCAGAAGTAGTAGAAGACGACCGACGCCGTGGCGAAGAGCCCCGTGAAAAAGAGCAGCAGACCCAACGTCCAGCGGGCGCTGTCGCGGTTCGAGCGGGAGGGTTGCGAACGATTGGCGGAGGAGGTATTCTTGGATGCCATGGAAATTGCGCTTGATTTATCAAGCGAAGTTACGGATAATTTGCGAAATTAAAAAATCGAAGGTCCAAATCGCGCCCCGTGCAAAGGGCATCCGCGTCCGTTCAGCGCATTGCGCCGACAGGCGGAACCGGCACTGGAGGTCAGGGTGTTCAAACAGAAAGGGAACAGGCGTTTATGCCGCCGACGGAGGTTCCGCCCACCGGCCGTTATTCGGCGAATGCCTTGGCGCGGAGGCGTTCCCGGTAGGCCTCGTCGGCAAAGGTGCGGAATTCGTAGGTGGGACGGTGGTCCGGGGCGGCACGCAGCCCGTACTGGTCGAGCAGCTGGGCCGTCCGCCGCGCGACCGCCGGCGAGGGGTCGATGATGGTCACATCGCGACCGGCCACAATCCGCTCGAGGACAGGCATCAGGAAGGGGTAATGGGTGCACCCGAGGACAATCTGGTCGGCGCCGCGCTCCAGCATCCCGGCCATCGCGCGGCGGACGCACGCCTCGGCCTCGGGCGTCGCTTCGCGGTCGGACTCGACCAGCTCGACAAAGCCCGTACCGGGAGCCGTCACCACCTCGATGCCGCGGCCATAGCGGGCGGCCGTACGCCGGAAAAGCTCGCCGTCGAGGCTCCGTTCGGTGGCCAGCACCCCCACCACCCCGCTGCGCGTATGGAGGCAGGCGGGTTTGACGGCCGGCTCCATGCCCACGAGCGGCATGTCGGGATAACGCTCGCGCAGGAAGTCGATGGCTGCGGCCGTGGCCGTATTGCAGGCGACGACGACCAGCTTGCACCCCTCGGCGACCAGGTAGTCGACCGCCTCGCACGCCAGCCGGCGCACCTCTTCGCGCGGCCGCGCCCCATAGGGGCAGTTCTTGCCGTCGCCCAGATAGAGCAGCGACTCGCCGGGCAGCGCACGCCGCAGCTCGCGCCACACGGTCAGGCCTCCGAGGCCCGAATCATATACTCCCACGGGACGGTTGTCCATAGTTCGGATGTGCGTTGGTTCGGAAATGATATCAAACGTCGCCGCCGGCCCCGAGGCGGGCGGCAATCGCATCGAGGGCCGCCTCGTCGCTCAGCGCATCGCACGCCAGCACGAGCCGGGCCCGTTCGTAAAAGGGGGCGCGCTGCGCCATGTCGCGTTCCATGAAGGGGACGAGCTCCTCGTCGCTCAGGCCGCGCAGCTTGGGCCGCTTGCGACGGCCGTAGGGCGAGAGTCGCCGGGCGATGCACTCGGCCGAGCGCTGCAGGTAGACGGTCATTCCCGCGGCATTCATGCGCTCCATGTTGTCGCCCCAGGCAGGCAGTCCGCCGCCGGTCGAAACGACCACGGGGCCGCCCGAGGCGATGAGCCGCTCGAGCACCTCGCGCTCGACCGCACGGAAACGCTCCTCGCCCTCGTAGTGGAAGATGTCGGCCACGGAGGCGCCTTCGGCCTCCTCGACCAGCGCATCCGTATCGGCAAAGCGCCACCCCAGGCGGCGCGCCAGCTTCCGCCCCACGGTGCTCTTGCCGCACCCCATGTATCCGACCAAAAACAGAGGTTTCATATCATCCTTTCATACTCTGCGCCGCAGGCCGCACGCCCATGCGTCCGGCACGCGACAAGCGTCAGAACAGGTTGAGCTGCTCGGGGTCAATCACCTCGTCCGCATCGCCTTTGGCCCGTTCGATTTCGAAGTCGACACCGCCGCCTCCCGTCCGGGGAAGGCCCGTCGTCGAAATTTCGCCGCGCGGCTCCGTCCGAAGGCCCTTGGCCGACGGCGCGGCTGCAGCACCGCTGCCCGGCGCCCCGTCGGGGGTGACCGCCGCGGCGGGGCCGTTTGTCGCTGCCGAGGCCTGCACGGCATCGCTGCCGGCCGCCGCAGGTTCCGACCCGCCGGCATCCCCGGACTCGTCCGGCGCCTCGTCCGAAGGTTCGGGTTCGGGCGGGAGCTCCGGTTCGATGAAGCGCAGCGTCGCCACCTCGTAGGTGGTCAGGCGCTTGCCCTTGGCGCGGTGGCTCTTCACGCCGACGAACTCGTCGACGTCGACCAAATCGGCCGGACGGGCGGCATGGGCCCCCTTGTAGGTAATCTCGAGCTTCGCACCGCCGCGGTCGGTCAGGCAGACGAAGTCGGCCTGGCCCTCCTCGAGGAAGAACTGCAGGCGGTCGCTCGTCTCGGCCGTGAAGCGCTTGAGGTAATAGTACTGCTGCTCGCGGTCGTAGTAGCAGAGGCTGTAGACACGGTCCGCCTCGAAGCGGTCGACCCGCACCGTATCGTCGGGGAAGTGCTGCCCGAGGTCGTAGCCCGTGATGTAGTACTGGTTCCGCGAGGTCCAGACAATCAGTTTGTCGTCACCCTTGAATTCGCCCAGCAGGCGGCCGCGGCCGTCGGCGTTGAGCCGGCGCACATCGTCGTCGTACCAAATGTTCTGGCCGCCGAGCGTCGAGGCGCCCCGTTCCTTGAGGACAATCTTGTGGATGCCGTAGCGCGAGAAGAGGTTGCCCTGGCTCTGGCGGCCCTTGATGGCCAGCGTCGAGAAGTCGAGGTCGACAATCACCTTCTTCAACCGCGGGCGCGGCTTGAAGTAGACCTTCAGCACCTCGGCCTCGCCGTTGGGGTTGACCGACATGTAGAGGATTTCGCTCCGGGGCGTCCCCTTCGTGATGTCGTACTCCTTGTCGCGCGTGATGCCCTTGATGGCGCAGCGCTTCATCATGATGGGGCCGTTCTTGCCGTCGCGGTAGAGGACGTTGTAGATGGTCCGCTCGTCGTTGCGCTTGAAGACACCGATGTAGTAGATGCCCTTGTCGAAGAAGGCCTTGTCCGAGACCTTCGTGATGACATAGCGGCCGTCCTTCGTGAAGACGATGACGTCGTCGATGTCCGAGCAGTCGCAGACGAACTCGGCATCCTTCATCGACTTGCCGATGCCGAAGAAGCCTTCGGCGCGGTCGACGTAGAGCTTGGCGTTGGTCACCGCCACCTTCGTCGCCTCGATGGAATCGAACTCGCGCAGCTCGGTGCGGCGCTCCTTGCCCTTGCCGTACTTCTCGCGGATGTGCTCGTAGTAGGCCACGGCATACTCCGTCAGGTGGGCCAGGTGGTAGCGCGTCTGCTTGATGTCGGCCTCAATCTGGCGGATTTCGTTGTCGGCCTTCTCGGTATCGTAGCGCGAGATGCGGATGAACTTCAGCTCCGTCAGGCGCTGTACGTCCTCGAGCGTCACCTCGCGGCGCAGCAGTTTCTTGAAGGGTTCCAGCCCCTTGTCGACGGCGGCGTAGGCCTCCTCGCGGCTGCGGCACCCCTCGATGAGCTGGTAGAGCTTGTTCTCGATGAAAATCCGCTCGAGCGAGGCGGCATGCCACGCCTCGTTGAGCTCGCCGAGACGAATCTCCAGCTCGCGACCCAGCAGCCAGCGCGTATGCTCGGCCGAGCGGCGCAGAATCTCCGACACGCCGAGGAAGTGGGGCTTGTCCTCCCAGATGACGCAGGCATTGGGTGCAATCGACACCTCGCAGTCGGTGAAGGCGTAGAGGGCGTCGATGGTCTTGTCCGACGACTCGTCGGGAGCCACCTGCACGATGATTTCAGCCTTCTCGGCCGTATTGTCGTCGACCTTGCGGATTTTGATTTTGCCCTTGTCGCTCGCCTTGATGATGGACTCCTTGATGGACTCGGTGGTGGTCGTGTAGGGAATCTCCGTAATGGCGAGCGTCCGCTTGTCGATTTTCGAGATGCGGGCGCGCACCTTGACCGTGCCGCCCCGCAGGCCGTCGTTGTAGCGGCTCACGTCGGCCATGCCGCCCGTCGGGAAGTCGGGATAGAGCTGGAACTCGCGGCCCTCGAGGTGGGCGATGCAGGCGTTGATGAGCTCCACGAAGTTGTGGGGCAGAATCTTCGAGGCCAGACCCACGGCGATGCCGTCGGAGCCCTGCGCCAGCAGCAGCGGGAACTTGATGGGCAGCGTGACGGGCTCCTCGTTGCGGCCGTCGTAGGAGCGCATCCACTCGGTGGTCTTGCGGTTGAAGACCACCTCGAGGGCGAATTTCGAGAGGCGCGCCTCGATGTAACGGCCTGCGGCCGCCTCGTCGCCCGTGAGGATGTTGCCCCAGTTGCCCTGGCAGTCGATGAGCAGCTCCTTCTGCCCCAGCTGCACGAGCGCATCCTTGATGGAGGCGTCGCCGTGGGGGTGGTACTGCATGGTCTGGCCGACGATGTTGGCCACCTTGTTGTAGCGCCCGTCGTCGACCGCCTTCATGGCGTGGAGAATACGCCGCTGCACCGGCTTGAGACCATCCTCGACGTGGGGCACGGCGCGCTCCAGAATCACATAGGAGGCGTAGTCGAGGAACCAGTTCTTGTACATGCCCGCCAGCTTGCGCACGCCGGCCTCCTCCTGCATCAGGCGGCCGAAACGGCTCGGCTTGCCCGACGGGGCGGCCGACGGTGCGTCGACGGGCGCATCCTCCCCGCCGGCATCCGTTTCGGGCGTCGAGGCATCTTCTTCGTTGAGCAGTTCGTCCTGCTCGCGTTTATCTTTCTCTTCAGACATAATCGGTTGCTTGGTTGCCGGACCGGAGGGCCGCACGCCCCGCACGGGACGCCCGACGCCGGCGGCGTGTTACGTTCAGCTCATGCGCAGGTCCTCCTCGACGAGGTCCTCCTCGATGCGGAGGTTGTCGATGATGAAGCCCTGACGCTCGAAGGTGTTCTTGCCCATGTAGAACTCCAGCAGGTCGTGAATCGGGTCGTCCTTCGTGATGCGGACCCGGTCCAGGCGCATGTTCTCGCCGATGAACTCGCGGAACTCCTCGGGCGAGATTTCACCCAGACCTTTGAATCGGGTGATTTCGGCATTCGCCCCGCAGCGGTCGATGGCCCGCAGGCGCTCCTCCTCCGAGTAGCAGTAGTGGGTCTCCTTCTTGTTGCGCACGCGGAAGAGCGGCGTCTGCAGCACGTAGAGGTGCCCCTCGCGGATGACCTCGGGGAAGAACTGCAGGAAGAAGGTCATCAGCAGCAGGCGGATGTGCATGCCGTCGACATCGGCATCGGTGGCGATAATCACCTTCTCGTAGCGGAGGTTCTCCATCTCCTCCTCGATGTTGAGCGCCGACTGCAGCTGGTAGAACTCCTCGTTTTCGTAGACCACCTTCTTCGTCAGGCCGAAGCAGTTGAGCGGCTTTCCGCGCAGCGAGAAGACCGCCTGCGTGCGCACGTCGCGGCTCTTGGTGATGGAGCCCGAGGCGGAGTTACCCTCCGTGATGAATATCATCGACTGCTCGGCCAGCTCGCTGCGGTCCGTGCGGTGAATCTTGCAGTCGCGCAGCTTGCGGTTGTTGAGCGAGACCTTCTTGGCCGTTTCGCGGGCCTTCTTCTGGACGCCCGATATGGCCTTGCGCTCCTTCTCGTTCTCGACGATTTTCTTCTGGAGCACCTGAGCCGTGTCGGCATGCTTGTGCAGGTAGTCGTCCAGATGCTTGCCCAGGAAGTCCATGACGAAGTTGCGCATCGAGACGCCCGGCTCAATCTCCTTCGAGCCCAACTTGATTTTGGTCTGCGACTCGAAGACCGGGTCGGTCACCTTGACCGAGATGGCGGCGATAATCGACGTACGGATGTCCGACGGGTCGTAGTCCTTGTGGTAGAACTCCTTGATGGTCTTGGCAATGGCCTCGCGGAAGGCGGCCTGGTGCGTACCGCCCTGCGAGGTATACTGTCCGTTGACGAACGAGTAGTAGCTCTCGCCGTAACCCGTGCCGTGGGTGATGGCCACCTCGATGTCGTCGCCCGAGAGGTGGATGGGCGGATAGAGCGGCTCGTCGCTCATGTTCTCGTTGAGCAGGTCCAGCAGGCCGTTTTTCGAGACGTAGCTCTGGCCGTTGAGCCGGATGGTCAGGCCGAGGTTCAGATAGGTGTAGTTCTTGACCATCTGCTCGACATACTCCATGTTGTAGACATAGGTGCCGAAGACCTCCTCGTCGACGAGGAACGAGATGAAGGTGCCGTTCTTCTCGTCGGTGTGCTCCTCCCAGCGGTCGCTCTGCTCGAGGCCCTTGGCGAAGGTCACCTCGTGAGCGCGGCCGTCACGCACCGAGCGGGCCGTAAATTCGCTCGAAAGCATGTTCACCGCCTTGACGCCCACGCCGTTCAGACCCACCGTCTTCTTGAAGGCCGTACCGCCGTACTTGCCGCCGGTGTTCATCTCCGAGACGGCCGCCGTGAGCGAGTTGAGCGGAATGCCGCGGCCATAGTCGCGCACGGTCACCCGCTGCTCCTCAATCGTGATGTCGATTTGACGGCCGGCCCCCATGATGAACTCGTCGACCGAGTTGTCGACCACCTCCTTGATGAGGACGTAGATGCCGTCGTCGGCCTGCGAGCCGTCGCCCAGCTTGCCGATATACATGCCCGGGCGCAGACGGATATGCTCGCGGGGCGAGAGGGTGACGATGGCGTCGTCACCGTAGCTGTTCGTAGGAATATTGTTCAATAAATCTGCCATAATTCAACTTCTGTCCGTGACCGGAAAGGCCGCAGGACGCCCGCCGGACCGCAGTCCGGCCGCCCTCCGGCACTAAAAGCGCACCCGCGCACGGAACGCGGGGTGCAGCATCGGACCCCGCGGGTCCTATCTGCGGCGAATCTCCTCCAGTGCGGCGCACATCCGGTCGTGCACCTCCTGCATCAGCACGTGGGGGTCTTCGGCCGCCACCCGCTCGGCCGGAACCGGCGGGAGCACCTTGATTGTGATGCGGTTGCCCCAGTTGAAGAGGCCGTTGCGGCGAATCAGCATATTGGTACCCTCGGTCACCACCGGGAGAATCGACACGCCCGCCTCGCGCGCCAGCATGAAGGCACCCGCCTTGAAGCGATGGATTTCGCCATCCTTCGAACGCGTTCCCTCGGGGAAGATGGCCACCGAAGCGCCGCGCGAGAGCCAGAGCTTGCCTTCGCGCAGCAGCTGCTCCATCGCCTCCGTGGCACGGCCGCGGTTGATGCAGATGTCGCCGTGCAGGAAGAGGAACTGACCGAAGAAGGGAACCTTGTATACCTCGCGCTTCGAAACCCACCGGAAATTGAGCGGCAGGTAGTAGAGCGTCGGAATGTCGATGACCGTACGGTGGTTGATGACGATTACGTAGCGTTGACGACGGTCGATATGCTCGCCGCCGATGACACGCTGCCGCCACAGGGGCGGAATGGCGAAGAAGATGCGCACCAGGATTCGCGAGAGTTCATGCACCGTACGGCGCGCCCGGTCGAAGGGCCAGCACAGCACGAGCGCAAAGGCCGAAAGCACCATGAAAAAGGTGCACAGCAGGACGAGGAAGATGTAGAAAATCAGGCTCAACATGGTAGTAGTGCGAATTCAGTCGTCGTGATTCATCCTGCAAATTTAGGAATTATTCCCGGGATTACCGACCGGCCTCCGCCGATTTTTTTCGAAAAAAAGTCTCACCCGGCCATCCGCATGCCGCGATGCGAGGAAGGCATCCCCGGCCGGAGACGCACCTATCACCGCCTGCGGCTCCGCACCGACGGAAGAGCCTCAAACTGAAGCCAATCCGGCGGCCCTGCTCCGACCTCCCCCGCCCCTCCCGATGTTGCCGCACGGGCTGCCGCAGCTGCTCCGCCACGGATACCCTCAGACACAGTTCGCGACATACGGCCGAAGCAGCATCCCGTACGGCAGAGAGCCCCTGGAAACCACCCGGTCACCCCATCACACACGAGACCCCAACTCCTCCCAGAGGTTATCCTGCGGTATACGTTCCGCAGGAATAGTGAGCAAACACACAACCCGGGCAGCCCAACACACCCGGCTCCCGGCCTCCTCCAGCCCCGACCTCCCCTGCCCCTCGACGCCGCTCCGACCCCTCCGTGCGACGGCTGTGCGACACCCGATTTCCAGCCGGCCTCCATGTGTAGACATCGCTCTATATAATAGGTATCGAAAATTTGCGCAAAATTTTAGTACTTTGTATTGCATAATACAAATAAAATTATCTATATTTGCATTGTCGAATAACAAGCAAAGCAAACACAATAAATTCCCATAGAACCATGAAAAAATTGACTCTTCTGATTCTTGCACTGATGCTCTCCTTCACGGAGCTCTTTGCGGCCCGCATGCTCCCGACCCGCGGCCGCGTGGTGGACGAACAGGGGAAGGCCGTGGAGTATGCCACCGTCGTGCTGCTGCGCAACGAGGCGCAGGTGGCGGGCATGGCCACCGATGAGGAGGGACGTTTCGAGCTGCGCGTCCCGGCGGGCAACTACCGCCTCCGCGTCCAGTATGTCGGATACGAGCCCATCGACCGCAACGTGCAGCTGAGCGACGAGGGCAACCTGGGCGACCTGACGCTCCGCAACGCAGCGACCCAAATCGAAGGAGTGACCGTCAAGGCACAGCTCATCCGCCGCGAGGCCGACCGCTTCGTGGTCGATGTGGCCAACTCCCCTTCAGCCATCGGGCGCGACGGCGTCGAACTGCTCGAACATGCGCCGGGAGTCTGGGTGAGCGACGACAAGATATCCATCAACGGCAAGAGCGGTTCGAAGGTCTTCATCAACGACCGCGAGCTGCGCATGGAGCCCGAACAGCTGCTCACCTACCTGCGCTCGCTGCGGGCCGAGGAGATTCAGAAAATCGAGGTGGTGCCCGTCACCGGCGCCGACTACGATGCCGACTCGTCGGGCGGCGTCATCAAAATCACGCTCCGCAAGCGACGCGAGAACGGCCTGAACGGCTCGGTCTCGATGCGCACGACGCAGGGCAAGATGGGCAGTTCGTACATGCCGGCAGCCAACATCAGCATCCACAGCGGGCGCTTCGACATCAACGCTTCGGCCTGGGCGTCGTTCGGACCCTCGGAGGTCCTCTCGACCGAAAAGACCGACTACACGACCAGCAGCAAGCGGCTCAACGCCGAATCGACCATGAAGAACGACGACACGTCGGGAGGCGGCCGGCTCGGGGCCATCTACGAAATCAACGACCGCCACAGCGTGGGCGCCGAGTTCTCCTACCTCCGCATGACGGAGAGCGGCACGACGCAGACCCACTCGATGATGGGCAACGGCACCACCTCCGAGACCGACAGCCGGTTCTCTCCGACGAGCGCCACGAACGGCTACGAGGGAACCTTCAACTACATCTGGAAAATCGACACGCTGGGGTCGCAGTTCAAGGTGCTGGGCGACTATGCCCGCCGCGAAGCCTCGTCGCACAACGACAACTTCAGCCACATACAGCCTGAAGGGCTGCCCGCCGTCGACTCGACCTACCGCGACCACACGGACAACTCGTTCGAGATTGCCGCGCTGACGCTGGCCCTCGACAAGAAGTTCTCGCCGAAGTGGAGCCTCCAGACCGGCGCCAAGTATACGCGCAACCACACCTGCAACAACTCCCTCTACCAGTACCTCAAGGAGGAAGAGTGGGTGCGCAACGACGACCAGAGTCTCCGCGTCGACTACACCGAACACATCGCGGCCGCCTACGGCGTCGTGACGGCCAAGCTCGGCCGCTGGGGCGTCACGGCGGGGCTGCGCGGCGAGTACACCCGCACCGACGGGCGGCGCAACGGCGTCGAGCAGAACTACTTCAGCCTCTTCCCCAACGCCAACGTCTCCTACTCGCTGAGCAGCGACGGAGCATACTCGCTCGTGGCGCAGTATGCGCGGACCATCCGCCGCCCGAGTTTCTGGAACCTCATGCCCAACCGCTCGCAGATTTCGGACTACACCTACCAGACGGGTAACCCCGACCTGCTTCCCAGCTACACGAGCGACGTGAGCGTCACGGCGGTGCTCAAGCACAAGTACACGCTGACGGCCGGCATCAGCATCGTCGACGACGAAATCAACCAGGACATGGTTCCCGACGCCGAGAATCCCGACGTGCTGGGCATCGTCTGGCTCAACTACGACCGCACGTCGAGCTACTATCTGGCCGCAAGCCTGCCGTTCCAGCTCGCCAAGTGGTGGACGCTCAACCTCAACGCCAACTACGTCTACCACGGCATGCGCCTCTCGAGCCACGGCGCGGCGCAGTACCACCACTACCTCTTCGCCAACGCGCAGACCACCTTCACGCTGCCGGGCAAGGTCTACCTCGACCTCTCGTACCGCTACAACAACCGGCTCTATCTGGGTTCGTGCTGGGTCGACGCGATGCACTTCCTCAGCGCCAGCATCAAGAAGAGCTTCTTCGGCGACCGTCTGACCTGCTCGTTCTCGGCCTACAACCTGCTGAACCGGGCGCAGACGCTCGGCGCACGCGGCGACGACTTCGTACGCCACCAGCAGGTTCGCCAGAATTGGAGCTCCATCCGGTTCCAGGTGGGCGTAACCTACAACTTCAAGGCGGGCAAGGCCTTCCAGAAGAAGAGCGTCGAGGCAGGAGCCGCCGAGGACCGAAGCCGCCTCTGAGCCTGCACGGGCGGGGGCAGGCCCCTACGGGCCCGCCCGCGGCGCTCGACCCCGGCCTGGCCTGACGAAAAAAAGCGACGAATGAACCCGCACGCGATTGGGCGATTTGCCGCTTTTTTCGTATGTTTGCACCACAACAACCCATGAGCAGACGACCCATGCGCAGATTTCTTTTCGCCCTTTTTCTCGGCATGACGCTTCCGCTCCTTGCGCCCCTCACCGCCCGTGCGGAGGGCTACCGCACGGAGGAGATTCCCAACGTCCAGCTGACGGACCGCAACCGCTACGTCTCGAATCCCGACGGGATTCTCCAGGCCGCGGCCGTCGCCCGCATCGACTCGCTCTGCGGCTCGCTGCGCCGGCAGGGCATCGCCCAGGTGGCGGTGGTGGCCGTCGACGAGATTGCCGGCGGCGATGTCTTCACCTTCGCCGTCGACCTCTTCCGCCGTTGGGGTGTGGGGCGTGCCGGCGACGACAACGGCGTGGGGATTCTGCTGGTCCGCGACCGGCGCGAAATCCGCTTCGTGACGGGCTACGGCGTCGAGGGCGTGCTGACCGACGCCCTCTGCAAGCGCATCCAGACGCAGCTGATGCTGCCCCGCTTCCGCACGGGGGATTACAGCGGCGGCATGGTGGCCGGCGTCGAGGCCGTGGCTGCCGTCCTGACGGGCAGCGGCATCGACTTCGGTGCGGAGGACGACCCGGCCGAGGATTCGCTGCCCGTCATCTACATCTTCGGGGCTGTCATCCTCTTCTTTCTCCTCACCTCGCTGCTGGCCCTCTACCGCCAGCGGCAGTCGAGACGCTGCCCGCGCTGCCGCAAACATACGCTCGTAAGGCAGGAGCGTCGCGTGCTGGGCCTCACCCCCTCGCACCGGCTCGTCGAGTATACGTTCGTCTGCGCACACTGCGGCCACGTGGTGCGGCGCCAGGAGCGCGAATGGCGAGACAACGGCTTCGGAGGCCGCGGCGGAGGCCCCATCATCGGAGGCTTCGGCGGACTGGGCGGCGGAGGAGGCTCCATGGGCGGAGGATTCGGCGGCGGCAGCTTCGGCGGCGGAGGGGCCGGCTCGCGCTGGTAGCCCCCTTCCCGGAGGGCAGGACCGGACATCATGCGAAGCACGGCGGCGATTCCGGCGTGCGGCAACAAAGCGACACAATGACAACAAACCGATAAATCAAGAGACGAAAAAATGAAAAAGTGGATTTGGATTGTACTTGCCATCCTCGTCATCGGAGGATTTTTCTTCTATTCGACCTACAACCGGCTGGTGAGCCGTGAGGAGGGGGTCAACAGCGCCTGGGCCAACGTCGAGACGCAGTACCAGCGCCGTTCGGACCTCATTCCCAACCTGGTGAGCACGGTGAAGGGCTATGCCGAGCACGAGCGCTCGACGCTCGACGAAGTGACCGAGGCTCGCTCCCGCGCTACCTCCATCAACCTCTCGGTCGACGAGCTGACCCCCGAGCAGCTGGAGCGCTACCAGTCGGCACAGGCCGAGGTGCGCACGGCACTGGGACGGCTGCTGGCCGTGGCCGAGAACTACCCCGACCTGAAGGCCAACACGAACTTCCAGGAGCTGCAGGCGCAGCTCGAGGGGACCGAGAACCGCATCGCCGTGGCGCGGCGCGACTTCAACGAGACGGCACGCGCCTACAACGTGGCCGTGCGCCGCTTCCCGACCAACATCGTGGCCTCCATGTGCGGTTTCGAGAAGAAGCCCTACTTCGAGGCCTCGGAGGGCAGCGACGCCGCCCCGAAGGTGGAGTTCTGAGTTCAGGACAGAGGGCCCCGGAATCGGGGAGAGTGCATAAAAGCATGAAAAAAGGAGAGGGAGCTTGGGCTTCCTCTCCTTTTTTGCCGGTACACGGGCATCGCCGGGGCCATGGAGCGCCATGCCCGCGGCTCCGCCCCACCCTTGCGGACAGAGGCCTCAACGGGCCGCGGCCGCCGCACCGCCATCGGACGGGGCAGCTCCCCGGTCGAATTCGACCACCAGCGCCGAGAAGGGGGCTGCCGTGCTCCGGTCCGAAAGCTCGACCCGCCCTCCGCTCACCACGTCGCGCCCCGCATGGAGCTGAGCGGCGATTTCGGCATAGTGCGACCAGGGGATGCGCACGCGGCGGTGTGTGTTGTTGACAAAGACGAAGACGCACGCATGCTCGTCGTAGCGGAAGAAGGCGTAGGTCCCGCCCTCGGGCGCGAAGTGCATCATGCGCCCCGTGTGGAGCACGCGGCACCCCCGGCGCCAGGTGAAGAGGCGCCGCACGTATTCATGGAGTTCGCCCGCCTCGCCCAGCCGGCCCGACTCCTCGAAGCAGTTGCGCGCATCGCCCGGCCAGCCGCCCGGGAAGTCACGGCGCAGGCCGCCGTGGCCCTGCGCCGCATCGGTCGTGCGCAGCCCCAGTTCGTCGCCCGCAAAGATTTGGGGAATACCCCGCAGCGTGGCCAGCAGCGCGAAGGCAATCTTCATCCGCCGCCAGTCGCCGCCGACCACATCGGCCAGACGCTCCGTATCGTGGTTGCCGAAGAAGGTGACCAGATTCGACGGATTGTGGTAGACGAAGTCGTCCGAAAGGCAGTCGTAGAGGGGCATCATCGAACCGGCGCCGCCGCGCCGCCGCGGCCGCAGCACGGCGCAGAGCGCCTCCTGCAGCGGGAAATCCATCAGGGCGGGCAGGTGCGAGTCGAAGCCGTCGCGATTCGGCTGTCCGCTCTGCCAGTAGGCCAGGCGCGGGATATCGGTCGTCCAGCACTCGCCGACGATGTTGAGCCACGGGAATTCGCGCCGCACCGAGGCGCACCAGGCGCTCATCGGCCCCTTCTCGTTGTAGGGGTAGGTGTCCACGCGCAGGCCGTCGATGCCGGCCCGCTCCGTCCACCAGACGGCCCACTGCCGGAAATAGTTCAGCACGAAGGGGTTGTCGAGGTTCATGTCGGGCATCGACGGGTCGAACCAGCCGCCCTGCAGCACTTCGAGGTCTCGGCGCGAGGCGTGGGGGTCCATGTGGGTCGAGAAGAGGTGGTTGGTCGGCGTATATGCATCGTGGCGGTGGAGCCAGTCGTCGAACGGAGGGTCGTGCATCCACCAGTGGGCGCCGCCGCAGTGGTTCGTCACCACATCCATCACCACCTTGAGCCCCCGGCGATGGCACTCGTCGACAAAGGCAAAGTAGGCCTCGTTGCCGCCCATGCGGGGGTCGACCCGGTAGTAGTCGGCCGTGGCGTAGCCGTGGTACGACTGGTGCGGCTCGTTGTCGAGCAGCACGGGGGTGCACCAGACGGCCGTGACACCGAGCCCGGCAATGTAGTCCAGATGGCGCGTAAGTCCGGGGAGGTCCCCTCCGTGGCGGCCGAAGGGGGCACGGCGGTCGCAACGCTCCGAAGTGGAGGCATCGTCATCGGTCGAGGGGTCGCCGTCGGCGAAACGGTCGGGCATCACCAGATAGATTGTGTCGGCCGAAGAGAAGCTCCCGCCCCCGGGGCGCTCCCGGCGGGCCGCCAGCTCGTAATCCACGCCGAAGCTCTCCCCGCCACGCGAAAAGCAGAGCCGGATGCGGCCGGGACGGGCCGTCGGCGCTATGGCCACGTCGACAAAGAGGTAATCGGGGCTCGAGCCCGGATGGAGCGCCGCGACGCGGACCCCTTCGCAGGCCGCGGCCTCGACCTGCCACGAGGCGATGCCCTGCCCCTTGACAAGCAGCTGCAGCGGCGTCTGCATGCCGACCCACCACGACGGAGGCTCGATGCGCTCGATACGGCCGCCCGAGCCGGCAACCGTTCGGACGGTTTCGGGGCTCTTGGTTTCGGGGCTCTCGGAGGTCTCCGGCATCACGTCTGAGCCGGAAGGCCGGGTGTTGCCGGAGCACCCGGAGGCGTCGGAAGCGGGATTTGCGCACCGCTCCCTCGCTTCGATGCGGCGGGGATGGTCGAGTTTCATGGCAGGAAGGCATTGTGCGGCCACACCGGCGGGCCGCGATTGCCGGCAGCAGGAAGGTCCTATGCCGCTATTCGCACGAGCGGGTCAGAATCCGGTAGTTCCATGGAGCCATATCCTCCTCGACATGTTCGGGTAGCAGCAGCGGGAGGCCCGTCATCGCGTCGACATAACGCCCGGCGTAGATACCCGTCCGATAGTCGGCATGGATGGCATAGGGCGAAAGGTTCATCACCGCCACGACGCGGTCGTCGCCCGCCTCGCGCACGAAGGTCATCAGGCAATCCTCGGCGTTGTTGCGGATTTCGACCATCTCGCCGCCGCAGCCGCCCGAGGCGAGGGCCGGATGGCGGTGGCGGAGCTCTGCCAGACGGCGGTAGAAATCGGTGAAGGCATTGGGGGTGGCATCGGGCAGGGGGTCACGGTCGAAAAAGGCGAAGCGGTGGTCGTAGCCCACCTCCTGCCCCGTATAGACGAGGGGCAGGCCGCGCGGCACGACAAAGGTAAAGGCCGCCATGATTTCACGGGCGGCACCCATGCGAGCGAATTCCGAGCCGCTCCACGAGTTTTCGTCGTGGTTCGAGGTGAAGGTGAGCCGCATGGCCGTCGAGGGGTAGCGTCCGCGGTCGGCATGGATGTAGTCGCGCAGCGCCGTAACGCGCACCTTGCCCTGCGCCACATCGTTCATCAGGTGGTGCATCTCCCAGGCGTAGCAGGCATCGAAGGTGCCGTGGTCGAAGAGGTTCGTCTCCTCGGCCTCGGCCAGCATGAAGAGGTCGGGCTTCGTACGGCGCAGACGGCGGACCGTCTCGTGCCAGAACTCCACCGGCACGAGCATCGCCATGTCGCAGCGGAAGCCGTCGACGCCGTGCTCGCGGAGCCAGAACTCCATCGCCTCGGCCTGACCCTCCCAGACGGCCCGGTTGGCGTAGTTGAGCTTCGCCGTATCGGTCCAGTCCCACGGCACGACGGGCACACCCGAGGCGTCGCGTTCGTACCAGTCGGCAGGCTTCTCCGTAATCCAGCGGGCATCGCGCGCCGTATGGTTGGCCACCCAGTCCAGCAGCACCTTCATGCCGAGGCGGTGCGCCTCGGCCACGAAGGCGTCGAAATCGGCCATCGTCCCCATCTCGGGGTTGACGGCACAGTAGTCGCGAATCGAATAGTAGGAGCCCAGCGAGCCCTTGCGCCCCTCGACGCCGATGGGATAGACGGGCATGAGCCATACGGCATCGATGCCCATGTCGCGCAGCATCGGCAGCCGCGCGGCGGCGGCCCGCAGCGTACCCTCGGGCGTAAGCTGGCGGACGTTCATTTCATAGATGACGGCCTGAAGGCTCCATTCGGGATGAATCATCGAACCCATATCTTCTTGATGCAATTTTCCAGTTAGTTAAGTTATTAAAAAACAAGTCCGGAGGAGCAATCCTCCGCAAACGGGCCGCAACGGCAGAGCCGCCACCGGAGACTTCGTACGGCAGGCATCGGACAGGCCTCTGCCGGACGGTTTTCCGAAGAGCGGAGCCTTTCCGACCCGGCTGCCGGGCTTTCGGCACGTCCGTTCCGGAGCATTTTCCGAACTTCAAAAATACACTTTTTTTCGCAAATTGCACGCATTCGGCCTTCGCTGAAGCTCCGGCCGCCGGTCACACAGCCCCAAAAGCACCCGACACTCCGCCGCACACGGCCCGGAAATCCCATTTTTGTCCCGAAGTGCCCGGCCGGACACACAATAGAGCCAAGTGCGGCACAAATAACGGATTGCGCCGCTGTTTTTCCGGAAAACTTTACTACCTTTGCATGGCGTATTTAACAGACTCCTGAACCTCATGAGATTTTTCCGTTTGTTCTTCATCTCCGCTGTTGCGGTTTTGGCTTTCACGTCGTGTGCCACCCAGAAAAAGGCAACCGAAAGAACCTGGTATCTGCAGGATGCCGACCCCTTCACGCCGGAACAGATTGCCATGAACGGCCAAATCCGCATCAAACCGCTCGACCGGCTTACCGTTGTGGTGAACAGCAAGGACCCCGAGCTGGCCGTCCCGTTCAATACGGCATCTTCCTACAACTCGCTGTCGACCACAGGAACAAATTCCACGAATGGAGCCGCGTCGCTCCAGGTCCGCACGGTAGACGAAAACGGAATGTTCGACATGCCGGTTATCGGAAAAATCGACTGTCGGGGAATGACCCGCGGCCAGCTGGCCCAGGCCATTGCCGACAAAATCATCGAAGGAGGCTATCTGAACGACCCGACGGTGAACGTGGAGTTCGCCGACATGAAGTTCTCGGTCATCGGCGAGGTTTCCCGCCCCGGAGAGTACGAAATCAAGAATGACCGCGTCTCGATTTTCGACGCCCTGGCGCTGGCCGGCGACCTGACTGTCTACGGCATGCGCGACCAGGTGGCCGTCATCCGCGAGACGAATGGAGTCCGCTCCATCGAATACCTCGACCTTACGTCGAAGGATATCTTCAACTCGCCGGCCTTCTACCTCCAGCAGAACGATGTCGTCTACGTGAAACCGAACAAGAACAAGGCTCGTTCGGGCCAAATCAACCAGGACCGTTCGTTCTACATCTCGCTGGTAAGCACCGCCATTTCGATTGTGACCCTTGTCGTAACCCTCTCCAAATAGTCCGCAGACATGACCGAACAGACTCTCAATCCGCATAATTCCCAGAGCGAATCCTCTGAAGTCGGGGTACTCTCGCTTCACGACATCATCCAGATGGTGCTGGCCAACTGGTACTGGTTCGCACTCTCGGTGGCCGTCTGCCTCTCGGTGGCATACCTCTATGTGGCACGGACACCGAAAGTCTACAGCCGCAAGGCCACCATCCTGGTCAAGGACGACCGCAAGGGGGCCGACATGGATATTTCGGCGTTCAGCGACCTCTCGGGATTCCAACCCCGAAGCAGTGTGGACAACGAGGTATTCATCCTCCAGTCGCGCCGGCTGATGCAGGAGGTGGTCCGCAACCTGAATCTGACGACCAACTACACCAAACGGCACGGCCTCCGCACGCAGGACCTCTACGGCTGCTCGCCCATCGAGGCGGACTTCGTGGACGACAGCGAAAACCAGGCCTTCTCGTTCAAGGTGCGGCTTCTGCCCGGCGGCGAACGGGTCGAACTGACCGAATTCAACGACGGATACATCGCCGAAGAGGAGAGCGAACGCCTTGTCGAGGCCTCCTACGGCGATACGGTCTCCACGCCGCTGGGAAGAATGATTATCCGCAAGACGCTCTACATGTCGCCCGCCGATGAAGGCACCGTAATCCGGGTCGGCAAGACGACGCTCGGTGCCGCAACTTCGGCCTACCGCGCCGACGTCCAGTGCGCCGTGGAGAACAAACAGACCTCGGTGGTCGGCATCTCGATGAGCAACACGGTCCCCAAACGGGCCGAGGATGTCATCAACACCCTCATTACGGAGTACAACGACGACGCCATCGCCGACAAGCGGCGCATCTCGGAAGAGACGGCAGCCTTCATCCGCTCACGACTCGAAATCATCGGGCAGGAGCTGGGCGACGTGGACCGCGACATCGAGGATTTCAAGAAGAGCAACCGGATGGTCGACCTCGGGACCGAAGCGGCCCGCAACGTCGAGGAGAGTTCGCGCTTCAAGGCCGAAGGTCTCTCGATTGACAACCAAATCAACGTGGCGGAGTTCATCCGCAGCTACCTGTTCGACAAGAAGCACGCCGGCGACCTGATTCCCGCCATGGCGGCCATCTCCAACCCCGGCATCTCCGAGCAGATTGCCACCTACAACGAGGGCATCCTCCGCCGCGAAAAGCTCAGCGAAAACAGTTCGGCGAACAACCCCGTGATTCAGGAGCTGGACAACAACCTCGCAGCCGTGCGGCGCTCCATCATCGCCTCGCTCGACTCGCACATCTCGGCGCTCGAAATCCAGCGCAAGGCGCTGCGCACGGAGGAGGAGCAGGCCAACCGCCGCATCTCGACCGTCCCCTCGCAGGAGAAGGAGATGCTCGGCATCACCCGTCAGCAGAAAATCAAGGAGGAGCTCTACCTCTATCTGCTCAACAAGCAGGAGGAGACACAGCTCAACCTCGCCGTGGCGGAGAGCAACGCCCGCATCATCGACCTCGCATACGGTCCGTCGGCACCCGTAGCACCCAAGGCCTCGATGATATTCGCCATTGCGCTCCTGGCCGGCGTAGCCATTCCGTTCGGACTGATTTTCCTGCTGAGCATGCTCGACACGACCATCCGCGGCCGCCGCGACGTGGAGGAGAACCTGAGCGCCCCCTTCCTGGGTGACATTCCGCTCTACGAAGGCAAGACGACCAAGGGTGTCGCCGTCCGCGAAGCCGGGCGCGACGCTGTTTCGGAGGCATTCCGCATGCTGCGCTCGAACATGACCTTCATGAACGTTTCGAGCAAGGGACGCATGCAGTGCGTGCTCTTCACCTCGTCGAACCCCCACGCCGGCAAGACCTTCGTTGCCATCAACCTTGCCACTACGCTCGCGGCTGCCGGCAAGAAGGTTGTGCTGCTCGACCTCGACCTGCGCCGCCACGCCCTCTCGAGCGAAATGGGACAAAGACACGAAGTCAAGGGGATAACGGCCTACCTTTCGGGAGAAATCGACGATATCGGGAAGCTCATCTCCAATCCCGGCATCAACGAGAACCTGGATGTTATCTATGCCGGTATCCAGCCGCCCAACCCGGCCGAAATGCTCCTCTCGGAGCGTCTCGACGCCCTTGTCGCCGAGCTGCGCACGCGCTACGAATACATCTTCATCGACTCGACGCCGGCCATGTCGGTCGCCGATGCCATCAGCACCGACCGTCTGTGCGACCTCTGCATCTACATCGTCCGCGAAGGGGTGCTGGACCGCCGTCAGCTGCCCGACATCGAACGGCTTTACCTCGAGAAGAAGTTCCACAACATGTGCATTGTCCTCAACGGAGCCCGTACGCGCCGCCACGGCTATGGCTATGGCTACGGCTATGGTTACGGATATACCTACGGGTACGGATACGGCGACGACTATCAGGAGCCGAGCTACCGCAAGCAGATTCTGAACCTGCTCCGGAAACTCTTCCCGCGCCGCGAAGAGGAACACGGCCGCCACGGCAAGAACAAGCGTTGAACCACCGAAGAACAAACCCCTCGAAGCCATGGCCATACACGACGCAATCATCGCCGTCGATTTCGACGGTACGGTTGTCACCCATGAATACCCCCATGTGGGCAGGGATGCGGGTGCGGTGCCCGTACTCCGCGAGCTGACCGACAACGGCTGCCGGCTCATCCTCTACACGATGCGTAGCGGCGCGCTGCTCGATAAGGCGCTTGCCTGGTTCGCCGAGCAGGACATTCCGCTCTATGCGGTCAACGAGAATCCCGAACAGCGACGCTGGACGCAGTCTCCCAAGGTCCATGCAGACCTCTACATCGACGACAGCGCTCTGGGGTGCCCCATCCGATTCATCGACGGAGTGAAACGCCCCGTTGCCGACTGGACGAAAATCCGCGAACAGCTCGTCCGCGACGGTTTTCTGGACTGACCCGTCGCAGCAGCGCGATTTGGCGCTACCATCGCTCCGCGACATCGACGACAGCACCGTGGCCCCGGCCGGGCCGTCATCCATACGAAAGCCGCCCGCTTCCATTGCAGAAGCGGGCGGCTTTCATTCATCCTCGCGGAAAGGCCACGCACGAAAAAGGGGCAAAGCGCCGAATGGCGCCCCGCCCCGTATCGGACCCATCTGCGGAACTACTTCCAGAGGTCACGCGGATACTTGCCTTCGGCAATCATCCGCTCGATGCTGGCCACCAGCGCCGGTTTGTCCTCCTTGTAGGTCACGCCGTGCCACTGCGCCGTGCTGCGCAGCACACGCAGGGAGGCCGTACCTTCGCCGATGAGCTTGTTGACCATCGTCGGGATGTAAAACTCGGCCTTCAGATTCCCGCTGTTGGCGGCGAACCACTCCTTGAAATATTCGGCCGAATAGGTGAAGAAGTCGGGCGTGAAACCGAACAGGTTCATCGACACGGGCGTATCCTCGGCCAGAGGCTCGTCGGCTCCGCCGTCGTGGAAGAGGATGCGGCCGTCGGCAACACGCTCAATCTGCGTCCGCTCGACCATGCCCGTGAGGTTGCCCTCCGCATCGACCGAACATACGCCGCGCGAAACGGTGCCGTTCTCCGAGAGGGTGCGGTTCAGGTCATAGGCCACCATGCAGTAGCGGTTGCGCGAGTCGCCCAGCTGCGAGAGGTAGTCGCCGATGGTCCGGTAGGCCTCCGCACCGTAGAAGTCGTCGGCGTTGATGACCGCAAAGGGCTCGTGGATGGCCTCGGCCGCCATCATCACCGCATGGTTCGTACCCCACGGCTTCTCACGGCCTTCGGGCACCGAAAGGCCCTCGGGCAGATAGTCGAGCTCCTGGAAGACATACTCGACGGCAATGCGGCCGCCGAACCGCTCGGCGGAGAAGACCTCCTGGAACTCCTTGGCAAACGAGTGCCGGATGACGAAGACTACCTTGCCGAATCCGGCGCGGATGGCATCGTAGACCGAATAGTCAATGATGGCCTCGCGGTTGGGGCCGACGCCGTCCATCTGTTTCAACGAGCCGTAGCGGGAACCCATGCCCGCAGCAAGCACCAATAAAGTAGGTTTCACCATAATATCATCGATTTTGATTCGTTAGCATCAACGTACCGCATGATGGGAAACAGGCTGCGCCGGGGCGCCGGGGCGACACCCCTGCACGAAGCGTATCGTCATCCCACCCATACATCGTGCAAATGTACAAAAAGTTGCGTGCCGAGGCAAGCAAAAACGCAGTTTTCCGGGCCGACACCCTCCGGATGCCCTGCAGCCGGCCGATTGACACCGGCAAGAGATGAAAATCGGACTTACGCTGCGTTTTTTACCCCGCCGGAGGCCCGAAAAAGCGCGAATTTGCATAGATTTGTCTGACCGTTTGCGACAAACGGCACACCAAAACCCGAAACCCAGCCAACAACCACGAACCATGAAATCGCTGCATCTTCTCTTCACGCTGCTGATGTGCCTCGGAGGCACCATCGGCGTACATGCCCGGGAGCTCAAAGCAGTCTCGCGGATGAGCTACTACACCGACGAAACCCAGGCCGAAATTCTGGTCTACCTGCCCGACGGGGAGGCCCGCGCAACCCTCGACGGCCCGGAGACCCGCTACGAACTGCGGCAGGGCGTCAACCTGCTGCCCCTCGCACTCGACGGGCTCGCAATGGGGCCGAACCTCCGGCAGCTCACCATCGAGCACCCCGACGGCCGCCGCGAGCAGTTCGGCATCGAACTGCTGCGTCTCGAGCCGAAGCGCAACGAGGTGAAAATCGACCGTCTGACGGGCACGCTCCGCGTCGACGGCTGGCAGTGGCTGCCGGTGGGCTTCTACTCGAGCCTCGACGGCGAGAACTTCGGCTTCCTGCGGAGCGAGGTGACGCAGGGCATCAACCTCTACTCGCCCTACCACAACATCACCGACGAGAACCGCGAGGCCCGCATGGCCTATCTCGACCTCTGCGCACGGCTGGGCATCAAGGTCAACTACAACGTCTGCAGCCTGGCCGGAAGCCAGGGCGTCGGCATCGGCAACAACGCCTCGCAGGAGGAGAAGCTCGCAGCCCTGCGCGAGGAGGTTCTGCGCGTGAAGGACCACCCGGCGCTGCTCTCCTACTACATCGCCGACGAGCCCGACGGACAGGGCGTGAGCCCCGAGACGCTCAAACGCTCCTACGACCTGATTCACGAACTGGACCCCTACCACCCCGTTTCGGTGGTCATCATCAGTTCGCTCCCGGCACGCCGTTACGCCGACACCTACGACATCCTCATGGCCGACCCCTACCCCATCCCCAACGGCCCCGTCACCGAAGCATCGCGCATGATTCGCGAAATCCACGAACAGATGCGCTTCGAGAAGGCCGTATGGCTCGTGCCGCAGGTCTTCGGCGGCGGTGAAATCTGGACGCGCGAACCCTCGGCACGCGAGGTGCGCGCGATGGTCTACGGCAGCATCCTGGCCGGAGCGCGCGGCATCCAGGGGTTCCACCGCATGCCCGATTCGGGCTCGCCGCTGCTGTGGAACGGCTTCAAGGAGGTGGCCGTCGAGCTGCAGCGCATCGCCCCCTACCTCTACGACCCCGCGCCACAGCCGGTTGCATGCGACCGGCCCGAGGTCGAGGCGAAGCTCTTCCGCCGCGGCGACAACCTGCTGCTCGTGGCGCAGAACAATGCCAACGAACCGCTGGCCATCACCCTCTCGTCCGAGGAGCTTCCCGATGCGGGCGAAGCCTGGCTGCTCTTCGAGAACCGCCGCAAGGCCATCGAGCAGGGGCGCATCACCGACATGGTGGGTCCCTTCGGGACGGCCGTCTACCGGATTGAGACCAAGGCCCCGGCTTCGGCCGTTGCGGCGGGGAACCTGCTCGTAAACCCGAGCTTCGAGGAGTCGGTCGAGGCGGGTCAGACGACGGGCGGAAGCGGCGGTGCGGGGGGCCGCGGCAACGGAGCCACCCAGCTGCCCGATGCACGCATCGCCCGCGACGGCGAGGTATCGCTCCGCCTGAACAACCCCTTCCCCAGCGCCGGCGCCGCACGCTCGCTCTTCCCCATCGACAACGAGCAGGACCGCACCTACATCCTCTCGGTATGGGCCCGCACCGACCGCCGCTCGCTCGAAGCCAACGCCGCCAACGGCACGAAGATGACTTTCCGTCTGGCGCTCGGCTCGCTCGGCGAGAAGGAGTTCGAGCTGACCGACTCGTGGCGCCGCTACGAGGTTGTCTGCCCGCCGCAGGAGTACAAGCGGACTCACCACGGAGGGGCCGCGGGCTCCATCACCCTGCTGGGCGAAGGCACCGCATGGTTCGACCTGGCGCAGATTACCCCCGACATCGCCATCCTGACCGAACGGACCGCCGACGGGAAGGGATTCACCGTACGGCTGGAGTGCTACCTCGACGGCGGAGAAATCCGCTACACGACCGACGGCTCGGAGCCCAAGGCCACGTCGCGACGCTACGAGGCGCCGTTCGAGGTGCGCGACGTGGAGACCGTCACCGCCCGCGTCTTCGCCGGCGGCAAGGCCTACACGCCCGTCAGCCGCGTCGTGGCGGCCCACAAGGCGCTCGACGCTCAGGTGACCTACCTCCAGCCCTACAGTGCGAAATATGCGGCCGGCGGCGACGGCGCGATGACCGACGGCGTCTTTGCCCCGCTCAACGCCCAGGCACCGCTCTGGCACGGCTACTTCGGCAACGACATCGACCTGGTCGTGGACCTGGGCAGCGTCCAGCCCGTGCGGAGCGTCTCGATGGGCTTCCTGCAGTCGCTGACGGCATGGGTCATGCCGCCCAGGCGTCTGGAGGTGCTCCTCTCGGAGGACGGCAATGACTACCGCCGGGCGGGAGTCATCGACTACGGCGAGGCGCGCCAGGGAGCGGGCGAATACGACTACCTGCGCATCCCCTTCCGTTTCGACCGCCTGCGCGCCAAGGCCCGCTACGTGCGCATCCGGGCCGAACACCCGCAGACGCTCCCCTCGTGGCACCGCGTGCAGGGCGAGTCATGGATGTTCATCGACGAGATTGTCGTGGAATAGCCCGCCGCATGCGGTGCGAATTGGGGCAAAGGGTCGGGATTTTCCCGTAAAATTCGTATCTTTGTCAAGATTATCGCTCCCGAAAAGATGGACTTTCTGAGAAAAATACGCTTCTGGTGGCGGGGATTCTTCCGCAAGCGGCGCTTCAGCATGCTCAACGCCACCGACAACAGCGAGGAGTGGCACCTCCACCTCTCGCCGGCGAGCATCATCGCCGGCCTGGTGTCGTTCGTGCTGCTGCTCTTCATCCTGATTCTTTCGCTGGTGGCCTATACGCCGGTGCTGGAGTTTCTGCCCGGTTACCGGACCGAGGCGGACCGCTCGCGCGAAAATCTGGTGCAGAACATCATCCGGCTCGACTCGATGGAACGGATGATGAACCAGATGATGACCTACAACCAGAACATCGCGCTCATCATGGAGGGCAAGACCCCCGTCATGCGAACCATCGCATCGTCGGACTCCTCGCGGCTGAGCAAGGTGCTGGTCATGCCCTCGCACGAGGATTCGCTGCTGCGCGCCCAGATGGAGGGCGACGGTCCCTACTCGCTGAGTGCGTCGCGCAACGAGTCGCGGCGCGCACTGCGTGAGTCGATGGAGCTGCTCGCCCCCGTCGAAGGCATCCTCACCGAGAAGTTCGACGTGGCCGACGGCCGTCTGGGCGTGGGCATCGTGGCAACGGCCGACGCCCCGGTGTCGGCCATCGAGCGCGGCACGGTCATCCAGAGCCTCTGGAGCCCCGAGTCGGGCTACACCATCATCATCCAACACGCCAACAACCTGCTCTCGGTATACCGCAACCTCTCGCAGTCGCTCGTCACGACGGGTCAGGCCGTGCGCGGCGGAGAGCAAATCGGCTACAATGCCGAACCCGTAAACGGAGAGGTGCGGCTCTTCGGCTTCGAGTTGTGGAACAACGGCAAGCCGGTCAATCCCGAAAGTTACATCGTATTCTGAGCACCATGAAACAACGCCTTGCCATTCTGGGGTCGACAGGCTCCATCGGTACGCAGACCCTCGACATCGTCCGCGAAAATCCCGAACTCTTCGAGGCACGCATCCTGACGGCCCACAGCAACTGGCGGCTGCTGGCCGAACAGGCCCGGCAGTTCGACGCCGACACGGTGGTCATTGCCGACGAAAGCCGCTATGCGGCGCTGCGCGACGCGCTGGCCGACACCGACGTAAAGGTCTACGCGGGCGAGGAGGCCGTCCGCCAGGTCGCCGCAGGCGGCGACACGGAGGTGGTCGTCAACGCGCTGGTGGGCTACGCCGGACTCCACCCGACCGTCGCCGCTCTCGAGGCGGGCAAGAAACTCGCACTGGCCAACAAGGAGTCGCTCGTGGTGGGCGGCGAGGTGGTCATGCGGCTGGCGGCCGAGAAGCGGGCGCCGATTCTGCCCATCGACTCGGAGCATTCGGCCTTCTTCCAGTGCCTGGCCGGCGAATGCACCCAGCCGCGGAGACTCATCATCACCTGCAGCGGCGGGTCGTTCCGCGACCTGCCCCGCGAGGCGCTCGCCGACGTCACGGTCGAGCAGGCGCTCCACCACCCCCAGTGGCACATGGGGGCCAAAATCACCATCGACTCCTCGACGCTGGTCAACAAGGGCTTCGAGGTCATCGAGGCGCGTTGGCTCTTCGACCTGCCGGCCGAAAAAATCGACGTCATCCTCCACCCGCAGTCGATTGTCCACTCGATGGTCGAGTTCGACGACGGGGCCATCAAGGCACAGCTGGGCACGCCCGACATGCGGATGCCCATCAGCTATGCGCTCTTCTACCCCCGCCGGGCCAGCCGTCCGCAGGAGCGGTTCGACTTCCTCGAGCACCCGCAGCTCACCTTCGAGGCGGTCGACCGCCGCAAGTATCCGGCGCTCGACATCGCCTACGACTGCCTGCGGCGGGGCGGCACGGCCGCCTGCACGATGAACGGCGCCAACGAACGGGCCGTGGCGGCCTTCCTGGCGGGCGAGTGCCCCTGGCTGGAGATTGTCCGCGCCATCGAGTATGCACTCGAACACGCCGCATTCATCCCCCGGCCGACGCTCGACGACTACGCCGCGGCCGACCGTGAGGCACGCCGTCTGGCAGCCGAATACCTCAAACTCTGAATAACGCACACGACACGAAATGGATATTCTGATTAAAGCGCTTCAATTCTTCCTCTGCTTCACGATTCTGGTGGGCATCCACGAACTGGGCCACTTCATCATGGCCCGCATCTTCCGCATCCGCGTCGAGAAGTTCTACATCTTCTTCGACCCCTGGTTCTCGCTCTTCAAGTTCAAGCGCGGCGACACGGAGTACGGTCTGGGCTGGCTGCCGCTGGGCGGCTATGTGAAAATCGCCGGCATGATTGACGAGTCGATGGACAAGGAGCAGATGAAACAGCCGGTGAAGGCCGACGAATTCCGGGCCAAACCGGCCTGGCAGCGCTTCCTGGTGATGATTGCCGGCGTAGTGATGAACGTCCTGCTGGCCATCGTCATCTACTGCGGCATCTGCTACACGTGGGGCGATAGCTACCTCTCGAACCAGGATGCCCGCTGGGGCTACAACTTCAACGAGACGGGCCACCGGCTCGGTTTCCGCGACGGCGACCGCTTCGTGACGCTCGATGGCGAGCCCGTGGACAACATCCAGACGGTGCTCAACGCGCTGCTCATCACCGAAGGCGACCGCGAGGTGGTCGTCGAACGCGACGGGGAGCAGGTCACGCTGACGCTGCCGCTCGACGAACTGATTGCCATGCGCCGCGACCGGGCCTACGAGAACCTCTTCACGCTGCGCCATCCCTTCCTCGTCGACAGCGTCGTACTGCCGGGAGCCTCGGCGCTGCGCCACGGCGACGAGATTGTCGCAATGGCGAGCAGCCTGAGCGGCGACAGCTGCGCAAACAAGGAGTTCCGCGACTATCAGGCCTACCTCAAGCTCCATGCGGGCGAGGAGGTATCGGTCACCGTCAAGCGTACGTCGTGCGACTCGCTGCTGCACTTCACGCTGCCCGTTTCAGCCGAAGGCAAGCTGGGAGTAGTGGCACTGGCGCCCTACACGCTCCGCACGCAGGAGTACACCTTCTGGGAGAGCATCCCCGCTGGCTTCCACAAGGCCGGGCGAATGCTCTCCTCCTACTGGCAGCAGCTCAAGCTCATCGTGCAGCCCAAGACGAAGCTCTACGAGGAGCTGGGCGGCTTCATCGCCATCGGCAACATCTTCCCCGGCAGCTGGAACTGGGAGGGATTCTGGATGACGACCGCCTTCCTCTCCATCATGCTGGCCGTCATGAACATCCTCCCCATCCCGGGACTTGACGGCGGACATGCCATCTTCACCTTCTGGGAGATGCTCACGGGGCGCAAGGTGAGCGACCGCGTGCTCGAGACGGCCCAGTACATCGGACTCATCATCATCCTGGCGCTTGTCCTATACGCCAACGGCAACGACATCTACCGCTTCTTCATCAAGTAACCGCGCCGGGCGCAACGCACGACGCAACGTAAAAACGCAAAACATCCTTCGGACCATGAATACAACGACCCCTCAGAGCGCCATGCCGGCCTCGGCCTGCGAGCTCGAACGCTGCGCCGAGGCGCTGCGCCGCCACGGATTCGACGCCGTCGTCGTCGCTACGCCCGAGGAGGCCTTCGCCTGCATGAAGGCGGAAATCGAGCAGGAGCAGCCCGCCCTGGTCTCATTCGGCGACTCGATGACCATGCGCGAAACGGGCATCATCGAGTGGGTGCGCGGCGACGGGCGCTTCACGCTGCTCGACGGATTCGATTCGTCGATGCCCCGCCCCGAGCGGCTCGAAATCCGCCGCCGGGCGCTCATGTCGGACCTCTTCATCACGGGCGTCAACGCCATCACGACCGACGGCACGCTGCTCTGGCTCGACATGGTCGGCAACCGCATCGCCCCCGTGGCCTTCGGCCCGCGCAAGGTGCTGCTCGTCGCCGGGCGCAACAAGCTCGCCCCTACGCGCGAAGAGGCCGAACGGCGTATCCGCGACATTGCCGCACCGCGCAACGTCGCCCGCCATCCGGGTTTCCGCACGCCCTGTGCCGTAACGGGCATCTGCGCCGACTGCAATTCGCCCGACCGCATCTGCAACACCCGCATGGAGATGCTCCGCTGCCACCCCAGGGGACGCATCAAGGTGATTCTCATCGACCGGGAAATGGGTCTCTGAAAAAACGAACGCAACCTCATGAACATCAAATTACCGCATCTGCTCCTGTCCACGCTCCTCGCCGCGGCGCTGGCCGCCTGCTCGGAGCCGTCGGAGGTCTATTATTCGACCCGCTACGAGGTGACCTCGCTCGAGGCGGTCGTCACGCTGAGCGACACACCGACCGAACCCGAGAACCCCGATTCGGGAAGCGGCACGGCCGCAATCCGGCCGTCGGCCGACGATGAAACCGGAGACGGTTCGGGCGACGGTTCCGAAGGGGGTTCGGACGGCGGCGAGAACGAATCGCCCGTAATCGAGGAGATACGCAATGCGGTGCTCGCTGCGGCACCGGTCCAGGCCGGCGGCTCCTACGTGCTCGACTACTCGGAGTACAACGGCGGCCTGCTGCGGGTCAAGCCCTCGGCCGAAGGCGAGACGCTGAGCGGCACCTTCGTCAAGATGCCCGGCTCGTCGGAAATCACCTTCACCTATGGCGAAGGCGTGGAGTACACCGCCACGCTCTCCTCCTACACCACCGCGGAAGGGGCACGCTGCGCCCGATTCACGGTAGACCTCACCGAAAGCTACCGCACGCTCTACCCCGACGCCGGCATCGAATCGGCCGTCCGCTACGAGAACACGTCGCACGCCGCCAACTAAATCCCCCGCTGCACCCATGGCCAAAGTCAAGAAAGCATACTTCTGCAAAAACTGCGGATTCGAGGCCCCGAAATGGTTGGGGCGCTGCCCTTCGTGCGGCGAATGGAACACCTTCACCGAAGAAATCATCGCGCGCGAAAGCTCCTCGCCCGCCTCGGCGCTGGCCGGCGCGCTGCCCGCTTCGCGGCCGCAGCGCGTCCGCGACATCCGCGAGAGCGACCACCGGCGCATCGACCTGGGCAACAGCGAGGTGAACCGCGTGCTGGGCGGCGGACTCGTTCCCGGCTCGCTTGTGCTGCTGGGCGGCGAACCCGGCATCGGCAAGTCGACCCTCTCACTGCAACTCGCCCTGGCGGCCAACTCGCTCAAGACGCTCTATGTCTCGGGCGAGGAGTCGGCCGAGCAAATCAAGATGCGCGCCACGCGCATCGGCATCGGCAACGACGAATGCCTGATATATGCCGAAACGCTGCTCGAGAACATCGTGGCGCAAATCGAGGAGCAGCGGCCCGACCTGGTGGTCATCGACTCCATACAGACCATCTACACCGATCTGCTCGACTCTTCGGCCGGGAGCATCTCGCAGATTCGCGAATGCGCCGCCACGCTGCTCAAGTATGCCAAGAGCACCGGCACCTCCATCTTCATCATCGGCCACATCACCAAGGACGGCACCATCGCCGGACCGAAGGTGCTGGAGCATATCGTCGACGTGGTGCTGCAGTTCGAGGGCGACAGCAACAACATCTACCGCATCCTGCGGGGCATCAAGAACCGTTTCGGCGCCACGTTCGAAATCGGCGTCTTCGAGATGCTCGACGCCGGACTGCGCGAGGTGGACAACCCGTCGGAGATTCTGCTCACGCACTACGACGAACCGCTGAGCGGCATTGCGGTCGGCGCCTCGGCCGACGGCATCAGGCCCTATCTGATTGAGGTGCAGGCGCTGGTCAGCGGCGCAGCCTACGGAACGCCCCAGCGCACGACGACCGGCTATGACTCGAAACGCATGAGCATGCTGCTTGCCGTACTCGAAAAGCGGCTCGGAATGAAGATGTTCCAGAAGGACGTCTTCCTCAACTTCGCCGGCGGCTTCAAGGTGGCCGACCCGGGACTCGACCTTGCGGTCGTCACGGCGGTCATCTCATCGTACTACGACCGCCCCATCGCCGAAGGGGTCTGCTGCGCCGGCGAAATCGGCCTTTCGGGCGAAATCCGCCCGGCACCCCGCACCGAGCAGCGCATCAGCGAGGCGGCGCGGCTGGGCTTCCGCCGTATTGTCGTCTCGGGCTACCTGACCCGCACGGCCCGACGGCCCAAAGGCATCGAAGTGGTCGAAATCAACAACGTCGCACAACTGCCCAAGGCCCTTTTCGTGGAGTAGCGGCAGCCTCCCCGACACAGACGCTCCCCGCAGAGGTGAGCCACACCTGCAAAACGACACCCGGAAGGATGGACTCGGCGTCCGAACCTTCCGGGTGGTTGTTTTCGTATGATGAATCGGTTTCCGCACAGCCGCGGAACAATCTTTGCCCCGCAACGGAGCGTTCCCGAGGCCGCAGTCGCGAGCGGCACGGCCATTGCAGAGAGATGCCGGCGGGTCAACGCCATCGGCCCGACACGACACCGGACAACAGGGGCGGAACCGTGCACCCGCCCGGGTGCGGGATTATTCGCCCAGCATCGCGGCGACCTCCTCGTGGACGCAGTCTTCGGCAGGAGAGGTCCCCAGAGAACCGGTCAGGCGGAGCACCGTCTGCCGGTTCTCCTCGTTTCGGGCGCCGCATGCGACAAAGAGCGTCGCCACACCCCTTCCGGCCATGTGCGACGCGGCATGGTCACCCTCCGACACGATGCGCCGCAGCCATGCGGCGGCAGGCTCGACGTAGCGAAGCGAATCGTCGCGGCGCGCAACCGCCATCACCGCCGCATAACCCTGCAGCGGAGTTCCTTCGCCGCACCACAGGTGGAACAGCCCGTCGAAGGCCGCAATGCGCCCCAGCAGAGCGAAAGCGGCCTCTTCGGCCAGTTCCGAATTGCAGAGCCCATCGCCCCAGAAGGCGTACTCGTCGGCCGTAAGCCGTTCGGGCTCGGCGATATGAAGCGCCGCGAGGCGCAGTTCGCGCACCTGCTGCCGATAGAGGAACCGGGCGAATTCGTGGTCGCGGCCCACAGCGCGGGCCAGCGAGCGCACCGTCGGCAGGCTCACGCCGTAGTTGAGTCCGTAGTCGGCCCCGTAATAGCGCATGGCATCGGCCACGGCCCCGTTGCGCTCGCGGCGCATCGCCCCCAGCAGGGCGACCATACGGGCGGTAAGGTCGGCCATTACTTGCGGCGCGGAAGCGCTATTTTGACCGTACGGCCGAATTCGAAGAGCGGAAGCACCGTGCGCGAGAACTCCTTCCCGCCGCAGATGACCGAGCAGGTAGCCGGAGCGGCGACACGGCAGGTCACCGCGCTGCTCTCCTTGGGTGAAGCCTCGGGCACGGCGACGGAGGCGCCCGTCGGTTCAATCTGCAGCAGCACGATATCGCCCGAGAGGTCGTTGTCGGGCAGCAGGCCGTCGGCCGCGCTGAAGCGACAGACGATATACTGCCGGTTGCCGGCATCGGGATAGACCACAAAACGACGCGTCTGGGTCGTGACGACATGCTTGCCGAGGAAGAGTTCGAGGTAGAGCTGCTCCTGGCGTGCGATTTCGTCGAGCGCCGCCCGGAGTCCTTCGCCGAAGACATGCTCGCCCGCGTCGCCCGAGATGAGTTCGAGGCGGTGGCGGCGCAGTGCGAAAATCGTCGATGCAGCCTCCTCGGCCGCCTCCTCGAGCGTACGTACCGTGAGCGAATTCTTGTCGGCCTGCAGGCGCGGGAATTCACCCTCGGCATCGGCATAGCGCTGCTCCTCGACCCGACGGGCCGCAGGCTCGGCCGGAGCCGCGAGACTTGCCGCCGCGTCGAGCAGCGAAACCTTCGCCCCGCTGACCGCATAGAGCGACTTGTCGGTCAGCGGTGCACGGACGCCCAGGAACTTCTGGGCATAACGCGCATAGGGACCGGCCAACGTCACGTCGTGCTCAACCTGCACGTCGACGGCCAGAACCGTACGCGGCAACGACACGACCACACCCTCGGCTCCCTCCGACGCTCCTTCGAGCGCGACGTACGGATTCTGAGCCACAACGCCCATGCTGCCAAGCAGCATCGCAATCGCCAGCAATTTGGTTTTCATCGTCAGTAAGAAATTAAATTGAATTCACAAATATACCTTATTTTGTCGTTCCGGCAAAATCCGGAGGGCCAAACCCCGTCATGCGGGAAGAGCCGGCATCCCCGCCCCGGAAAATGCATCGCCGCGCAGGGCCGGTTCAGAACTTGAGGTAGAAGTCCCGTGTCAAGGCGCGGTACTCCTCCGTATAACATTCGTGTTCGCCCGTACCGATGACCAGGCTGTCGTCCGCACAGGGACGCCCCTGCGCCTCCTCCGCACGGAGATACTCCGTCAGCACACGCCGCACCGGACGCCGCGGCGTGGTCCGCACCCCGGTACGCCGCACGGGCGACAACACACCGCGGCACAGCGTCTCGAAGCGAAGCGACTCCTCGACCGGAAGAATCAGCGCAAAGCGCCCGCCGGGCGCCAGCATCCGGACGACGGCATCGCGCAGCTCGTCGAACGGAAGCGTGACGGCGTGACGCACCCTCGTCCGCCCCTCGTCGGGACAGGTGAGCGAATCGACGAAGAAGGGGGGATTCGAAAGGATGAGGTCATAGCGCTCCCCCGCCTCGGGCCGGAACTCCTGAATCGGAGCGCAGTAAAAACACAGCCGCGAGGCCCAGGGCGAGGCCTCGGCATTGGCGCGCGCCTCCTCGACCGAGCCGATGTCGACCCCCGTGACAAGGGCCTCCGGGGCACGCTGCGCCATCATCAGCGCAATGAGGCCCGTACCGGTGCCGATGTCGAGGATGCGGCGGTCCGTCGGGGCGACCTGCGCCCAGGCGCCCAGCAGCACCCCGTCGGTGCCCACCTTCATCGGGCAGTGCTCCTGCCGGACGGCAAACTGTTTGAATCGGAACGTACTCATGGGGAGGGGTATTTCAGCGAAGGTAATCCGAGAGGCAGCGGGAGGGGTCGATACCGATGCCGAAGAGGGCGAAATCGAACCGCACGGGGTCGTCGGCATCGAAGCGGCGCAGCGCGGCGGTCGTCTCCTCGACGGCCCGCCAGTCGTTCTGACGCCGCGCGAGCAATCCCAGCGCGCGGGCCGTAGCCCCCACGTGGAGGTCGAGCGGAATGCGCAGCGCCGACATCGGAATCCGGCGCCACTCACCGAAATCGACACCCCGCCCGTCGCGGCGCACCATCCAGCGCAGAAACATGCAGAGCCGCTTGCAGGCTGCGCCGCGGTCAATCGACGAGAGGTGTTTCTCGCAATGCGGCGCATGCTCAGCGGCGAAAAACTCGCGGCGGAACTCCGAAAGGACTGCCGGTAGGTCGCCTGTAGCCTCATAACGCGACTCGAAGAAGGAGCCGAGGCCCCCGAAGCGCTCCTCGAAACGGCGCAGCGCAAGGATGAAGTCGCGCAAGTCGGCGCCGTTGAAGGTCCGGTGGACAAACGCATCGAGCCGGGCCAGCTCGTGCGTCGAGGCGTTGCGCACGAAATCGGCCGGAGCATCATCGAGAAAGTGCATCATCCGATGGCCATTGCGCACAATCGTCTGACGGTTGCCCCAGGCGATGGTCGCTGCGAGGAAGCCGGCGATTTCGCGGTCATGGCGCTCGGTGAAACGGTGCGGGATGGCAATGGGGTCGTCGTCGATGAACTCGGCGCGGTTGTAGCGGTCACAAAGCCGGTCGAGCAGCTCGCCCAGTTCCCCGTCGGAGAGCGCGGCACATGCCGCCGCAGGGACAGCCGAAGAGGCTGAGGACATGGAATTTGCGGAAGTCGCGGAGGTTGCGGGAGTCACAACGGTTGCGGAGGCGGCAGAGGCGGCGGTTGCCGAGCCGAAAGCCGCCGCCGGCCCTGCGCCGCGGGAGTCGGACGAATGACGCGTCATGGTTGTTCGACAATCAAGCCGTCGCTCATGACGATGCGGCGGTCGGACATCGCGGCCAGATGCTCGTCGTGGGTAACGATGACGACCGTCTGCCCCAGCCGGTCGCGCAGTTCGAAGAAGAGACGGTGAATCTCCTCGCGGTTGCGGCTGTCGAGGTTGCCCGAAGGCTCGTCGGCCAGCAGCACGGCCGGGGAGTTGATGAGTGCACGGGCGATGGCCACGCGCTGCTGCTCGCCGCCCGAGAGCTGCGAAGGCTTGTGGTCGCGCCGCGCCGCAAGGCCCATCATCGCCAGCAGCTCGTCGGCACGCTGCTCAACCTCCGCCCGGGGACGGCGGCCGATGAGCCCCGGAATGCAGACATTCTCGAAGGCCGTGAATTCGGGCAGCAGGTGGTGAAACTGGAAGACGAAGCCGATGCGCTCGTTGCGGAAACGCGACAGGGACTTGTCGCCCAGCGCAACGACATCCGTACCGTCGATTTCGACCCGGCCCGCGTCGGGACGCGACAAGGTACCCATAATCTGCAGCAGCGTGGTCTTGCCGGCGCCGCTGGCCCCGACGATGGTCACCACCTCGCCGCGGCGCACCTCGAGCGAGACGCCCCGCAGCACTTCGAGCGTTCCGTAACGCTTGTGTATCTCCGTTACCCGTATCATTGTCAAAATCAGTATTCCGTTCCGATGAATCGCATCCCGGGACCGCATTCCCCGGCCGCCGCGTACGGCGTCACACCCCTCGTCCGGCAAAAGCCCGGAAGAGGCGCACCGTATCGACCGCCTCGCGGACATCGTGCACGCGCAGTATGGAGGCTCCCTGCCGCAGGCACTCCCAACCCAGGGCTACGGTACCGGCCAGCGCCTCGTCGGGCGTCGTGCCGAGCGTGCGGTAAATCATCGACTTGCGCGAAAGGCCCGCCAGCACGGGGTAGCCTTCGGCACAAAGGCGGTGCAGCCCCGCCAGCAGTTCGAAGTTCTGGTCGGCGGTCTTCGCAAAACCGAAACCCGGGTCGAGCACAATCTGCCCGGCACGGATACCGGCCTCAAGCATCGCGGCGACCCTTCGGCGGAAATAGTCGACCACCTCGGTCACGATGTCGCGGCGGTAGTCGGTCAGCGACTGCATGGTCTTCGGGTCGCCCTTCATGTGCATGGCGACGTAGGGCACGTCGTATGAGGCGACGGTTGCCAGCATCCGTGCATCGAGCTCACCGGCCGATATATCGTTGATAATCAACGGACCGAATTCATCGAGCGCCCGGGCGGCCACTTCGCTGCGGAAGGTATCGACCGAAACCGGCAGCCCGGGGGCAAGCCGGCGCACCGTGGCGACACCCAGCTTCACACGCCGCCACTCCTCCTCCGGAGAGACCTCGTCGGCACCGGGACGCGACGAGTAGCCACCCACGTCGACCAGGTCGCACCCCTCGTCCACGGCTTCGCGGACGCGCGTCTCGACAGCCTCGGCGCAGGACATGCGGCTGCCCGCATAGAAGGAATCGGGGGTGACGTTCAGGATGGCCATCACCTGCGGTTGGGAAAGGTCAAGCGTCATGGTTTGCAGCCTGGCGGCGGAAGAGGCGGTCGAGCTGCTCGACGACAGGGGCCAACTCCTCCTCCAGAATATTGACAATCGTATAGTCGGCCCGCGCATGGAGCTCGTCGTCGCTCATCTGGGCGGCAATGCGGCGCCGCACCGACTCGGCATCGGTGCCGTCACGGCGGCAGGTCCGCTCAATGCGCAGCTTTTCGGGGGCCAGCACGGCGACCGTTAGGTCGACCGACTTTTCGAGCCCCGCCTCGAAGAGGATGGCACTCTCCAGAACGACGTAGTCGCCCTGCTGCTCCGAGGCCCACGCCTCGAAATCGCGCATGACGGCGGGATGGACAATCGCATCGAGCGCCTGCAGCGCCTCCCGGTCGCGGAAGACGATGTCGGCCAGATAGCGGCGGTCAAGCACCCCGTCGCGATAGGATTCCTGCCCGAAACGGGCCTCGACGGCCTCGCGCAGAGGCCCGGCCATCAACCGCTTGGCGGCAGCGTCGCTGTCGTAGACCGCAACACCGCGCGCGGCAAAGAGGCGGCAGACCGTACTCTTGCCGCTTCCGATTCCTCCCGTTATTCCGACCTTTATCATTACTTCTGCTTCTTTTCGGGCATGTCGATTTCGGGAATGCGGTCGATGGAGATGATTTTGATGTCGCTGAACTTCACCGACAGGGCATTCTGCAGCGACTGGGGGTCGATGATGATTTTCCCCTCGTGGCCCTCCTCGCGCGAAGGCTCGTACTTGAGCTCCGAAAGCGGGACACGCGACTTCTTGCGCATGTAGACCCGGTATCCGAAAAGGTTGGTTCCCACCCCTTCGACCGTACAGGTCACGTCGAACGTCTGCCCGTCGACATCGACCCGCACGACCTGCGACGTGGTATAGGTATAGCTCAGTTTGGCGATGTACCACAGGATGAACGACGCGACCAGCAGCGCCAGGAATACCGGCGAGACGTAGCGTCGAATGCGTTTCCACAAATTTTCCATAACTATCGGAACAATCTATTCCCGTTGCAAAGATAAAAATAAAAAGGACTGCCCCAAACGGGACAGTCCTTTTTATTGCTGCGGTGCAGCTCGGCGCAGGAGGTTACTCCTTGTCGATTTTCGCACGCTTGGTCATCAGGTCGTAGGCCATCGGCGTAGCGATGAAGATGGTCGCTACCGTACCGACAACCACACCCACGATGAGGGCGAAGATGAAGCCGCGGATGGTCTCTCCGCCGAAGAAGAAGATGGCGAGCAGCGTCACCAGCGTCGTACCCGAGGTGTTGATGGTACGCGACAGCGTCGAGTTGATGGCGTTGTTGACGTTCTCCTTCAGGCTGCGCTTCGGATAGAGGCCCAGATACTCGCGGATTCGGTCGAAGACGACCACCGTGTCGTTGATGGCGTAACCGATGATGGTCAGAATCGCCGCGATGAAGGCCTGGTTCACCTCGAGGTTGAAGGGCAGGATGCCGTAGCACATCGAGAAGAGACCGATGATGAAAAGCGCATTGACCGCCAGTGCGAGCGTGGCGCCCGTAGCCCACTGCCAGCGCTTGAAGCGGAAGGCGATGTAGAGACCGATGGCGATGAGCGAGAAGAGCACCGAATAGATGGCGTTCCACGTCATGTCCTGAGCAATCGAGGGGCCAATCTTGTCGGCCGTCAGGATACCGTTCTGGTCGGTCTGCGTATTGCGGAACTGCTCGAAGGTGATGTCGTAGGAGTAGAGCGGCTTCATGGCCTCGTAGATAACCTGCTCGACCTCGGCCGTAGCCTCGTCCGACGTATCGTCGTAGCGGTACTGCGTCACGATGCGCATCTGGTTCTCGTTGCCGTACTGCTTCACCTCGAAGCTGATGGATGCGGCGTCGGCATCGGCCTGGCGGGCGAATACCTCGCCGAGGTTCTTGCGCACCTCCTCGGCCGACACGGCCTTGTCGAAGCGGACCACATAGGCGCGGCCGCCCGTGAACTCGGCACCGAGGTTCAGACCGCGCACGAAGAACGAAACGCACGAGAGAACCATCAGCACGGCGGTAATCACATAACCGATTTTACGCACACGGATGAAGTCGACATGGGTGTTGTTGAGGAAGTTCTCCGACCACTTGTACGAGAAGGAAATCGAACCCCACTTGGCAACCACCCACTCGATGAGCATGCGCGTGATGAAGATGGCGCAGAAGACCGAAGTGATGATACCGATGATGAGCGTCGTAGCGAAGCCCTGAACCGGACCGTTACCGAAGACGAAGAGGACGATACCCGTGATGATGGTGGTCAGCTGACCGTCGATGATGGCCGAGTAGGCCTTCGAGAAACCATCCTTGATGGCCAGCGAGAGACCCTTGCCGTCACGGAGCTCCTCCTTGATACGCTCGTAGATGATGACGTTGGCGTCGACGGCCATACCCATCGTCAGCACGATACCGGCGATACCGGGCAGCGTCAGCACGGCGCCGAACGACACGAGCACGCCCATCAGCAGGAAGACGTTGCACAGCAGCGCCACGTCGGCCATCCAACCGGCCGTCTTGTAGAAGAGGCCCATGTAGAGCAGCACGATGATGAAGGCAACGACGAACGAGAGCATACCGGCGTTAATCGAAGCCTGACCCAGCGACGGACCTACGACCGTATCCTGGATGATTTTGGCCGGAGCGGGCACCTTGCCCGACTTGAGCACGTTGGCAAGGTCCTTGGCCTCCTGAATCGAGAAGTCACCCGAGATGGAGGAGATGCCCTTGTCGATTTTGGTGCGGACAACGGGAGCCGAATATACGTATCCGTCGAGTACGATGGCGATGCACTTGCCGATGTTCTCGCCCGTCAGACGCGCCCACTCGCGGGAACCCTCGCCGTTCATGGTCATCGAGACCTCGGCCGAAGCACCGCGCTCGGCATACTGCTCGACAGCATCGACAACGACGCTTCCGTCGAGCGGAGCCTTGCCGTCGGCCGTGGCGACCTTGATGGCATAGAGGTCATAGCGGCCATCCTTCTGGGGGTCACCCTTGACAGCCCACTTGAACATGATGTCGGCGGGGAAGAGCTCGCGCACGGCGGGCATGGCCAGATACTGGTTCACGGCAGCCATATCGGCCTTGTAGGCCGAACCCACCACGGCACCGCCCGCATAGGTCGGGTCGAGCACGGCGAAGAGCGGATGCTCCTCGGCCGAGAAGCGGTTGGCGGCAGCAGCGTCGACCTGGGCGGTCGAATCGGCGGCGGCAACCTCGGCAAGCAGGCCCTCATCGGCGGTCTCGGCCGTCTCGGCAACCTCGGCGGTCTCCTGAGCGGCGGCAGCCTCGTCGTTCTCGGCAACCAGAGCGGCCTGCTCCTTGCGAAGCAGCTGGTCGGCGGCATTCATTGCGGGGAATACCTCGTTGGCGTCATACGTGGTCCAGAACTCGAGCGAGGCGGTACCCTGCAGCAGGTTGCGCACACGCTGCGGCTCCTTCACGCCCGGCAGCTCGACCAGAATGCGGTGCGAGTTGGGAAGACGCATGATGTTGGGCTGCGTTATGCCGAAGTGGTCGATACGGCTGCGCAGCACGTTGAACGATGCGGCGATGGCGGCATCGGTCTCGGCCTTGAGCACCTTCTCCACGTCGGCATCCGAGCTTTCGAGCGTGATGTCCTTGCGGTCGGGGCTTACGAAGATGGCGGCGAGCGGCGAGCCGTTCGAAAGACGCTGGTAAGCCTTGACGAAGTCACCGATGTAGTCCTTCGACGAACCCTCGTGGAGCGCCTTGTCCGCCTCGGCGATGGCCTCCTTGAAGGCGGGGTCGTTCTGGCTGTCGCCGGCCAGAGCCTTGACCACATCCTCGACCTGCACCTCGAGCATGACGTTCATACCGCCCTTGAGGTCGAGACCCAGGTTGAGCTCCTTCTCCTTGCACTCCTTGTAGGTGAAGGACTTGAATCCCATGTTGAACACGGGTCGGTTCTGCACCGAATCCAGATAGTGCTGCTCGGCCTCGGCCTGGTGGTCGAGGTCGAACGAGGCGGCATACTCGGCCGCCTTCTTCTCTACGCTACGTGTCTTGAACGTAAACGAGAGCTGGTAAACGCACGCGAGCGCCAGAAGGACCGCGATGAGTTTAATAAAACCTTTACTTTGCATTTGGTTGAAAAAAATTTGTTGTTATTTGTTGTAATTATTGTCATTACACACAATAGCACGCAAAGATAGAAAAAAAGAATTAAAACAAGGAGATTTCGCCGTCAAGAATTGCCTGTCGACGCGAAAAAGCGTAATTTTGGCCCCCATGGAACCGAAACCCGAATACAGATACCACGCCGCGGCGCTCTTTTGCGTTTCGGTATGGGGAGCCACCTTCGTATCGACCAAGGTGTTGATTGCCAATTCGCTGACCCCGGCCGATATCTTCCTGCTCCGCTTCGCCACGGCCTACGTGCTGCTGGCCTTTATCGCCCGCGGACGGCTCTGGGCCGACTGCCTGCGCGACGAGGCGATGCTCGCGGCGGCAGGCATCACGGGCGGTTCGCTCTACTTCCTGACCGAAAACATGGCGCTCGAGTTCGCCCCGGCGTCGAACGTCTCGCTCATCGTCTGCACGGCCCCCGTATGGACGGCGCTCCTGCTCAGTTCGCTCTACCGCAGCGAGCGGATGACGCGGCGGCAGGCCGTCGGTTCGTGCATCGCCTTTGCGGGGATGACGCTGGTGGTGCTCAACGGGCGTTTCGTCCTCCACCTCGAGCCGAAGGGCGACCTGCTTGCCCTCGCGGCATCGCTTTCGTGGGTCTGCTACTCGCTGCTGCTCAAGCGTATCGGAGAACGATATCCGGCGCTCTTCGTCACCCGCAAGGTCTTCTTCTACGGCGTGGTGACCATCCTGCCCGTCTTCTTCGTACGCCCCTTTGCCGTCACGTGGGAGCTTCTGGCACGGCCGGCCGTATGGGGCAACCTGCTCTTTCTGGGCATCGTCGCCTCGATGCTCTGCTACCTGCTCTGGAACGCCTCGGCCAAACACATCGGCATGGTGAAGATGACCAACTACATCTACCTCAACCCGCTGGTGACGATGCTCACGGCAGCGCTCTGCATCGGAGAGCGCATCACCGGTGCGGCTCTGGCCGGCGCCGCGCTGATACTCTGCGGCATGTGGCTCACGGAACGCCACGGGCACCGCATGCGCCACGCACGGCGGTAAACCGGCGGCGCGAAGCCCCCGCCGACGGCCGGTCACCGGTGACCGGCGGAGCAAAAAAGCCATCTTTCGGAGTGCGAGGGGCAGATTTTCGGAAAAACTTTATTAAATTTGTCTTGTCACGACTCAACGAACAAGACAATGAAGCGACTCTACACCATGTGCTGCGCCGCGCTGCTTGCGCTTTCGGCCGCAGCCCAACCCGGCTATCGTCCGACTCCGGAGAACCTTGCCTCGCGGCAACAGTTCGCCGATGCCCGATTCGGCATCTTCCTCCACTGGGGGCTCTACGCCATGCTGGCGCAGGGCGAATGGACGATGACCAACCTCGACCTGAACTACCGCGAATACGAAAAGCTCGCCGGAGGCTTCTATCCGGCCAGATTCGACGCCGAAGCGTGGGTGACCGCCTTCCGCGAAAGCGGTGCGCGCTACATCTGTTTCACGACGCGCCACCACGACGGATTCTCGATGTTCCACACCGCGCAGTCGCCCTACAACATCGTCGACGCAACGCCCTTTGCCCGCGACGTGGTGAAGGAGCTCTGCGACGAGTGCCACCGCCAGGGCATCCGCGTACACTTCTACTACTCGCTCATCGACTGGTGGCGCGAGGATGCTCCCCGCGGCCGCACGGGCCTCGGCACCGGCCGGCCGGCCGAGGCGGAGGATGCCGACAGCTATTTCGACTTCATGAAGGCGCAGCTGACCGAGCTGCTGACCAACTACGGCGAGGTGGGGGCCATCTGGTTCGACGGAGTCTGGGACCAGGACCAGAATCCCGATTTCGACTGGCGGCTCGACGAACTCTACACGCTGATTCACCGGCTGCAGCCCGCCTGCCTGATTATCAACAACCACCATCTGAACCCCTTCGAGGGCGAGGATGCCCAGGTCTTCGAACGTGACCTGCCGGGCGAAAACACCGCCGGGTACTCCGAACAGGACATCAGCCAGCTCCCGCTCGAGACCTGCCAGACGATGAACGGCATGTGGGGCTACAAAATCACGGACCAGAACTACAAGTCCGCCGACGACCTCATCCGCTATCTGGTCGGTGCGGCGGGCCGCGGCGCCAACCTGCTGCTCAACATCGGCCCCCAGCCCGACGGCGAACTGCCGGCTGCGGCCCTCGAACGGCTCGATGAAATCGGCTCGTGGCTCCGCTACAACGGCGAAACCATCTACGGCTCGCAGGCCGGCCCGGTCGAGCCCCGCTCCTGGGGCGTCACCACGCGCAAGGGCGACAAGGTCTACGTCCATATCCTCGACTGGCCCGACACGGAGCTCTTCCTGCCGCTGCCGGCCTCGCAGCTGCGCGTGACGGGCGCCGTACGTTTTGCCGACCGCGCCAAGGTCCGCTACCACCAGGACAACACCGGAATCACGCTCCGCCTCCCGGAGCGGCCCGAGACGCCCGACTGCATCATCGAGCTGACCGCAGCCCGATGAAGAACGCCACCCGCAGGACCGGGACGGCGCCGATGCCGCCCCGGTCCTGCTCTTTTCGACTCCCGCCTCACACCCCTAAAAACACCGACCCATGAAGAAACTGACCCTCATCGCATGGCTGTTGCTCACCGCCCCTGCCCTCTTTGCCCAACAGAGCGACTCGACCGCAACGGCCGACCAGCTGGGCGAGACGGCCCTGATGCTGGAACTTGCCGAAGAGAGCCAAACGCGCGCTGTCGACGGCACGATTCTCTGGAATGCCCGTTTCGAGGGCGCCGAAGAGATTCGGACGCCCGAGGAGCTCTACCGTAAAATCCATACCATCCTGCGCGAAATATGGCGCTCGCCCGGACACGACGAAATCGTCTCGCAGGACGACGACCGACTGACCGCCCGCATGAAACTGGTGCGCATAGCCTCGGGTCGGCGCTTCGGATTCGGGTTCGACTGCAGCGTCCACCTGCTGCGCGACACGGCGTCGGCCGACGTCGAGCTCCGCTGCACGGAGTGGGAATTCGACGGCGAGGTACGCAACCCGGCCGAATGCTTCCCCTTCAGGGACGAGGCGGATGTGCCGTTCGGGGTCAAGAAGCAGGAGTTCGCCCAGTGGCTGCTGCTCGAAAGCGCGCTCCGCTCGCTGCGCTACAGTCTGCAGTTCGAGCTGGCCGGAGGATTGTAGGTCCGCCGGCGCCCATCGACGTGCAACGGCCGCTCTCCCTGTCGGGGAGAGCGGCCGTTGCGACTATTGTCCGAACCGGGCCGGTCAATGGACCATCTTCAGCCCGACGATGCCGACCAGAATCAGCAGCAGAAAGAAGAGCCGCCAGACGGTGAGCACGTCATCGAAGAGCAGGACGCCCAGCAACACCGTACCGATGCCGCCGATGCCGGTCCATACGACATAGGCCGTTCCCATCGGGATGTCGCGCTGCGCCAGATAGAGCAGCCATCCGCTCAACGCCATCGAAACCACCGACATGACAAGGAAGAGCAGATGATACCGGGACGAAGAGCCGGCAAGTTTGAATCCGAGCGGCCACCCTACCTCGAAGAGTCCGGCCAAAAGAAGCAGTATCCACGCCATAAGCACCTCACATTTGTTTCATCGGCAAAGATAGCCATATCGGACGGCCCGACGAATGCGCCCGTACGTTTTTTCGGCCGGAATCTCCGGCCCGGCACAAAAAAAAGAGCCGGGCCCCTCATGGGACCCGGCTCTCTCCTTTCAAAGCCTCACCGAGGCGTCGGCACTATTTCACCTCCTCGAACTCCACGTCCTCGGGCTGGCTGTTGGCCGAACCGCCCTGGGCGCCGGCATTCTGCTGAGACTGCTGGCCGGCGTTCTGCTGGGCACCGGCGGCACCCTGAGCCTGCTGCTGTGCGTAGATGTCCTGCGAGGCAGCCTGCCATGCGGCGTTAAGCTCGGCGATGGCCGTATCGATAGCCGCAACGTCGGCATTCTTGTGCGCCTCCTTCAGCTTGCCGAGGGCCGACTCGATGGCTGCCTTCTTGTCGGCAGGCAGCTTGTCGCCGTACTCCTTGAGCTGTTTCTCGGTGGCGAAGATGTTCGAGTCGGCAGCGTTGATTTTGTCGATACGCTCCTTCTCCTGACGGTCCTTCTCCTCGTTGGCCTTCGCCTCGTCACGCATGCGCTGAATCTCCTGCTCGGTCAGACCCGACGATGCCTCGATGCGAATCTTCTGCTCCTTGCCCGTACCCTTGTCCTTGGCCGATACGTTCAGGATACCGTTGGCGTCGATATCGAACGTTACCTCAATCTGCGGCACGCCACGCGGAGCGGCCGGAATGCCGTCGAGGTGGAAGCGGCCAATCGACTTGTTGTCGCGGGCCAGCGGACGCTCGCCCTGGCATACGTTGATTTCAACCGAGGGCTGGTTGTCGGCCGCCGTCGAGAAGACCTCGCTCTTGCGGGTAGGAATCGTCGTGTTGGCGTCGATGAGCTTGGTCATCACACCGCCCAGCGTCTCGATACCGAGCGACAGCGGCGTCACGTCGAGCAGCAGCACATCCTTCACCTCGCCCGTCAGCACACCGCCCTGGATAGCGGCGCCCACGGCAACCACCTCGTCGGGGTTCACGCTCTTGTTGGGCGTCTTGCCGAAGAACTCCTCGACAATCTTCTGGATGGCGGGGATACGGGTCGAACCGCCGACCAGAATCACCTCGTCGATATCGCTGGCCTGCAGACCGGCGTCGCGCAGGGCGAGCTTGCAGGGCTCCACGGTCTTGTGAATCAGGTGGTCGCACAACTGCTCGAACTTGGCACGCGTAAGCGTCATGACCAGGTGCTGCGGAATGCCGTTCACGGGCATGATGTAGGGCAGGTTGATTTCGGTCGTGGTCGACGACGAAAGTTCAATCTTGGCCTTCTCGGCAGCCTCCTTCAGACGCTGCAGGGCCATCGGGTCCTGACGCAGGTCGATGTTGTGCTCGGCCTTGAACGCCTCGGCCATGTAGTCGATGAGCACGTGGTCGAAGTCATCGCCGCCCAGATGCGTATCGCCGTTGGTCGACTTCACTTCGAAGACGCCGTCGCCCAGCTCCAGGATGGAGATATCGAACGTACCGCCACCGAGGTCATAGACGGCAATCTTCATATCCTTGCCCTTCTTGTCCAGACCGTAGGCAAGCGCTGCGGCCGTAGGCTCGTTGATGATTCGGCGAACCTTCAGGCCGGCGATTTCGCCCGCCTCCTTCGTGGCCTGGCGCTGCGAGTCGGAGAAGTAGGCCGGCACGGTGATGACCGCCTCGGAAACCTCCTGACCCAGATAATCCTCGGCCGTCTTCTTCATCTTCTGCAGGATGATGGCCGAAATCTCCTGCGGCGTATAGAGACGTCCGTCGATGTCGACACGGGGCGTGTTGTTGTCACCGCGTACAATCGAGTAGGGAGCACGGGCGATGTCGGCCGTAACCTGGTCGTAGTTCTCACCCATGAAACGCTTGATGGAGAATACCGTGCGTTTGGGGTTGGTGATGGCCTGACGCTTTGCGGGGTCACCCACCTTGCGCTCTCCGTCATTCGTGAAGGCTACGACGGAAGGGGTCGTGCGGTGTCCCTCGGAGTTGGGAATCACCACGGGCTCGTTGCCCTCCATCACTGCTACGCAGGAGTTCGTCGTACCTAAGTCAATACCAATAATCTTTGCCATAGTCGTATATGTTTTAATTGTTATTATTCTTTTTCTGCCGGCCTTGCCGGCGTGTTACGCCCTTTCCTTGAACAAAGGTTGTACCAAACGAGCGCTCCTGCCAAATTGGCAGAATATTGGCAGGCGCGGGTTTCAACAAGAGGAAACGACCTGTCGGAGCGTGTTATTTTGGCAGGAAACGCCCTTCCTGCGACGCCATCCGAACCGGTTTCACGGTCACGCATCGCCCCGGCCGGCGGGACAAAGCCCCCAAAAGGCACGTTGGCACGGATTGCGTCGCCGCCCGACGGGAAGAGGCAGGCCACGTCGCCCCGGCAATCCGGCATCGAACCATCCCGCCGCCAATCCGGCCCCGCGCCCGACATCCACGCTGTCAAATCCGATGCCGGCCCGTTCCCGCTCCGGCAGCAGCCCGCACCCCGGCACCTTGCCCCTTCGGCATTTTCACGACGGCCGACCCGCCGGCACGCCGTCAAAAAAACAGCCCCTCCGGATGGAGGGGCTTTAATCATCTCTCAATGACAATTCCGCAGGTCGCGGCTATTTGTTTTCGTTCAGGATGCGCATTGCATGCTCGAGAATCGTCGTATCATCCAACGTCACGATGCCACCATCCGGCCCGGGTTCGAAATGAACGCCTACGCACTCTTTCGCCTCGTGCTTGCCGCCGAAATAATTGCGGACGGTCTCCACGTCGAGTCCCAATTCATCTGCAATGCGCTGCGAGCTGCCGCTGGGCAGTTTGTCTTTGATTCGGCGCAGCTCGTTAAATGTGATAATCATATCAGTTGGTTTTAAGTTGATGTTTCTACACAACTAAGTTACAACTTTTTTGCATAAATCCAAAATTTCCTTTTCAAAAAAGTGCAATCGAAGTGTAATAAAAACGAAACAATCCGAAGCGGCACAACCCTCCGTCCGAGCATAAAAACCATGCCTATTTTCGGTGCGGAAGCCGCGGCACCCTGTCAACAGCCTCCAGCAGCACACACCCTTCCCCGCCGCCTTATCATGGAGGGACCTGATATAAAAAAGACTCCCGAGGCGTTTCCGCCCGGGAGCCCGCTCTTCCGGAAAAACATCCGGCTACTCGTCCGTCTCGTCGCTCGGCTCGACATAAATCTGGAACAGAAGCGGCGTGAAGGGGGGAATCTCCGTAGTTACGGTCGTGGTCGTGGTGGTCGTGGTCGAATCGTCGTAGCCCGAACCGTATCCGTAATAATCGTAGTAACCGCCATAGTAGCTGCCGTAGTAACCGCCGTAGTAGCCGCCGTAGTAGCCGTTCATGCCGTAGTAGCTGTTGGCGTAGTTCAGGTAGTTCAGGTAGTCGAGGTAGCTCGACGAATAGCCGCTCGTCGACGTGGAGGTCGACGACGAACCGCTGACGCCCGACGAGCCGTAGGCGTTGGTCGACGTGGTGACCATTGCAGCCCACTGTCCGAACTTGAGGTTGGGAATCGTGTAGTACCAGGCCGTGATGGCGCCGCCCTCCTCGGGCGTATACTCTTTGGCCGAACCCGACGACACCACCTCGCCGTAGATGATTTTCTTCACCTCGTCGATGTTCGTGTCGACGACGAAGCCGTCGAGGAAGCGGCAGATGTACCAGATTTTGGCCGTACCGTCCAGTTTCACCGAGTCGGTCAGCTCCTTGACGTCGGGCCAGGTCCCGTCCTCCGAAGCAAAGCGCTCCTTGAGTGCCTCGGCAATATCCTGCTCCATCTTGTCGAAGGCCACGTAGGGCTCATAGGCCGACTGGTAAGGCTCCGGATAGTGAATCGCGTCGCCCGGCTTGTAGCGATAGTCTACGTAGACCTGCGGCACCGTATCGCAGGCGTTCACCCACCGTTCGGCGATGTTGTAGGGATGGTCCGCATCGTCGGCCGACTCGGGACGCTTGTTCTCCTCGGTATCGTAGACGCGCAGACCGCCGTCGGCCTCGCAGAAGGCGTCGACGGTCGAGCCTTCGCTTTCGAGCGGGTTCTTCACCGTATCGCAGATGGTCATCGTCACGATGAACGGACGGTCCGAATCGAGTGTATACTGACCTTCGTAGCCGCCGTCGCCCTCCACGCCGCCGACAACCGACGAGGGCATGTAGAGCACCACCTCCGAACCTTCGCGGAGCAGAATCTCGCGCGACTCGAATCCGCGCTCGCCCTTATATTTATTGTAGTAATCCTCGCCCAGCGTAAGGGTGTTGCGCATCGCCAGACGCGTACCCTCGACAAGCGACGTGTTGATATCGCCGCAATAGCGGTAATAGGGCACGTAGTGCGTATATTTGGTGAAGGTGCCGGCCAGCTTGGCATCCATCTCGCGACGCGTGAGGATGATGTTGCCGCTCAGGTCGCGGCCCGAGAAGTCGAACTTCACCCAGCAAATCGTATCGTTGATGGGTGCGGCATCCTTGTTGCCCACCTTCAGCACATCGACATAGTATCCGCCATCCTCCTGCAGGTTGTCCACCAGGTCGGGGCGATTGAGGCGCATCCATGCGGCGAGCGCCATTTTCTCGTACTTGCTGTACGATTCGCTCTCCTCCTTGGCACAGGACGCCAGCAGGGCGGCACACAGCGCCGCGACGAGCAGGGAATGTCCAAAAAACTTCATATCCGTTTCGCTTCTTACTCTTTTTGCACTCTGTAGTATTCAGTCTCGTTCCGCATCGGCCGCCGAAGGGGCATCACTCCACCCCGTTGACGGTGAAAAAGACCGCCACGGCACTCTCGCGCGGAATGGTCGAGAAATTCGTATCGCCGTAGGCCATGTTGTAGGTCATGTAGCACTCCACCTGGTCGCCCTGGCGACATCCAAGTAACGCCAACTCGAGCCCTTTTATTATTTCGGTGCTGCCCAAAGTGAACTCCAGCGGCTCGAAACTCCACACCCCGGGGGTGAGGCCCGCCTCGTAGAGCGCCTGCTCCAGCTCGGGGTCGTTCGTAAAAAAGGGCATGTCCGAATCGGTGATGTTGCGCATCGAGAAGACATAGGCCCGGAAGGTGATGCTCACCCTCGAACCCGACTTCACCTCAGCCCGCGACTCGCGGCCCGAATCGTAATAGTTCGAGATGTAGCGGTAGACCGTATTGCCCGCCGTCGAATAGAAGGGGGGATTGTCATCGGGCGACTCGGCGACGTCATCCTCCGAGATGAGCTGCGGCGCATGCGTCGAGGTCAGGAAGGAGACGATGCTGTTGCGCTGGTTGGGCAGCGTCTCCTCCTCCTGCGAGCAGGAGACGAGCAGCGCGAGCGCAGCCAGCAGGCTTATGAACTTGTTTCGGGCCATATTCATCGACATACAATCGTGCAAATTTACAAAAACAATCCGAAATCTCAGCAAGGAACGCGAAAAAAGGCTCGAATCGTCTGCCGCAGGCCCAAAAAAAAGACGGGGAGCGTTTCCGCTATCCCCGCCGATAATAGTCGTGTCTCGGATGCTGCAGCCGCTGCAGCCTGTATTGCCGATGCAGATAGATGAAAAAGACTACGAAGATGGCAACTGCGAAGATTCCGAGCAGAACAAAAACGAATCCGAAGGGTATCGTCTCCATAACACAAGCTGTTTAGATGCGCCGCCGTCGTTGGCCGCGCATCGCAACGCGTAGCAAAGAGACTGCCAAAAGGGAATCGGTGTGTCCCGTGCGGTGCAAAAAGCCCCGTTCAAAGCATCTTCAGGGCCATTCGCACCATCTCCTCGACGGGAGCCGACGGATTCTCGCGGGCCAGTTTGCGGACCGCCTTCTCGGCCGCACCCTTCGGGAAGCCCAGCATGACCAGCGCGGCGAGCGCCTCCTCGCACGTCTCGCCGTCGGCGGCCGACGCCCCGGCTGCCGAGGTGTCGAGCCCCGTGAGCTTGCCGCTCAGCTCGACGATGATTTTCTGCGCCGTCTTCAGGCCGAGCCCCTTGACGTTCTTCAGCAGCACGGCATTGCCCGCGCCGATGATGCCCTGCAGCTCGCGGGGCGAGTAGGTCGAGAGAATCATCCGCGCCGTATTGCCCCCGACGCCCGAGACTCCGAGCAGCAGGCGGAACAGCTCGCGCTCGACCTTCGAGGCGAATCCGTAGAGCAGCTGCGCATCCTCGCGCACGATGTGGTGCACGTAGAGCCGTGCACGCTCCGCATGCTCGATTTCGGTATAGGTCTGGAGTGAAATATTGAGGTAGTAGCCCACCCCTCCCACGTCGATAACGGCGTATGTAGGAGCGAGTTCCGCCACCCGTCCGTCGATATATTCGTACATGTTCTCAAAAATTAGGGGACAACGGGCAAAAATAAAGATTTTTTTTTACCTTTGTCGGAACAAATGCGAATAAAACTCAAAAAATCAGACATCGATATGAAAAACATTTTGCTCACGGCGTGCATCGCGGTCCTCTCGCTGACGGCCTGCGATTCGAAAGGAACCGCCGAAACGGCCGAAGCAACGACCGCAACGACCACGGCGACCGGCAGCAGTGACATCGCATACGTACAGGTAGAGGCTGTGCTCGCACAGAGCGACCTCTTCCTGACCGAAGGCGCCGCACTGCAGGCCAAGACCGAAAAGGCCCAGAAGAGCTGGGCGCAGAAGGAGCAGAACCTCCAGTACGAGGCTGCCCAGCTGCAGGAGAAGTACCAGAAGGGTCTCATCACCACCAACGACGCCCAGGCCCAGCAGCAGAGCATCGAGAAGCGCGTAGCCGCCTACCAGAGCTCGGCCCAGAAGGAGGCCCAGACGCTCGACGAGGAGAACTTCGTCTTCAACAACCGCGCCCAGGACCTCATCCAGCGTGCCATCCGCGCCATCAATGCCGACGGCCGCTACAAGCTCATCGTCAACGCTTCGGCTCTGCTCGACGCCGACACGACGCTCAACATCACCCCGGCCGTGCTGGCCAAGGTGAACGAGCTCTACGCCGCCGACAAGAAGGCCGCCGAGAAGAAGTAGCGCTCCGGACAATCCGGCCCGTAACCCGAAGGGATGCCTCGCACCGTGCGAAGCATCCCTTTTTCGTGGAGCCGCTAAGGCCCTGCCGGCCGCAACAAATCGGCGGCAGCGATGGAAAGTCGCCGAATTTTTTCTACATTTGCTCCGTAATAACCGCACCATACCGATATGGGTTTCGTACCATTCACATTCATCGACTTCATCGACATCCTCCTCGTCGCCGCCATCATGTACTGGATATACCGGATGACGAAGGGGACCAACGCCCCCTATATCCTCTCGGGCATCATCGCCATCTACCTGCTCTGGGTCGTGGTCAAGACGCTCAACATGGAGCTGCTGTCGACCATCCTCGGTCAGTTAATCAGCGTCGGCGCCATCGCCCTGATTATCGTCTTCCAGCCCGAGCTGCGCCGTTTCCTGCAGGTCATCGGCATGCGGCAGAAGCACTTCAACTTCATCACGCGCATCTTCTCGTCGGGCGACGACCCGGCCCAGACCAACATCGCCCCCATCGTGACGGCCTGCCGCGAGATGGCCGACACGAAGACCGGGGCGCTGATTGTCATCGGGCAGCAGAGCGACCTGAGGCTCATCGCCGAGGGCGGCATCGCGCTCGACGCCAAGGTCTCCACCCCGCTGCTCAAGAACATCTTCTTCAAGAACGCCCCGCTGCACGACGGCGCCGTGCTCATCGAGGGCGACCGCATCGTGGCGGCGAAGTGCATCCTGCCCGTCACGCAGAGCGCCGTGCCCAAATCCTACGGCACGCGCCACCGGGCCGCCATCGGCATGAGCGAGATATCGGACGCCATCATCATCGTCGTCTCGGAGGAGACAGGCTCCATCTCCATCGCCCAGGCGGGCAACATCCGCCGCGACATCGACCCCACGCGCCTCCAGCAGACGTTGCAGCGCTACCTGAGCATCAACACGCGCAAGCGTGCCAAGGGCGAAGTGGCCGAATAGCGCAGCCGGACGGCAGCCATATTCGACGTCAGCCGTCTCCCCGCCCCGCCTGGTCGGACAAACGACAACCACGACAAACGACAGGCCCGGAACTCGACGAGTTCCGGGCCTGTCTCTTCAGAACGCCACCGGCCGCAGCCGGAACGCGCTCCGGCTCATCGGGCTAAAAGGCCCTCACGGCACGGACGTGCTGCGAATAGTTCTTGATTTCCTCGCTGGGCTCGAACCCCTTGGAGTAGAGCCAGCCGCCGCTGGCCCCATACTTGCCCGTCTCGGTCGACGACCAGTAGAGGAAGGTCACCCCCTGCGTCTCGAGCGGCGTGGCCTGGGCGGCAACCAGCGCAGCGTTGACCGCCTCGTGGCTGGCATTAATTTCGGCCATCTCGTTCACCGCCGGAAGGTACCACCCCTCGCCCTGTTCGACGCACCAGGCGAAGGCCGGGAAACGCTCCTGCCAGTCGGGCTGGCTTTTGATGACTTCCAGGTTGGCGGCTCCGTCCGCCTGGTCGGCGGCGCCGACCACATTGATGCCGCGCCCCGTCTGCCAGGGAAGCGACGTCTCGTCCAGCGACAGAATCTTACCGTGGCGGCCGCCATCCGTGACACTGAACACGACGCCGCGCACGCCCTCCACTTCGTAATAATCGCCCACGCTGTACTTCGTACCGCATCCGACCAAAGCCGCGAGGCAGACATACAGCAAACATTTCATTCGTTTCATAAGCACTGTATTTTCAGATATGGACACAATATTGGATTACATCCCGTCGAACCACTCACCGGCCCACTTCACCGTAATATCGACCTTCCAGAGGCCGTCGACAGGGACGAGCATCAGATACTCGGTGCGGTCTCCCACGCGGCACTCCACATAGGCCACCTCGAGGTTGGGGTTGCCGTTCTCCTCGTCCGTGGTGATGCGTTCCGAAACGCACTCGACCTTAACCGGTCCCCGCTCCTTCTGTTTGGCAAGCTCCTCGGGGAAGGTTTTCGTGCGGGCCGCATCGGCCGTCATGGCCAGCTCCAGCAGATTGCGGCCGTCGAAAAGGACATAGTCGGCCGCAGCTTCGTCACCCGCCGTATAGAGCTCCATGAATCGTTGTGCAACCTCCTTCGGGGTTTTCGGATAGGCGCCCGACTGCCCGGTGCCGCAGGCGGCAATGCCCAGAGCGAGCATCACAGCGAAAGCTAAAATAAATAACTTCTTCATATGCATGAATGATTTTGGGTTTGGTTTGCCGTTCGCTGAACATTTCGACTATTTCGCTCGCTCCGTACCTGCATGCCCCCCCCCGCACGGCCAACCCGCCACACAATCTGATTGGCCCCGGCATTCCGGCATATCTCGATGGAGAAGCGGCGATTTTCACAAATTTACAAAATTTATTTCGGAGTTCATAATCCCGGGCGGCAACGGGTCGGAATCTCCCGCGAGAAAAATCCCGTCACGGGCTGCATGAGATGAAGAGTTTGTCCTCGGCCGGAAAAGCGGACGGCGGGTCAAACCACGAAACGGCCGCCGTAGTGCAGAAAGGCCGCGGAGAACGGAATGCGCATGCCGACAGGCACACGGGAAGCATTTCCGCAACAAACAAAAAACGACAAGAAACCGCATGAGGCGGTTTCTTGTCGTTTCGTTCGTATTCTCTGCCGGGTCCCTGCCCCGCAAGAACCTTACTCTGCAGGAGTCTCCTCGGCCGGCGTTGCGGGCGTCTCCTCGGCGGGAGCTGCGGGAATCTCGGCCTGCGGCATTGCGGCGGGAGCCTCAGACTCGAGCACACGCTCCTGCAGTGCCTTGGCATCCTCCGAAATTGCGCTGTTGCTCGTTGCAACCAGGCTCTTGTCCATGGCCAGCGTGGCCACAAGGCTCAGCACGACGATGGCAATGGCCATGGCCCAGGTGAATTTCTCCAGGAAGTTCGTGGTCTCACGTACGCCCATCACCTGGTTCGAAGCGCCGAAATTGGCGGCCATGCCGCTCTTGGGGTTCTGCACCAACACCGCGAGAATCACCAGAACGCTCGCCACAAGTATCAGAGCAATACAAATCGTGTATAACATATCGGATGAATTTTAATTATTTGTTTCTATTTTGCCAATAAGTTCGGCAAAGTAAACACTTTTTTCCGGATTTAGCAAACTTAATTTGCGATAAGTGTCAATCGCTTTCGAGCGAAGCCCCTGCGCCAGGTAAATCTCGGCCAGCTCCTCACTTACGAGGTCCTCCTCGTCGGTGAATTCGGCCTCGGTGCGCACCTCCGTCTCGGGCTCGCCCTCCTCGGCCACGATGCGCAGGTTCTCCTCGCGCAGGAACCGGTCGATGAGGTCTTCCGACGTGAGGAAGGTGAGCGCCCCGGCATCGACCGCCGGACGGTCGAGCGCACTCTCGCCGCGCCACGGCGCCACCAGCTCGAGCCGCTCGTCGCGTTCGCCGCGCACGAGCGCCCGCACCCGGCGCGCCGTCGAGAACCACTCGCAGCGCTTCAGGAGCGAATCGAGTTCCGCCTCCGAGGGAGCCTCCACAGTGCCGCCCGAGGCGATGTATCGCATGAAATCGGTCATTGTCCGTGCCGTGATTACCAGTTCGACGCCGACGCCTGGAAGATATCGGTCACCAGCTTGTCGACAATCTGGGGAATAAGTTCGCCCTCGGCCTCGGTCAGCAGACGCGACGAGTCGTAATCCTCATAGGCCGAGAAGGTGCGGTTGAACGACATCTTCTCGTCGAGCGCGTTCGTGAAGCGCACCTTCACCGTAATGGTCAGGCGGTTGAGCAGCGCCGTATCCTCGCTCGACACCGAAGCGGTCACCGAGGTGTAGTTGGTGATTTCACCCTCGAAGGCGAAATCGCCGCCCTCGTCGACCTGGACCAGCCGCGTACGGCGTGAGAAGATGTCGACCAGCGCATCGGTGAGCGTCGAGCTCAGGATGGGCGACACCATCGTGGCGTTGTTGGGGAAATAGGCCACCGAGAAGGTTTTGGCATCGGGCGGAATCGAGGCGCCCGAAAGCGAATACTTGATGGCCACGCCGCAGCCCGACGGAATCATCAGGCAGACGGCGGCAAACAGCAGAAAAACGAATCGTTTCAACGGTTATTCTCTATTTTTTTGTTTCGTACAAAGCTTAATACTTCCCGTCCCGGACCGACCCTCGCTCCGAAGCGGAGGCTGGGGCCCGGGAGAGGTCACTACTCCTCGATGCCCAGCTCCTTGATTTTGCGGTAGAGCGTACGCTCCGACATGAAGAGTTCGGCAGCCGCCTCACGGCGTCGGCCGTTGTTGTGTTTCAGAGCCTGGATAATCTGCTCGCGCTGCATGTCGGCCTTGGTCCGCTCGCGCGGAGGCTCGTCGGTCACCTCCTCGCTTTCGGCGAAAACGGGCGCCGGGGAGTGGTTGTAGCCGCCCGGGGAGGGGGTGGCATAGAGCGGTGCGGAGCTCTGCGCCGTCGTGGGCAGCAGCGCCTTGATGTCGGGCACGGGTTCGCCGTGGGGAACGCGCTGCATCAGGTCGGAGAGCATCCGCTTCAGGTCGTTGATGTCGGCCCGCATGTCGAACAACACCTTGTAGAGCAGTTCGCGCTCGGCAAACGAGTCGTCCGACGAGACGCCGCGGGCAGGCCCAGGAGCCACCGAAGTCCCGGCATTCTGCTCGGGAAGGTAACGCGCCAGGATTTCGGGCGTGATGAGCCGCGCCTCCTCGACGGCCGAAATCTGCTCGGCGACGTTCTTCAGCTGACGGATGTTGCCCCGCCAGTAGTAGTTGCAGAGCATCTCGCGGGCCGCCGCATCGAGCGTGACAGCCGGCATGTGGTACTGCTGTGCCACATCGCTTGCGAATTTGCGGAACAGCAGCGGAATATCGCCCGGACGCTCGCGCAGCGCCGGCACGGCGATGGGAACCGTATTGAGGCGGTAGTAGAGGTCCTCGCGGAAGCGGCCCGAGGCGATGGCCTCCTGCAGGTTCATGTTCGTGGCGGCGACGACACGCACGTCGGTCTTCTGGACCTTCGACGAGCCGACGCGGATGAACTCGCCCGTCTGCAGCACGCGCAGCAGACGCGCCTGCGTGGGAAGCGGCAGCTCGGCCACCTCGTCGAGGAAAATCGTGCCGCGGTCGGCCTCCTCGAAGTACCCCTTGCGGGCTTCGAGCGCACCGGTGAAGGCCCCCTTCTCGTGGCCGAAGAGCTCCGAATCGATGGTTCCCTCGGGGATGGCGCCGCAGTTCACGGCGATGTATTTGTTGTGCTTGCGGGCCGAGTAGGCATGGATAACCTGCGGAAAGAACTCCTTGCCCACGCCGCTCTCGCCCGTCACGAGCACCGTGAGGTCGGTCGGAGCGACACGTACGGCCACTTCGAGCGCACGGTCGAGCAACTCGGAGGTACCGATGATGCCGAAGCGCTGCTTTACAGTTGTGATATCCGTCATTGTTTCTTGTCGGTTTGGGCGGGACTTTCAACGGCAGGGGCATCGGGTGTGCCCGCTCCGACGGCCGCACCGTCATCGGCCGGGGTCTCGGCCGGGTCAGCCGGAAGCGCCGCATCGGGCAGCGCGAACTCGACCTCTTCGTCGAGCAGCGCCTCCTGCCGGTTGTGGTAGTATCCGAAGGCAATGGCCGCGATGGCGAGCAGCGCCGCGACGATGGCCACAATCAGGAAGCGGTCGATGCGCCGCCCCTCCGAAGGTCCCACGTAGGAATAGGCATCGGTGGTTTTCGTCGGACGGCCGTAGCGCAGCCCCTTGAGGCAGGGCTCGGGATTCATCTTGGCCGAAGGCGACACGTGCGGCATCGCGGAACGCGTGCTGCCGCCCTCCCCGGCATGCGGAGCCTGCTCACGCACCGGGTGTTCCGACGCATCGCCGCCCCTGGCGGCAGCCGGCTGAGCCGCCGGACGGGACTCCGGCACGGGCTGAGCGGAGGGTGCGGGACGGTACTCGAAGGCTATCGTTCCGTTGGGTCCGCCGCGGAAGAGGCCGAAGCCCTCCATGACATACTCCCGGCCGCCCTGCACGGCATGGCGCACCTCAAACAGGAAGCGGTCGATTTCGCCGGCGGCCTCCAGTTCGTTCATCCCCTCTTCGCGCAGCAGGGAGCGCAGCACACCGTCGTCACGCCGCAAAAGCTCCGTAAAGAGCACGCTTTGACCCGGCGTCTTGACGACGAAGGCTCCGAATTGGGGTATGACCAGCCGCTTGTGCGACTCCAGATAACGTTCGATTGTCCGATACAACACCTTTCAAACACCTTAAAAATTGCCGCTTCAAAATTACCCTTTTTCGAAGAAAAAACAAAATCGCCCCCGTTTTTTCAAAATAATCGGATAAAAAGGGTGCTATCCGGAAAATATTCACTTACTTTGCACCCCGAAATATGTCGGAATCCGGGCGAGCTACTTTCGCCATTTCCGACCGATGTAGCGAAGACGGATTGTTTCAAAACCATTAAACGAGTCATGAAAGACAAGTACATCGACCTCATCGAACAGACGTTCGACTTCCCGCAGGACGAGTTTTCTGTCGAGGACAACGAACTGCACTTCCACGACATCCCGCTCATGGAACTCATCAAGCAGTACGGAACTCCACTCAAAATCACCTACCTGCCGAAAATCTCGCAGCAAATCAACCGGGCCAAGCGCATGTTCAACGTGGCGATGGCCAAGGTCGACTACAAGGGCTCGTACAACTACTGCTACTGCACCAAGTCGAGCCACTTCTCGTTCGTGCTGGAGGAGGCCATGAAGAACGATATCCATCTGGAGACCTCGTCGGCCTACGACATCCACATCATCAACGCGCTCTACGACGGCGGCATCATCGACAAGGACCGCTACATCATCTGCAACGGATTCAAGCGTCCGCAGTATGTCGAGAACATCGCGCAGCTGGTCAACGCCGGCTTCGAGAACACCATCCCGGTGCTCGACAACAAGGAGGAGCTCGACCTGTTCGAGGACGCCTTCACCAAGAAATGCAAGGTGGGCATCCGCATCGCCTGCGAGGAGGAGCCCAAGTTCGAGTTCTACACCTCGCGTCTGGGTATCCGCTACAACGACATCGTCGAATTTTACAAGACGAAACTCAAGAACAGCAAGAAGTTCCAGCTCAAGATGCTCCACTTCTTCATCAACACGGGCATCAAGGATACGGCCTACTACTGGAACGAGCTGCTCAAGTGCATGAACGTCTACTGCGAGCTGAAGGCCATCTGCCCCGAGCTCGACAGCCTCAACATCGGCGGCGGCTTCCCCATCAAGAACTCGCTCAACTTCGAGTACGACTACGAGTACCTGACCGAGGAAATCATCGCGCAAATCAAGAACTTCTGCCAGCGCAACGGCATCGAGGAGCCCAACATCTTCACCGAATTCGGCTCCTTCACGGTGGGCGAAAGCGGCGCGGCGCTCTACTCGATTGTCAACCAGAAGCAGCAGAACGACCGCGAGAACTGGTACATGATTGACTCGTCGTTCATCACCACGCTGCCCGATACGTGGGGCATCGACCAGCGCTACATCATGCTGGCCATCAACAACTGGGACAAGGAGTACCAGCGCGTGCTGCTGGGCGGACTGACGTGCGACAGCGAGGACTTCTACAACTCGGAGTGCCATACCAACGCCATCTTCCTCCCGAAACTCGAGAAGGGCAACACGCAGTACATCGGCTTCTTCCACACGGGGGCCTACCAGGAGTCGCTCGGCGGTTTCGGCGGCATCCAGCACTGCCTCATCCCGGCGCCGAAGCACATCATCATCGACCGCGACAAGTCGGACAACGAATACTACACGCGACTCTTCGCCAAGGAGCAGTCCTACCGTTCGATGCTGCGCATCCTCGGCTATTGACCCGCCGGACGGCAGCTCCGGGCTGCATCATAATCCGAAACGCCTTCCGCCCAGCGGCGGAGGGCGTTTTCCGTTTGCGGCTCAGGCTGGCAAAAGGGCCGCAAGGCGATATCAGCAGGCCGGCAGCGCCGAACCAAGCTCCACGAACCGGGTTCCACGAACCGAACGCCCCGACCGCACATCGCGGAAAATTGCAGATTCAGTCCGAAAACGCTATCTTCGGGCAGAACAAAACCCAAAACGCATCGCCGCATGAAACCCTCACACCCCCGCCGCACGGCCCGTATCCTGACGGCCCTGCTCGCCGCCGCATCCGTGGCAACCTCCTGCTCCGGTCCCGAACCGCATCACATCGTCCTGATGAGCTACAACATCCGCAACGGCATCGGTGCGGACAACGTGCGCGACCTTACGCGCACGGCCGACGTCATCCGCCGCACGGCTCCCGACTTCGTGGCGCTGCAGGAGGTTGACAGCGCCACACGCCGCTCCGAGGGCCGCTTCGTCGCCGCCGAACTCGGACGGCTCACCGGCATGCACGCCCGGTTCGGCCGTGCCATCGACTTCGAGGGCGGAGGTTACGGCGTCGCCCTGCTCTCGCGCGAGGAGCCGCTCGCCCTGCGGCGCATTCCGCTGCCCGGACGCGAGGAGGCGCGGGTGCTGCTGATGGCCGAATTCCCCGAATGCTGGCTCTGCGTAACCCACCTTTCGCTCACGGACGAGGACCAGCGTGCCTCGCTGCCGCTCATCGCCCGGGCGACCGACACCTGCCGCAAACCCGTGCTGCTGGCCGGCGACTTCAACATGGCAAACGCAGCCGAGGTGGCCGAGGGGCTCGGCGCCCGCTTCCGCCTGCTCTCCGACACCACGGCCTGCACCTTCCCGGCCGGTGCTCCGACCGTCCGCATCGACTACATCGCCGGATGCGCACTGCCGCAGGGCTTCCGGCTGCTCCGCAGCGCCACGGACCCGACCACAACGGCTTCGGACCACGCACCGCTCTGGGTCGAACTCGCCTTCGAATAGAGGGGCGCTCCCCCACTTCCCCGGCGGCGGGGGCTTCATGACAAAGGCCGTACATTATATATATATAAGATATAAAAGCCCCGGCCACGCCCGCCGGGCAGAGGGCCTGACCATCCAAACGACCGGGGCCGGCGCTGCGGAACGACTCCACAACACCGGCCTCGGCCTTTTTCGTCTTCCTCGGGCCGACCTCCGTCGGCTCATTCGTCAACGGACACGCAGCGTGCGCCCGATGCGCAGCGTCGTCGTACGCGTGATGCCGTTCAGCGCGCACAGACGCGAAACCGTCGTACCGTACTTGATGGCGATGTGTCCCAGCGTATCGCCCGAACGAATCTTGTGATAGCGGCGCGCAGCGCGTTCGGCCGCCTCCTTCTTATCCTGCTCCTCATTGGCGGCTTCATCCTCGAAGTCCTGTCCGGCCTTCGAATAGATGCTGAAGAAGGACTTCTTGAGCAGGAAGGTTTCGCGGCAGAGCACCCCCTTGCGGAAGTCGATAAGCCGCTCGGGGTCGAACGACTGCCCGTAGTAGCGCGTCTCGAAATGGAGGTGCGGGCCCGTCGACCGTCCCGTCGAACCGCCCAGACCGATAATCTGTCCCGCCTCGACCCACTGGTTGGGCTCAACCAGACGCTCCGAGAGGTGGCCGTAGTAGGTCTCCAGTCCGTTGTCGTGGCGGATGATGACCAGATTGCCGTATCCGCCGCGGTTGTACTGCGAGATACGCACCCGGCCGCAGAAGGTCGCGTAGATGGTGTCGCCCATCTTCAGCGGCAGGTCGATGCCCTGATGGGCGCGGCCGCGGCGCAGGCCGTAACGTCCGCGCGGATGGGGCGTACCCTGGTAGGGGCAGTGGTAGCTCTTCGTCGAGTCGACCAGCTCGAGCACCACCGATGAGGGCATCTCGGCCAGATTGGCATCCTTGTAGGGGAAGAGTGTCTCCGTATCCCAATACTTCTCGAAGATGGTGCTGTCGCGCGCTATTTCACGGTTGCGCACATAGCGCCACGTATTGTCGCCGTAGAGGACGACGAAGAGCGCCTCGTTGCCCGAATCGAGCGTATCGATGACGGCCGAGTCGCTCATGTCGGGCACCGACTCGATTTCCACCCGGCGCAGACGCTCGCGCAGTTCGGCCACCGAATCCGCCGCCGACCGTTTGGGTGTGACCGAAGAGTCCGTACGCCGTACGGGCACCACGTCGGGAAGCTGTTCGTCACGCTCGGCCAGCAGCTGGCAGAGCGAATCGATTTGGGCCGCCTGCCAGTCGGAGAGCATGCGGAGCGAGTCGGCTTCGGTTGCGGCCGCTTCGGCCTGCCGTTCGAGTTCGGCGCGCGAAGGGCGGGCCGTACGGGCCGTCACGGTGCAGGCAACCGCGAGGGCAAGGAGGGTCAATACGTATCTCTTCTTCATAATCATAGTTCGTCGTTGGTGTTACTCGTATTTCGTTGAGCCGGGGACCCGCTTACGGCGGGTTCGCGGCCGAAGGCATGCGCCGCCCGCCGCATTCCGCCGGCAAAAACGGCAGGAGGCGGCCGCAGGGCGACAACGGGGCCGACAGCCCCGGCGTCGAGGGTTCTACGGCAGCCAGCACCGGGCTACCGCTCCGCGCCGTTCGCGGAGGCCGGGCGGTGGTTGAGCAGTTCGTCGGCCGCCTCGAGCGCCCGGTAGAACTCCTCGCCGAAGCGCCGGATGATGGGCTCGCGCAGGGCCCGGTAGACCGGAATCCCGAGCTTGCGCCCGCAACGCCGCGCCGGTTCGCAGACCGACCAGCGGTGGTAGTTCAGGCCGATGCTCCCGTTGGAGAAGTGCACCAGCCGGATGGGATAGAGGTGGCAGGAGATGGGTTTGCGGAAGGGGGTTTTGCCCTCGAGCCACGCCTTCTCGATGGCACAGAGCGTCACACCGTTCTCGTTGCGCGCGTAGGCACACTCGGCGTCGTCGACCAGCGGCGTGGTGTAGTCGCCGTCGGCATCGACCACCATGAAACCCTGGCGCTCGACCGCCTCGATGCCCTCTGCCGTCATGTAGGGGCGGTAGGCCTCGTACTCCCGCTCGAGGATGTCCACCTCGTCGGCCTCGAGCGGCGCGCCGGCATTGCCCTCGACGCAGCAGATGCCCCGGCACTGCGACAGGTCGCAGGCAAAGCACTCGCGCAGCAGGTCGGCGCTCACAATCTTGTCGTCAATCTCAATCATTTGCGGCGGCATGTATCGGCTATCACGATGTCGTAAAGCTCCCCGAGCGTCATGCCGGCGGCACGCGCCTGCTTGGGGACAATGCTTCCGACGCTCATGCCGGGAATCGAGTTGATTTCAATCATGTAGGGGACCCCTTCGGGCGTGACGATGAAGTCGACACGCACGATGCCCGAGCAGCGGCAGGCCCGGTAGGCGGCACGTGCCAGGCGGTGAATTTCGACCGAGAGTTCGGGCGAGATGCGCGCCGGGGTAATCTCCTCCGAGAAGCCCTCCGTGTACTTGGCCTCGTAGTCGAAGAAGTCGTTCCTGGGGCAAATCTCCGTGATGGGCAACTCGTATTCGCGTTCCGAGGTAATCAGCACGCCGCAACCCATCTCGCGGCCCGTGATGCACTCCTCGACCAGAATCTCGTCGTCCTGGGCGAAGGCCACATCGAGTGCCGCCGGAAGCTCGTCGAGGCTGTGCACCTTCGTCACGCCGAACGACGAACCGTTGGCATTGGGCTTGACAAAGAGCGGCAGTCCGAGCTCCGCAATCACCTTCGCGCAGTCGATGTCGTCGCCGCGGCGGAAGAAGAGCTCGCGCGCCAGATGGACACCCGTCCCGGCCACGGCCCGCTTGGTCGAAATCTTGTCGAAGGTGATGACCGACGAGGTCATCGAGCACGACGAGTAGGGAATCCCCATCATGTCGAGGTAGCCCTGCAGACGGCCGTCCTCGCCCGGCGTGCCGTGGATGATGATGAGCGCATAGTCGAACTGGCGGCGGACACCGTCGACCGTCAGCGAGAAATCGTTCTTGTCGACCTGCCACTGCCGGCCGTCGGGCGCCGTATAGTGCCAGTCGCGGTGGTGGAGGTCGATGACCGTAACGTCGTATTTTTCGGGGTCAAGCGCCGCCTCGATTTGCGCGGCGCTCTGAAGAGCAATCTCACGCTCGGGCGAATCGCCGCCCGCCACGAGCGCTATCTTCAATCGTGTCATTATCTGTGTTTCAGGGATTGTAAATGTCTTTGTAACGGAAAGCGAGAATCTCCTGCACCATCTCAACGTACTGGCGGGCCTCGCAGTTCCCGGCATCGATTTCGAGCGCCCGGTTGAAGTCGTTGAGCGCATCGCCCCACGCCGCACGGCCGTAGTGGAGCTTGCCGCGCTCGATGCGCAGCGCGGCATTGTCGGGTTCGGCCTCGATGCGCTCCGAGAGGCGGCGCATGCGGCCTTCGGGCGTCCAGAGCCCCTTGCGTCGGATGTAGTCGGCCACCTCCGGCTGGAGCATCCGCTCCACCTCCTCGCCGCGCTCGAGCGCCTCGCGCACGTCGGTCGACGAGAAGTCCTGCAGCGGCGCCCCTTCGAGCAGCGTGATGCGGTCGCGGAAGCGCTCGACAGGCTCACCCCGGCGCGGATAGACATAGACAGGATAATGGTCGAGAATGGTCTCGTACTCCTTCCAACGGTCGAGCTGGCCGATGAGGTCGCCCCCCATCAGAATCGAAAAGCTCATCCCCGAACCGTGGTTCTCGCTCAGATAGCGCAGCGTGTCGACCGTATACGACGGGCGCGGCAAGAGGAATTCGACCACCGAGGGCTTGATGCGCTCGGGGTATTTCGAGTGGGCGCAGGCAATCTCGGCCATCTCGAAGCGGTCGAGTTCGGGAGCCTGCGCATCGGCCTCCTTCAAGGGATTCTGGGGCGAGACGACGAGCACCAGCTCGTCGCAGAGCCCCTGCCCGACGGCATACTCGGCCAGAGCGATGTGCCCCCGGTGAATCGGGTTGAACGACCCGAAATAGAGCATCACCCGCTTCATTTCCCGCCGGCGATGAAGCGTTCGACAATCGCGGCCGTCTCGCGCACGGCATCCTCCAGCACGTCGTTGACCACGACGTGGTCGAAGCCGGGGGCCTTCGACAGTTCGAACTCGGCCTTGGCCACACGGCGCTCGATGACCTCCGGGGCATCGGTGGCACGCGCCACCAGGCGGCGGCGCAGCTCCTCGATGGAGGGGGGCATGATGAAGACCGAGCAGGCGTCGGCGCCGAAAATCCGCTTGAGATTCAGTCCGCCCATGACGTCGACATCGAAGACGATGACGTTGCCCTTGGCCCAGATGCGCTCCACCTCGCTGCGCAGCGTCCCGTAGCAGGTCCCCTTGTAGACCTCCTCCCACTCGACGAAGCGCTCCTCGGCCACCGCCTCGGCAAAGGCTTCGGGCGTGAGGAAGTAGTAGTCCACCCCGTCGCGCTCCGTACCGCGCGGGGCCCGGCTGGTGGCCGATACCGAGAATTCGAATTGCGGGAAACGCTGCAGCATCTCCCGGACGATTGTCGTCTTGCCGGCACCGCTGGGTGCCGAGAATATGATGACCTTACCCATGATTCATAATCGTTATGCGACCCGTGTGCGGACGACCGCTCCGGCACGCTGCCGGGAGCGTCCCCTCCGCCCCGCGGCTCAGAGGATGTTGAGCACCTGCTCCTTGATTTTCTCCAGCTCGTCCTTCATCCGGACGACCAGTATCTGGATGTTCGACTCGTTGGCCTTCGAGCCCATCGTGTTGATTTCACGCCCCATCTCCTGGGCAATGAAGCCCAGCTTGCGGCCGGGGGCCTCCTCGCCTGCGGCCACCTCGCGGAAGTAGCGGCAGTGGTTGGCAAGCCGCACCTTCTCCTCGGTGATGTCGAGCTTCTCGAGGTAGTAAATCATCTCCTGCTCCAGGCGGTTGCGGTCCACCTCGACGCCCAGCTTCGAGAGGTTGTCGAGAATCCGCGCGCGGATAGTCTCCGTACGGGCCTTCTCGAAGGGGACAACCTCCTCGCGGAAGGTCTCGATGAGGTCGACGCGGCGCAGCAGGTCGGCAATCAGCACGGCCCCCTCCTGCACGCGGAAGGCATCGAGCCGCTCGACGGCATCGGTCGCGGCGGCGAGCAGCGCGGCGCTCTCCTCCTCCGTGACGCGCTCGGCCTCGACCGAAACCACGTCCGGAAGGCGCATGAGCACCTGCAGGGCGGCGGAGTCGTATCCGACACCCGCGTCGTTGAGCTTCGCATAGCGGGCCGCTTCGCGCAGCTCCGCGGCATAGGCGGCAAGCACCTCCTTGTTGATGTGGGCCGAGGTCTCCGTCTGCTGGCTCTCGACGGTCACGAAGACATCGACCTTGCCGCGCTGGAGCCGCTGCGAGACAAAATTACGGAGTTCGGTCTCCGACTGGCGGTAGAGTGCCGGCAGTTTGATATTCAGGTCGAGCTGCTTGGAGTTGAGCGAACGGAGCTCGACGGTGATTTTCTTGGTTCCGAAAGAGGCTTCGCCCTTGCCGAAGCCCGTCATCGATTTTATCATAAGAGGTGCAGATTGGTCTTTAATCCCGGCAAATTTAGTAAAAACAATTCAAAAAGGCGCCGTCGGGCCCCGGGCATTGAAATTTATTTCGTCAAGAGTTTGGATTGTCCCGAATATTTTATATATATTTGTGTTAGTCAAATAACAGTTCGCAACCTAAAAGCACTAATTCATATACGGATTATCATGAAAAAGCACAATTTCAACGCCGGACCCTCCATCCTTGCCGATGAGGTTATCGAGAACGCCGCAAAGGCCATCGTCGATTTCAATGGTACGGGACTCTCCCTGCTCTCGATTTCGCACCGTTCGAAGGATTTCGATGCGGTGATGGAGGAGGCCGACGCTCTCTTCCGTGAACTGCTCCACATCCCGGACAACTACAAGATTTTCTACATCGGCGGCGGCGCCAGCACGATGTTCTATGAGGTGCCCGCCAACTTCCTCGGCAAGAAGGCCGGCTACGTCAATACGGGCGTATGGTCGAAGAAGGCCATCAAGGAGGCGAAGCGCTACGGCGAAGTGGAAGTGCTCGCAACCTCGGAAGACCGCAACTTCACCTATATTCCCAAGGGATTCGACATCCCGGGCGACCTGGACTACCTCCACATCACCTCGAACAACACCATCTACGGTACGGAGTACCACGAGGATATCACCTCGCCCGTGCCTCTGGTGGCCGACATGTCGTCCGACATCCTCTCGCGTCCGATTGACGTGACCAAGTACGCGATGATTTACGGCGGCGCCCAGAAGAACCTGGCCCCTGCAGGCGTCGTGTTCGCCATCATCCGCGAGGATATGCTCGACAAGCAGGTGCGCGACCTGCCGACGATGGTCAGCTTCCGTACCCACGTCGAGAACAACTCGATGTTCAACACGCCTCCCGTATTCCCGATTTACGTGCTGAAGGAGACGCTCAAGTGGCTCAAGTCGATTGGCGGTGTCGACGAAATCTACCGCCGCAACAAGGAGAAGGCTCAGCTGCTCTACGACGAAATCGACCGCAACCCGCTCTTCCGCGGCACGGTCGAGAAGGAGGACCGCTCGCTGATGAACATCTGCTTCGTGATGGCCGACGGCTATGAGGAGCTGGCTCCCGAATTCATGGAGTTCACCAAGGAGCGCGGCATCGTGGGCATCAAGGGCCACCGCCTGGTGGGCGGCTTCCGCGCCTCGTGCTACAACGCCCTCAAGAAGGAGAGCGTCGAGGTACTCGTGCAGTGCATGCGCGAATTCGCCGAGAAACACGCCAAATAGTCCGGCATGCCGCTCGTCACACGCATACCGACCGGTTACGACGCCCTCACCGGCGAGGTGAGGGCGTGGGACTGGCGGGAAGAGTTCACAACCGAAATCAGAGAGACCATGAAAGTACTCATAGCAACCGAAAAGCCCTTCGCACAGAAGGCCGTGGATGGAATCCGACACATCGTCGAGGAGGCAGGCTACGAACTGGCGCTGCTTGAAAAGTATACCGACAAGGCGCAGCTGCTCGAGGCCGTCGCCGACGTCGACGCGCTGATTATCCGCAGCGACAAGGTGACCGCCGAGGTCATTGCCGCAGCTCCGCAGCTCAAGATTGTGGTCCGCGCCGGCGCAGGCTACGACAACGTCGACCTGGCAGCCGCCACCGCCCGCGGCATCGTCGTGATGAACACCCCGGGGCAGAACTCGAACGCCGTGGCCGAACTGGCCATCGCCATGATGATTTACATCTCGCGCAACCGCTTCACCCCGGGCACCGGCCATGAAATCATGGGCAAGACCCTCGGCATCCACGCCTACGGCAACGTCGGCAAGCTGGTGGGCCGCAAGGGCAAGGCCATGGGCATGGAGGTCATCGCCTACGACCCCTTCATCAAGGAGGATGCCGTATTCGAGGCCGACGGCGTGAAGCGCGTGGGCTCGGTCGAGGAGCTCTACGCCAAGGCCGACTTCCTCTCGCTGCACATCCCCGCCACGGAGCAGACCCGCGGCTCGATTGGCTACGAACTGCTGACCTCGATGCCCAAGGGGGCCACGCTGGTGAACACCGCCCGCAAGGAGGTCATCGACGAGGCCGGCCTGGTCCGCGCCCTCGAGGAGCGTGAGGACCTGAAGTACATCACCGACATCGCCGCCGGCAATCAGGCCGAGCTCGACGAGAAGTTCGGCAAGCGCGTCTTCGCGACGCCCAAGAAGATGGGCGCCGAGACCGCCGAGGCGAACCTCAACGCCGGACTGGCCGCCGCACGGCAGATTGTCGACTTCTTCAAGACGGGCAACACCCGTTTCCAGGTAAACAAGTAATCCACCGAACGACACGACGCGGAAGGCGGACGGAGCGCATCCGTCCGTTTTCCGCGCCTGCACCAACCGAAAACAAGACCATGGTACGCATCAAACCTTTCCGCGGCATCCGTCCGCCCAAGGAGCACGCCGCCGAGGTGGCTTCGCGCCCCTACGACGTGCTGAACTCGGTCGAGGCCAAGGCCGAAGCCACCGAGCGCTCGCTGCTCCACATCATCAAACCCGAAATCGACTTCGACCCCATCGCCGACGAGCACGCACAGGAGGTCTACGACAAGGCCGTCGAGAACTTCCGCCGTTGGCGTGCCGAAGGATGGCTCAGCCAGGACCCCGAGGAGTACTACTACATCTATGCCCAGACGATGGAGGGCCGCACGCAGTACGGTCTGGCCATGTGCTGCCACTTCGAGGACTACCTCTCGGGAGCCATCAAGAAGCATGAGCTCACCCGCACCGAGAAGGAGGAGGACCGCATGATTCACGTCCGCAACCAGAAGGCCAACATCGAGCCGGTCTTCTTCGCCTATCCCGACAATGCCGAAATCGACGCGATTGTGGCCGATGTGGTGAAGAACAACCCGCCCGAGTACGACTTCACGGCCGAGGACGGCTTCGGACACCACTTCTGGGTCATCCGCGACCGCAAGACCATCGACCGCATCACCGAAATATTCGCCGGCATCCCGGCCCTCTACGTGGCCGACGGACACCACCGCACGGCAGCCGCCGCACGCGTCGGCGCCGAGTGCAAGGCCAAGAACCCCAACCATACGGGCAACGAGGAGTACTGCTACTTCCTGGCCGTCACCTTCCCGGCCAACCAGCTGCGCATCATCGACTACAACCGCGTGGTGAAGGACCTCAACGGACTGACCCCCGAAGAGCTGCTCAAGCGGCTGGAGGAGAGCTTCGTCGTGGAGGACAAGGGTACGGAGACCTACCACCCCACCGGTCTGCACAACTTCTCGATGTATCTGGGCGGACACTGGTACAGCCTCACGGCCAAGGCGGGCACCTACGACGACAGCGACCCCATCGGCGTGCTCGACGTCACGGTGCTCTCGAACCTGGTTCTGGACCGCATTCTCGGCATCAAGGACCTGCGCACCTCGAAGCGCATCGACTTCGTGGGCGGCATCCGCGGTCTGGGCGAGCTGAAGCGCCGCGTCGACAGCGGCGAGATGGCCGTGGCCTTTGCGCTCTACCCCGTCTCGATGCAGCAGCTCATCAACATCGCCGACACGGGCAACATCATGCCGCCGAAGACGACGTGGTTCGAGCCCAAGCTGCGCTCGGGCGTAGTCATCCACTCCTTCGCCGAGGGCGACTGATGCCCCGGCAGCACCCGTGCGGCTGCAGCCGCAGGGGGAGGGTTCACCCCGGAAAACGGAGAGCGGCACGGCTCTCCGTTTTTTCGCTTAAGCTCCAGAACCGGCAAAGAGCCGGGAGCGCTCCCGCAAACATCGCCGGCAAAAAGCGGAGGCGCACAGGAAGAGGCCGCCGGCAAAAAAATCGCGGCAAAAAGTTTGCGGTCGGGCAGTTTTTCGTATCTTTGTTACACTGTCAAACCAACACACAAAAATCCTCAGCCTATGAAATGGTTCGTCAAGTGCATCCGCAACTATGTGAATTTCAGCGGCCGCGCACGCCGTAAGGAGTACTGGTTCTTCGTACTCTTCACCTTCATCTTCTCCATCGTGGCCAGCCTGCTCGACAGGCTCATCTTCGGGCCCACCGGCATACTGCTGTCGGGACTCTTCGGACTCTTCATCCTGCTGCCGCAGCTCGCCGTCATGGTCCGCCGGCTCCACGACACGAACCGCTCGGGCAAATGGGTGCTTTGGTACTACCTCGCCTCCATCATTTGGGTCGTAATCCTGCTCGCATGGGGCATGAAATACTTCGCAGCCGCACTGCAGGGTGCAGCCGGTCTGCCCGTCGGGCTCTCGATTTTCGCCATCGTGGGCGGCCTTGCACTGGTAGGCCTCGGCATCACGCTGTTCGTATGGAGTCTGCTGCCCGGTACGCAGGGTGAGAACCGCTACGGCGCCGACCCCAAAGCCGAGGAGGAGGCCCGGAACTGACGCCGCCCAATCGCGCTGCCGCCAAGGCATGACCAAGTCCGGGACCTCAGTCCCGGACTTTTTTCTTTCCGTTTATCGTTTTTTCGCAAAGAAATATTGCGAACGATTAGCGGAGAACGGGAAATTTTCGTATATTTGTAAGGAGCCTTCCCGCATTCGTCGAAGACAGTACCCTACGAAATGCCGGGAAAGGGGTTTTCCTGCGACACAACCAACTTACAATAGAACGGCTTATGGCTAAAATCAAAGGAACTATCGTTGTCGACAAGGAACGATGCAAGGGATGCGGCGTCTGCGTGGCTTCGTGTCCGTGCGACGTACTGAAACTGTCGGCTGAAGTTAACGGGAAGGGATATCCCGTGGCTATGATGGCGAATCCCGACGCCTGCATCGGCTGTGCGTCGTGTGCGGTTATCTGTCCGGACAGCGTCATCACGGTTTATCGTCAAAAATTCGAATAGGCTATGGCAGAGAAAGAGGTAAAACTGATGAAAGGCAACGAGGTAATCGCCCATGCTGCGATTCGCTACGGTTGCGACGGATATTTCGGCTACCCCATCACTCCGCAGTCGGAGGTCATGGAGACGCTCATGGAGCTCAAGCCGTGGGAGACCACCGGCATGGTCGTGCTGCAGGCCGAGTCCGAAATCTCTTCAATCAACATGGTATACGGCGGCGCATCGACCGGCAAGCGGGTGATGACCTCGTCGTCGAGCCCCGGCATCAGCCTGATGTCCGAGGGTCTGAGCTATCTGGCAGGCGCCGAGCTGCCCTGCCTTGTGGTCAACTGCCAGCGCGGCGGCCCGGGCCTGGGCACCATCCAGCCTTCGCAGGGTGACTACTTCCAGGCCTGCAAGGGCGGCGGCCACGGCGACTTCCACATGATTGTCTTCGCCCCCAACTCGGTGCAGGAGATGCACGACCACGTGGCCGAGGCCTTCGACCTGGCCTTCAAGTACCGCAACCCGGCGATGATTCTCGCCGACGGCGCCATCGGTCAGATGATGGAGAAGGTGGTGCTCGCACCGCAGCGTCCGCGCCGCACCAACGAGGAGATTGCCGCCGAGTGCCGGACGTGGGCCGCATACGGCAAACCCGCCGACCGCGAGCGCAACATCGTCACCTCGCTCGAGCTGCAGTCCGAGAAGATGGAGGTCATCAACCAGCGTCTGCAGGCCAAGTACAAGGCCCTCGAGGAGAACGAGGTACGCTATGAGGCCATCCAGTGCGACGATGCCGAATACGTCATCGTGGCATTCGGTTCGTCGGCCCGTATCTGCTCGGCAACGGTCGAGATGGCCCGTGCCGAGGGTCTGAAGGTCGGACTGCTGCGTCCCATCACGCTCTACCCGTTCCCCACGCGGCAGATTGCCGAACTGGCCGAGCGCGGCGTGAAGGGCTTCCTCTCGGCCGAGCTCAACGCCGGCCAGATGGTCCAGGATGTTCGGCTGGCCGTCAACGGCAAGGCTCCCGTGGAACACTACGGACGCCAGGGCGGCATGATGTTCGCGCCCGACGAGGTGCTCGAGGCGCTCAAGGAAAAACTGATTAAAAAGTAAAGACGATGGCAGAGGTTGAAATCAAACAGGAGAATCTGGTTTATTCGAAACCGAAACTCATCACGGACAATGTCATGCACTACTGCCCGGGCTGCAGCCACGGTACGGTGCACAAGCTCGTCGCCGAGGTCATCGAAGAGCTGGGCCTCGCCGACAAGGCCGTGGGCGTATCGCCCGTAGGCTGCTCGGTATTCGCCTACAACTACATCGATATCGACTGGATTGAGGCGGCACATGGACGTGCGCTGGCCGTTGCGACGGCCGTCAAGCGTCTCCACCCCGAGAACATGGTCTTCACCTACCAGGGCGACGGCGACCTGTCGGCCATCGGTACGGCGGAGTCGATTCACGCGGCTGCCCGCGGCGAGAACGTGGTGGCCATCTACATCAACAACGCCATCTACGGCATGACGGGCGGACAGATGGCCCCGACGACGCTGCTGGGCATGAAGACGGCAACGACGCCCTATGGCCGCGATGCCCACCTGAACGGCTATCCCTACAAGATTGCCGAGATGATGGCCCATCTGGACGGCGCCACCTACATCACGCGCCAGAGCGTCCACAAGCCGGCCAACGTCCGCAAGTGCAAGGCGGCCATCAAGAAGGCCTTCCAGCGCTCGATGGAGGGCAAGGGCTTCTCGCTGGTGGAGGTCGTTTCGACCTGCAACAGCGGCTGGAAACTCTCGCCGGTGGCCTCGAACGAGTGGCTCGAGCAGAACATGCTGCCCTTCTACCCCCTGGGCGATATCAAGGAGGTAAAATAAGAGAGGACGAACTATGAAAGAGACGTTAATTATCGCAGGTTTCGGAGGACAAGGCGTCCTCTCGATGGGAAAGATACTCGCCTACTCGGGCGTCATGCAGGATTTCGAGGTGACGTGGATGCCCTCCTACGGCCCCGAGATGCGTGGCGGTACGGCCAACGTGACGGTGATTCTTTCGGACAAGAGAATCTCGTCGCCCATCGCCCATGAGTTCGACACGGCCATCATCCTCAACCAGCAGTCGATGGAGAAGTTCGAGCCGATGGTCAAGCCGGGCGGCATCCTGATTTACGACACGAACGGCATCACGCGCCATCCCGTACGCAAGGACATCGAGGTCTACACGATTGACGCTACGGCCGAGTGCGCCCGCATGGGTCAGGCCAAGCTCTTCAACACGATGATTCTGGGCGGATACCTCAAGGTGCGCCCTATCGTCGAGATGGAGAACGTGATGGTCGGTCTGAAGAAGTCGCTTCCGGAGCGTGCCTGGAAAATGCTTCCGCAGAACGAAGAGGCAATTCGCCACGGCGGCGAAATCATCCGCAAGCGCGAGTAGGATATCGTCCGCTGCGGCATCGAATATGCCGCGCAGCAGGAAAAAGCGGGAGGTCTCACGGCCTCCCGCTTTTGTCTGCCGGCTGACCGGCCCCGGAACGAACGGCCCCCCCTCGACGCGCGATGCTCCCCACAAAACAACGGCGGGACGGAGTCCGACGACTCCGTCCCGCTGCATTTCATGACCCCGGAAGGCCCGAGGCGGAGAGTTCTGCTCAGAGGCAGGCCTCGAGAATCCGGCGTGCAACGGCTCCCGTGACGTTGCCGGCCTCGCCGTAGGCAACACCCTCGGCATTGAAGCGGCGCTCGATTTCGGCAATGGTCTCCTCGCCGATTCCCTCCTCCGAGAGGCGGGTCGAGAGCCCCAGCGAACGGAAGAACTCCTCGGTGCGTGCAATCGTACGCTCGACACGCTCCTCCTCCGTACCCTCGGCAATGCCCCAGATACGCTCGCCGAACTGAAGCAGCTTGCCCCACTTCTGCTCGCGCAGCACGCGCATCGTACCGCCGGCAACGATGGCCAGCGTCGCACCGTGCGTCAGGCCGTGGAGTGCCGTCAGCTCGTGGCCAATCATGTGGGTGGCCCAGTCCTGCGTTACACCCATGCGAATCATGTCGTTGAGTGCCAGCGTGGCCGAAAGCATGAAGTCCGACATCGTCGCATAGTCGCGCTCGTCGCCGAGGGCCCGGGGAGCCACCTCGACCACCGTATGGAGAATACCCTCGGCCCAGCGGTCCATCACCCGCGACTGACCCGGCGTGGTCAGATACTGCTCGAGCACATGCACGAACGTATCGGCCAGACCGCAGGCAATCTGTCGCTTCGGCAGCGAGTAGGTCACCTCGGGGTCGAGCACCGAGAACTGCGGATAGGTGCCGTAGAAGGCCCGCTTCTCGCGCGTCTCGTGGCGCGAGATGACCGCACCGCTGTTCATCTCGGAGCCCGTCGCGGGCAGCGTGAGCACCGTAGCGAAGGGGAGCTGCGCCGAAGCCTGGCCCTTGAGGACAATCTCCCACGGGTCACCCTCGTAACAGAGGCCGGCAGCAATGAGCTTCGTGCCGTCGATGACCGAACCGCCGCCTACGGCCAGCAGGAAATCGACCTGCTTTTCGCGGCCGAGCGCCACGGCCTCGCGGACCGTCTCGACCGAAGGATTGGGCTCAATGCCCCAGAATTCGAACCAGTCGCGCCCTTCGAGAGCCTGCGCAACCTGCTCGTATACACCGTTCTTGCGGACACTGCCGCCACCGAAAGTCACCAGAAAGCGTTTGCCGGCCGGTATGAGCTTCGACAGCCGGGCAATCGTCCCCTTGCCGAAGACGAGGCGCGTGGGATTGTAATACGTGAAATTGTTCATGGATGCATGTTTTACGCGAATCGACCGACGCGGAAGATTCGACACCGAAAGATACGAAAAAAAACGGCAAAAAGAAAGAGCCGGACTGCGGAGAGTCCGGCTCTTTCGTCTCGGGAAAACCCCGCTCGATTAGAAATACTTGCCGCGGAGGTCCTGGATATCGGCCATCTGCTGGATGGCGGGAAGCGCCATCTGCTGAGCCATGTTCTCGGCCACGGCCTGTGCACGAACCTTCTCGCCCTCGGCCGTCTGCTTCTCCTCGGTCTGGATGTCGTCGACAACGAAGACATAGAGGCCCGACATGCCCTTCACGGGAGCCGAAACGACACCCTTCTCGGTCGTCGAGGCGATTGCGCCCACCAGACGCGGCTCGATGCCCGGGCCGTTCACGTAGAACGAGGCATAGGAGACATTGCTGAAGTCGGCAACCTCCGAGCCGAGGCTTGCAGCCTGCTCCTCGAGGGTCGAGCCCGAAAGCTCCTTCAGGATGGCGTCATACTTCTTGTCGCGGAGCAGCTGCATGCGAATCTGCGAAGCGACCTTCTCGGGAGCTGCATACTCGTCGTTGTCGATATCGGTCAACGTAGCGACAACATAGTCGTTGCCGACGGTGAAAATCTCCGAAACATCGCCGACCTCGGCACCGTAGGCCCAACGGGCAACCTCACGCGAATCCTCCAGACCGCGAATCGTCCGGTCGCCCTGCGCGAGCGTGGCAACGCGCGGCGTCACGGCAGCCGTCGTAGCGGCATCGGCAAACGACTCCTTGGCGTTCACCGTGAAGGTGCCGGCCGTGTTGTGCACCTGGGTGCGGGTAGCCGTCGAGGCCTCGAGGGGATAGGTGATGGTGGCAATCCGGTAGTGCTTCGACGGTTTGTCGGCACGGTAAACCTGCATAATCTGGATGGCGTCACCCGAAGCAATCTTCACGATGTCGCCGCTCTTGGCGCCGGCAAGCGACTCGGCGAACTCGCCCGTGAAAGCCGAGAAGGGCAGCACGCCCACCTCGCCGCCATTGGCGGCCGTAGCGTCGTAGACCGAATACTGCGATGCCAGTGCGGCAAAGTCGCCGCCGTTGCGCAGCACGCCCATGAGGCTGTCGGCCAGCGCCTCCTGCGTATAGGGAAGCACGATGTGGCGGACACCCAGCGAATCGGGAGCCGTCTTGGCATCGAGCACGCGGGCCATCGTCCACTCGTTGTTCTTCAGCACGGGACCATACTGCTTGCCTGCAGTCAGCGCCTCGGCCTCCTCGTCGGTAAGCTGTGCCGCTGCGACGTAGTTGTCGGCAATGTGGCCGTTGCGGTTGCCGCGCACGAAGGAACGCACATCCTCGGCCGAAGCGAACTGGGCACCGACCTCCTTGGCCTGGTTCTCCAGTGCGAGCATGTCGTCATCGGTGGGGTTCACCTCGAAGATGACGTACGAAAGCGTACGCGAGGGCTGCTGCTTGAACATCTCCTTGTGACTCTTGTAGTAGGCGTTCATCTCCGAAGAGGTGACCGTGAAGAGCGAGTCGGGAAGCGACGCGTACTTCTTGCCGGCCCACTTGCCCGAGTAGGTGTTGTTGGCCGAAGCCACACCGCTCTCCACCTCGAGGGCGTTGACATAGGTGCCGCCGCGCACAAGGCCCATATACTTCTGGAAGAGACGCTCGAGACGAGCCTGCTCGTTGAGTGCCTGCCATGCGGCCTGCGCCTGGGCGTTGGTCTCGGCCTGGGCGAGGAACTGGCTGACGGCAGCCACATTGTAGGAACCCGTACGGGGGTCGGCAAAGGCGTTGTAGAAGGCCTGCGAGGGCTGCTCGCCGCTCACCATGGCCAGACGCTCGGGCTCGGTCACACGGATGCCGAGACGCTCGAAGCCCGGGTCGAGCACATACTTCGAGAAGAGCTGCTGCCAGGCGGCGTTGGCCAGCATGGCCGACTGCTGCTCGTCCGACTCGACGGCGCCGCTCTGCGAACGGACGCGCTCGTAGGTCTCGTAATACTCCGAATAGTTGATTTTCTCACCGTCGATGACACCCACACGAGGGTCATTGCCCGAGAATCCCATCTCGGTCTTCAGCGAAAGGATGAATGCCAAGAGGGCGAGTGCGATGATAATCGAGAGCACGATGCCGAACTTGGTCCGTAAGGTGTTTAAACTTGCCATATGAAAACGTTAAATATTTGTTTGCACGGTGCGGGCCCGACCGCTCGGGAGCGGCGTCCGACCCGGCAGAGCCGAGACGGGCAGAAGGCGTTCCGAATTAGGGCCAAAGATAATAAATATTCTCGTAAATATGCCATAAAAAAGCGGAAAAATCCCCGCCGGCACAAGCTGCCGGAGCGAGCGTTCCGCCGCCGGACTCCGACCGGCCCGACAACCGCGGCCGGCCCGCAGCCCGTGTGCAGGCGCAGCTCAGAGCTTGCGGACGCGCGCCAGCTCGATGCGCGAACGGGTCGTCCGCAGAATCTTCACCTGAAGGTTCCCCACCGAGACCGTGTCGCCGGCCGACGGGATGCCCTCGTTGTGGAAGAGGATGAAGCCGGCAAGCGTATCGTACTCGCGGCTCTCCTCGATGCCCAGGTCGTACTTCTCATTGAGGTACTTCACCTCCAGGCGGCACGAGAAGACCCACTCCTGCTCGCCGACCTGCTTCTCAATCAGGTCGGGGACATCGTGCTCGTCCTCGATTTCGCCGAAAATCTGCTCCAGCACATCCTCCAGCGAGATGATGCCAGCCGTACCGCCGAACTCGTCGATGACGACGGCCACGTTGCTGCGATGCTTGATGAAGTTCTCGAGCACCGACTGCAGCGGCATGGTCTCGGGGACGAAATTCACCTCCATCACCACGCTTTCGAGACTCTCGGGAGCCGTGAAGAGGCTCTTCGAGTTGACATAGCCGACGATGTTGTCGATGCTCTTGCGCCAGACGAAGATACGCGAGTACTTCGTCTCGACGAAGCGCGCCGTGAGTTGCTGGAGGGTCGTATTGTCGAGGTCGACGGCCTCGATGTCGACACGCGGGACCATGCAGTCGCGCACGCGCAGGTCGGCAAAATCGAGTGCATTCTGGAAGAGCTTCAGCTCCTGGTCGGGTTCGGGGCCCTGCTCCGTGCCGGCCGAATCGAGCAGCGCGGCGAGGTCCTCGCGGTCGAACTGAGGCTCCGAGACCTGACGCTTCACGCGGCGCCCGGCAACCCAGAGGATGCCCTGCGAGATGAGCGTCGTCAACCGCGCAATGGGATAGAGCACGATGTAGAAGAAATAGATGACCGGCGCGAGCGAGCGGTAGTAGAAATTGGGGCTGTTGCGGAAGACCGACTTGGGCAGGAATTCCGCCACGAAGATGATAATCACGGTCGAAACGGCCGTCTCGATGGCCACCGACCCTTCGCGGGCAATCTGCTCCCAGCCCAACAGGCCGAAGATGCCGCGCAGCAGCAGCGACATGTAGAGCGAATAGATGACCAGCGCGATGTTGTTGCCCACCAGGATGGTGGTGATATACTGTCCCGGATGACGGGCGAAGATGTCGGCTATGAAGTCGAACATTCGGCTCTGTTTGCGGTCGATTTCCAACTTGAGGCGGTTCTTGCTCGTGAAGGCAATCTCCATCCCCGAAAAGAAGGCCGAGAGCAGAAGCATGACGGCAATCAGTATGACGGATGTCAGCATCGTTTCGTGTGCTTATTTCGAATCGGGTTCCCGGGCAGGCTCTGCAGCTCCGAGTGTAGCAGGAGCAGCCAGTTCGAGGCGTTCCGTATTGCGCATGTCTCTCTTGCGTTCCGCCTCCGAGACACTTTCGGCCGCCCCCTGCAGACTGGGAACTGCGGCCGTCGGAGCCGTCGGCTCCTTGTCGCGGCGCACCGCCGGAGCTGCGGGTCGGGGTGCAGGAACCGAGGCGGCAGGCTGCAGGGGTCTGGCCGTCGGCTCGCTCCGCGTCGCCCGGGGCTTGCGCTCCACCGTATCGCGCGACGCGCTGCCGGCCGAGTCGGCAGGCTGGCGGGGAGTCGCATCCACCTCCATCTGCCCCTTCATCCGGCGGAAACGCCAGTCCTTGAACTCCTCGTCGGACTCGAAGCCTTCGCCGATGAAGACATCGCGACCGCCGCTCTGGACGATTTTCGAATCGACGTTCGAATAAATTTTGCCCGTACGGGCATTCCAGAAGAGCTGTTGCGTATAGAGCGTCTTGCCGTCCGATTTCTCGACCACGACGTTGCCCTTGGCCTCCCAAAGCTCGCGCTTGTCGTAATAGATGGCGTAGTTGGCCGTCAGCACGGCATCGACCGAAGCGAGCGAGTCATCCTTGTAGGTGGTGATTTTCACACCCTTGCGGAATTCGCGATAGGGCTCCGGCCCCAGCATGTAGCCTTCGAGGAGCGGCGTGTCGAAATGGTACGAACGGCGACCGTTCTGCGACATGACAATCGACAGGTTTTCGCTGTATTCGTTCATCAGCTTGTCGTTGTTTGCCGAAGCGGCGCCCCGTTCGCTCTCTTCGCAGGAGAATAGCAAGATAGCACTTCCCGCAACGGAAAGTGCTACCTTGAGATACTTCAGTAAATTCGGTCCCATTCGGAGCGGTTAGCGGGCACGAACGGTCGTAACCACACCGGCAGCCGTGCCGCACGTTACGGTGTAACGGGCACCCTCCTGCAGCTCGTTGAAGAAGCACTCCTCCGACGTGGGGAAGTGGCCGCGGTAAGCCGAGAGGGCCGACTTGGCGGTGTCGAGATACTCGGGGTTGTTCTGGAGCAGACTCACGGCCTGCGACATCGTGTCGTAAGCGGCCCAGAAGGCAGCCTGACCGGCGAAACCGCCGCACGAAGCGGCCGAAGCGGCATAGCACTGAGCCAGTACGAAGTACGCGAGACCGTTCTCGGGGTTGAGCTCGCGCACCTGGCGGGCAGCGGCGGCAGCACCCGAGAAATTGTTGGCAACCATATCGACGAGGCTGATGCGGACGAGCAGCTTCTCGCGCTCGGCGTTGTCGGTCTCGGTGGCAAGCGCCTCGTTCAGATACTTGATGGCCTTGTCGTATTCACCCTTGTTCTGGAAAACCTGAGCCAGGGAAAGGGCGGTCTCCGACGTGGGGTGAACCGTGTAGTACTTCTCGGCGGTGGTGAAGAAGAACTCGCCGTCGCAGTTGGCGCGCGACATGAGCGACACGGCCTGTGCCAGCACGGCCTCGTCTTCGGGGTTGGCCTCCAGCTTGCTGCTGAAGAGCTTCTCGAGGTTCTCACAGTTGGCGGCACCGCTCAGACCGAACGCTGCATCGAACTGATTCTTGCTCTCGATGGCGTCGGGGTTGTTCTCGAAGATGGGCGACAGACGGTCATACTCCGAAATCACCTCGTCGGGCATCACCTCGTCGGTGGTCTTGTAGTCCTCGCAGAGGTTGCCGAAGTAGAGCGCTACGGTTTCGGGGTCCACATTCTCGCCGCCGGCCTCGATGGCCTCACGGAAGAACTTGCGGATGCCGGCACGGTCGGCCGGACGGTAGATGACATACTCGCGGGCCTTGCGGTCGAGGATGTAGGCGGTACCCTGCTTGGGGTTGTCGCCGAAGTACTTGGCGCGCAGGTCGTACATGAGCATCAGCGAGTCGACATAGGCGTTCTTCTCGGCAAGGCTCTTCGCGCGGTTGATTTTGTTCTTATAGACGATGGCGCCGCGCTGATAAATGGCCGACGATGCCTCGGGGCAACTCTTAATCAACGCATTGAGATAGCGAGCAGCCGCATCGTAGTCGCGGTTGTCGCACGACTCCTTCAGGAAGTTGCTGTTCAGGATGTTCTGCTGTTTTTCCTCAAGCGTAGAGCCCCACTTGGCATACTGGGGGGAGTTCAGGTCCTGGGCCATGGAAGCCGTAGCGACCAGGCAGGCTGCGGCTGCGAGTAAAATTTTGACGTGTTTCATGGGTTGATTTATGTATTTGTTTTATTGTTGTTGCTTGTGCTCGTCTTGTGCTCGGCGGCCGATTTTGTCCATCGGACGTGCAAAATTACGACGAAACCGACAGAAATACAAATTTTACCCCTTTAATCATACTTCGGACGCAGGAACCAGTACTCGTTGTTCTCGGCTCCGGCGAAGAGTGTGAATCCGATGGCGAACTTGATGTACTGCTGGCGGACCAGCCCCAGCCGCTCGGCGACGTTGAAGCCGCGCATGCCGTACTCCACGCCGATGTCAATCGACGAAAAGGCACGGTACTTGACCGGAATGCCCACGCCGAGCGTCACCGCCATCTGGTCGAGACGCTGCCCGCCGAAGGTCTGGTGATAGGTTCCGTAGCGGAAACCGGCGCGGTAGGCCCATCGCTTGAGGAAACGGCGGATATCGTAGCGGTTGGGGGTGAACTCGACACCCAGCTTGACGGTGTGCGTATCGGTATAGGCCACCTCGAACGAGTTCATGTCCGAGCCGCTGACACCCGTATGTTCGACGCCGCCGTTGCGTCCGCCCCAGTCCTGATAGACGTAGTCGGCGCCGACGGCCCACTTCGAAGTCTGGTAGAAGACGCCGACGGCCAGCTGTCGGGGCAGCACCAGCGCCATGCGGGTGGTATCGCCCTTGACGGTGGTGTTGTAGAGGTCGCCCACATAGATGCTCTTGGTCACCGAGGGATTGAGGTCACCGCCGAAGTCGTAGGTGGCGCCCACCGTCAGCAGCCGCTTGCGGTCGACGATGGCGTTCCACTGCACGCCCACCTGGCCCTTGAACGACGAGACGTTGTAGTTGTCGGTACCGACGGTCGACGCAAAGGAGCCGTCGCCCGTAATGGCCTGCGGGGTCATGACGAACGTACGGTCGATGTCGCCCCAGTAGTACTGGACGGCCAGACCGACCGAAAGGTTCTTGACTACCTCCCAGCCCAGGCCCAGCTTGACCTCCGTCACGTCGCCTTCACCCTGGTATTGATACTGGATGCGGCCCACGTTGCCCCAGATGGGGTCGTCCTCCATACCGCCGTAGGTCTGGTTGTACTTCACGCGGTAACCCACCGAACTGTAGGGCGTGAGGCTGAAGCCCAGGCCGAGCTTCTTGGTCACGGGAACCTGAAAGGCGATGTCGTGGAAGTTGAACGTATTGTAGGCCGTGCGCTTGGCCACACCCTCGGCCGTCTGCGCGTTGTAGTAGTTCTGGCCCTCGACGCCGAAGTTGAAAAGGAAGCTCTTCTGCGGCGCAACGCTGTACGAAGCGGGATTGAGCAGGTTCATCATACCCGAGTTCCGCATGGCAACACCCACACCGCCCATCGAACGCGTCGGCAGCGTCCCCTGCGTATTGAGTTCGCCGATGCCGTACATCGTATAGGGAGAGAAAGCGTTAATGCTGCTCGTCTGGGCCGAAAGGGCTGCCGGGATGAGGGCTGCTGCCGCAACGGCCAGGCAGAATAGGGTTTTCTTCACTTGCATTGTACTCTAAAATTCTGTTCAATCCGCGAAAGACCAAATTACAGTCTGCAAATATCGTATTTTTAATTCGTTTAGCAAAGTATTTCGCGTCGCCGCCCGTAAAAATCACGCAGAGGTCGCCGTAAAGCGCGCGCATGCGTGCGATGTAGCCTTCGATTTCGAAGAGCATGCCGCAGAGCACCCCAGCCCGGATGGCCGTCTCGGTCGTCGTGCCCAGCAGCTCGGGCTCGCCCTCTTCGCCGCACAGCGGAAGGCTGGCCGTATAGTCGTGCAGCGCGCGGAAACGCATCTGCATGCCCGGAGCGATGTTGCCTCCCCGGAACGTGTTGTCGGCAGTCACCAAATCGACCGTCACGGCCGTGCCGAAATCGACAATCAGCACATTGCGGTCGGGATAGATGTCGTTGGCCGCAACGGCGGCCGCCAGACGGTCGCTGCCCAGCGTACGCGGCGTACGGTAGGCGTTTCCCAGCGGCACCGGAACATCGGGCGAAAACTCCACCACGCGGGCGAGCCGCCGGCGCAGCAGGTCGACGGCATGTCGGCGCGCCTGCTCGCCGCGGGTCGAGGCGACAATGGCCCGGTCGACCTCGGGCCAGCGCTCCAGCAGGGCGTCGACCGACCCGGCCGTAAGCTCCGCGACGGGCTCCCCGACCCGGAATCCCTCCGGACAGGAGACGGCCGTCTTGGTCAGCGTGTTCCCTATGTCGACAATCAGATTCACAGCTGTTGCAGGGTTTTCCACGCCTCCTCGACGTTCTTGACATTCCTAACGGTCATCGCCAGCCGATTATTGTGCTGTTTGAGCACAAATCGGGCAGGCTGCTGCGTGACGCGGCGCAGCAGTTCCATGAAAACGTCGCTCTTGTAGAAGGGCGAATTCTCCTCGCCGACGAACTGCACAATCATCAGCCCGTTCTTGACCTTGACGCGCTCCATGCCCAGACGGATGGCCTCCCAGCGCAGACGCACGACGTCGAGCAGCTCGCGGGCAGCATGCGGCAGCGGACCGAAACGGTCCACCAGACGACTCTCGAAGGCCCTGAGCGCCTCCTCGTCCTTCGTCGAATCGAGCTCGCGGTAGAGTTTCAGGCGCTCGGCCTGCTGGCTGACGTAGGTATCGGGCAGGCCGGCCTCGACCTCCAGTTCGATGTGGGCGTCGTCGATGAAGCCCATCCGGCCGACGACCTTCTGCTCGGCCTCGCTCAGCTCGGGCACCTGCAGGCCTTCGGCACGCAGCTCGGCGATGGCCTCGTTCATGATTTTCTGATAGGTCTCGAAACCGATGTCGGCGATAAATCCGCTCTGCTCGGCACCCAGCAGGTTGCCCGCACCGCGGATATCGAGGTCCTGCATGGCGATGTTGAAGCCCGAACCGAGGTCCGAGAACTCCTCGATGGCGCGCAGCCGACGCCGGGCGTCGGGCGTCAGGAGCTCTTCGGGCGGCGAGAGCAAGTAGCAGTAGGCCTTGCGGTTGCTGCGACCCACGCGGCCGCGCAGCTGGTGCAGGTCGCTCAGACCGAAGTGATGGGCGTTGTTGACGATGATGGTATTGGCATTGGGAATGTCGATGCCGTTCTCGACGATGGTGGTCGACAACAGCACGTCGAATTCGCCGTAGATGAAATCCATGATGAGCTTTTCGAGCTGCTCGGCCGGCATCTTGCCGTGGCCGACGCCTACCCGCGCCTTGGGACATAGGCGCGAGATGAGCCCCTGCAGCGTGGCAAGGTCCTCCACGCGGTTGTGGACGAAGTAGACCTGACCGCCGCGGGCGAGCTCGGCCTCGATGGCGTCGCGCACAATCTCCTCCGAGAAGACATGCGACTCGGTGACGATGGGCTGGCGGTTGGGCGGCGGCGTCGAGATGACCGACAGGTCGCGCGCCCCCATGAGCGAGAACTGCAGCGTACGCGGAATGGGGGTTGCCGTCAGCGTCAGCGTATCGACCGAGACGCTCATCTGGGTGAGCTTCTCCTTGGCCGCCACGCCGAACTTCTGCTCCTCGTCGATAATCAGCAGGCCGAGGTCCTTGAAGCGAATCTGGCGGCCGAGCATCTTGTGCGTGCCGATGAGGATGTCGATACGCCCGGAGGCGAGCTCCTCGCGGATTTGGGCCACCTCCCTGGCCGTCTTGGTCCGGTTGAGGTACTCGATGCGCACCGGGAAGTCGCGCAGGCGCTCGGAGAAGGAGCGGTAGTGCTGCAGCGCGAGGATGGTCGTCGGCACCAGCACGGCCACCTGCTTGCCGTCGGTGGCCGCCTTGAAGGCGGCGCGGATGGCCACCTCGGTCTTGCCGAAGCCCACGTCGCCGCAGACGAGCCGGTCCATCGGCTGGTCGGACTCCATGTCCTTCTTGATGGCGGCCGTGGCGGCCTGCTGGTCGGGCGTATCCTCCCAGCGGAACGACGCCTCGAGCTCGTGCTGGAGGTAGCTGTCGGGCGAGAAGGCGAAGCCCTTCGACGCCTTGCGGCGCGCATAGAGGGCGATGAGCTCGCGCGAGATATCCTTGACGGCCTTCTTGGCCGCATTCTTGAGCTTCTGCCAGGCCCCCGTGCCGAGTTTGTAGACCTTCGGCGGTTCGCCGTCACCCGACTTGTAGCGCGAAATGCGGTGGAGCGAGTGGACGTTGACGAAGAGCACGTCGCCATCCTTGTAGACCAGCTTGATGGCCTCGTGCGTCTTGCCGTTCTCCGTAATCTTGACCAGCCCGTCGAAGCGGCCCACGCCGTGGTCGATGTGGACCACGTAGTCGCCCGGCCGCAGCTGGTTGAGCTCGGCGATGGTCATCTGCTCGTCGCGCTTGATTTCGCCGTTGATGCGGTAACGCTGGTAGCGGTCGAAAATCTGGTGGTCGGTATAGAGGCAGAGCTTCAGGTCGTTGTCGACAAACCCCTCGTGGAGCGTCAGCGCAAGGGGACGCACCACCACCTGGCCGCGGCCAATCTGGTGGAAGATGTTGCCCAGACGCTCCATCTGCGCGCGGTTTTCCGAGAGGATGTAGGTCTCGTATCCGCGCAGGCCGTTGCGAATCATGTCGTCGGCCAGCAGGACGAAATTCTTGTTGAAGGCGGGCTGCGGGGCCGTCGAGAAGAGCACCTCGGCATCGGCCGGCCGCTCCTTGAGATTGTCGCGCAGCATCAGCAGGCGGCTGCCGCCGATGTCGGACAACAGCCCGTTGCGGCTGGTCAGCAGGCGGTCGATTTGGGCCGGGTCCTCGAGGTCGGCCACCACCTTGCGCCGCAGGTCGTTGATGCGGCGCAGCACGTAATCGGCGTCGTAGCACCAGAAGGTGGCCGCATCACCGATGAACCGGGCGAGCGAGACACGCTCCGACGAGGAGCCCGAAGCCGTGAGGTCGGGCAGAATCTCGACCCGGTCGAGCTTGTCGGCCGAGAGCTGGCTCGAGATTTCGAACCGGCGGATGGAGTCGACCTCGTCGCCGAAGAAATCGACACGGTAGGGCTTGCTCTCCGAATAGGAGAAGACGTCGACGATACCGCCGCGGACCGAATACTGCCCCGGTTCGTAGACGAAGTCGACCTTCTCGAAACCGGCATCGACCAGCGCATCGACCAGCACCTCGGGCGAGATGCTGTCGCCCACGGCGACACGAATCGTATCGCGGCCGAGCGTTTCGGCATCGGCCACGCGTTCGGCCAGCGCCTCGGGATAGGTGCAGACGACGACATAGCCCTCCTTGAGCGAACGGATGGCCATCAGGGCGGCCGTACGCTGCACGACGCCCTGGGCATCCTCGGCGCCATAGGCCACCGAGCGTTTGTAGGAGGAGGGGAAGAAGCAGATGCGCGACTCGTCGAGCAGGCCGTAGAAGTCGTTGAGCAGATAGGCCGCGGCATCGCGGTCCTCGGCCACGAACACATGCACGCCCCCCGTGCGGGCGATGGCGGCCGCGGCATAGAACGGCAGCGCCCCGCCGACCAGCTCCTTCAGATGGACGGTGGACGCCCTGCGCCCGAGTTCGCGGCACAGGGTTGCGAAGGGTTTCGATTCGGCGGCGAATTGCGCCAGTTGCTGACTCGGAAGCATTCCGAACGGTTATGGGTTAAACGGGAGCCGGGCCCGGCTCCCGGTGAAGCGGCCGCCCGGGTCGGCTCACTTGTTGACGTTAATCAGGTCGTTGTCCTTGCGGTCGTGGTAATGCACCTCGATGATGCCGATGCTCTGGTCCTCGACCACGCGGATGCGGGCCTTGTATTTCCACTCCCAGCGGCGGCGCAGCGACCAGAAGCCCTTGCGCAGGTACGAAGCCACATAGGGGCTCACCACCAGCTTGATGTACTTGTGGCCGCGGTCGAGCGCGAGCAGCGAAATCTGGTTTTCGATTTTCTTGTCGAGCAGCACCGTGGGTTCGATTTTGCCCGTGCCGTTGCAGGTGGGGCAGACGTCCGAAACGCTCTCGACGGCCACGGGACGCACGCGCTGGCGCGTAATCTGCATCAGACCGAACTTGGTGAGCGGCAGCACCGTATGCTTGGCCTTGTCGGTAGCCATGAGCCGGACCATCTCGTCGTAGAGCGCCTGGCGGTTCTGCGCCTTGTGCAGGTCGATGAAGTCGATGATGACGATGCCGCCCAGGTCGCGCAGACGCAGCTGGCGGGCAATCTCCTTGGCGGCGGCCAGGTTGACGTCCATGGCCGTCTGCTCCTGGTTGTCCTCGGCCTTGGTGCGGTTGCCCGAGTTGACGTCGATGACGTTCATCGCCTCCGTATGCTCGATGATGAGGTAGGCGCCGCGGCGCAGCGAGACATACTTGGCGAAGAGCGACTTGATTTGCTTCGAGATGTCGAAATTGTCGAAAATCGGCACATTGCCCTTGTAGAGCTTGACGATTTTGACCATCGAGGGGTCGATGAGCTTGATGTAGTTGCGAATCTCGTTGTACATCGCCTCGTCGTCGACGGCAATCTGCGAGAAGGAGTCGTTGAGCGAGTCGCGTATAATCGTGTTTGCGCGGCTCATCTCGCTCATGAGCTGGGCGGGAACCGACTCGACGTTTTTGCGGATGGCGGCCACGGTCTTGCGCCAGCGGTCAATCTGCGTCTGGATGTCGTGCTCGATATCCTCGTCCTTGGCCTCCATGGCAGCCGTGCGGATGATGACGCCGAAATTCTTGGGCAGCACCGCGGCGGCAATCCGCTTCAGACGCTTCTTTTCGTCGGCCGAGCGGATTTTCTGCGAGAGGAAGACCTTCGACGAGAAGGGCACCAGCACCACGTTGCGGCCGGCCAGCGAGATGTCCGACGTCAGACGGGGGCCCTTGGTCGAGATGGCCTCCTTGGCCACCTGGACCATGATGCTCTGGCCCACCTGCAGATAGCTCGATATCTTGCCGCTCTTGTCGAGTGCCGGTTCGAGCTTCATCGTCTCGGTGCGCAGGCCCCGTTTGCCGGGCTGCTGCGACTCGACCATCTTCTGGAGCGAGGGAAACTGGTTTCCCAAATCGAGGTAGTGGATGAAGGCATCCTTTTCGTGCCCTATGTTGACGAATGCCGCGTTGAGACCCGGCATGATTTTACGCACCCGACCCAGATAGATGTCTCCCACGGCAAACCCCGTCTGGCACTGCTCCTTGCTGAGCTCGACGAGCACCTTGTCCTCGCACAGGGCGATGGAAATCTCCGTCGGGTTAACGTTTACGATTAATTCCTTGTTCATGTATATCGTGTTCGCGCTCCGGGAGCCGGGCGCTGTGGATGAAATTGTGCAAGGCCGCATTCGGGATGTGGAGCGGCGGCGAACTCCAATGACACTGGGAGCCCCTGCTGCGAGTGATGAACGAAGGAATGGCTCCCGCATGCGGTTGTATTGCGAGCCGAACCGCAACGGCTCTGTACACACACTTCCCTGCACGGGAAATGCCTTCAGGAGAAAATAGGTAAAGCTAAAAGAGCCCGGGGCCCCTTTAGCTTTATCTATCGTTTAGCACGGAGGTGCTACCCTACTTTTTCTTGTGGCGATTCTTGCGAAGACGCTTCTTACGCTTGTGCGTGGCCATCTTGTGACGCTTATGCTTCTTTCCGTTCGGCATAGTGCTTAAAATTTTAAGAGGTTCTTGGATTTATTTGATTACTTCACTTTCGCTGCGAAGCTCTTTGCGGGCTTGAAAGCAGGAATGTTGTGTTCGGGAATGGTGATGGTGGTGTTCTTCGAGATGTTGCGGGCCACCTTCGTTGCACGCTTCTTGACGATGAAGCTGCCGAATCCGCGAAGATATACATTATTATTATTGGTCAGCGAAGTCTTGATGCTCTCCATGAAAGCCTCGACAATTGCCTGTACCTGCACCTTCTCCACGCCGGTGCTCTTTGCGATTTCGCTTACGATATCTGCCTTGGTCATTTTTCTATGGTATTAAAATTAAGTCCTTTACAAATTTTCAGATTGCAAATATACATTTAATTTATGTATCTGCCAACAAACCGTCATTTTTTTTCATTTTTTTCTTTTGGGGCCCAGATGCCAGCAATACAGCAGGATAGCAAATATCGGGCAAAAGCACGGACGCGAGCCGAAACGACACCACTCGCGCCCGTACAAACACCCCGGCATGCAGCGCAACACACGGCATAACAGAGCAATAAGCGCCCGCCGGACTTTTTGCCCCGAGACAGGGCCGACGCGCCCTGCAAGGCAGCCCGCCCCGACCGCCCGCAAGAGCCCCGGAGCTGTCTCTTATACACATCTCCGAGCCCACGAGACATCTCAGGATCTC
>UQNV01000002.1 GCA_900542505.1 uncultured Alistipes sp.
CGAGATCCTGAGATGTCTCGTGGGCTCGGAGATGTGTATAAGAGACAGACACAACGGCCATGCCCGCCGGCAGCGACAACCCGCGACGCTGCCCGGCCGTATAGAAAGCCACGCCGTCGTGGCGGCCGAGCAGGCATCCGTCGAGGCCCACGACCTCTCCCGACGGCTGACGGCCATAACGCTCCTCGAGCCATGCCCGGCAACCTCGGCCCCTCAGGAAACAGACCCCCATGCTCTCACGCACACCGGGGCGCTGCGGCAGCGACTCCTTCAGCACGTCGCCCATCGGCGTCACCACCCGTTCGAGCAGCTCGGGCGCAAGTCCCCACAGGTAGTAGGACTGGTCCTTGCGCGCATCGAGCGCCCGGGCAACGTAGCGCCGTCCGCCGACGGTGCGGATGCGGAAATAGTGCCCCGTGGCAATCCACCGCGCACCGACCGAATCGGCATAGGCCGCCAGCGAAGGCCACTTGACCTGCGTATTGCAACGCGTACAGGACGCCGGGGTGCGTCCTTCGAGGTAGCTCCGTCCGAAATACTCCTCCACCTCACGGCGGAAAAGCTCCCGCACGTCGAGCACCTCATGCCGCAGCCCAAGCCGCCGGGCAGCATCGTACGCCGCATCGAGCAGCGCCCCGTCGCCCGTCATGTCGAGTGTCAGCGCCGTCACATCGTAGCCCTCGCTGCGCAAACGCACAGCCGCCGCGGCGGAATCGATTCCGCCGCTGAAACCCAGCACCACCTTCGTCTCTTCCATCCAATCCGTTTCAACCGACACGTCCGACACCCGTCCTCCGCAAAAGGCCGGCCCGTATCCATGTATGACAAACGGCTGCCTCCGGGCAACCGTATCTCCTGCAATTCTCATATTTTCCGCCATCCGGCAGCAGCATGCGCGTCTGTCCGTCCTCAATCCGGCCTCGGTCCGCTCCGCATGCGCAACCCATCGCCCCATGCTCCACAACACATCCTCACATACGCGCTCCACGCTGGCTCTTTTCCCCTCTCGCTGTCACTCTTGCTTGCTCCCTCACTCTCGCTGACACTCTTGCTCGCGCTCCTGTTCGCTGCTCTCTCAATCTCTCTGCTCTCCGCTCCGTCCTCTCGTTCTCTTTGTCTCATTCACCACGCCGCTCCTACTTCCGACCTGCCCTGCTGTGCGTCCCCGGCCTTCTCACGTCTCCGGCCACCCGGTGCGACTGCTCTTTTCGATGGCGAAAGTCCGCCGGAGGCTAAACCTCAGCCATCATACACTCTTCGGGCTCCTGCGCCTCCTGCTGCTCGAAGAATTCGGGCTTCGACTTGCGGATAAAAGCGACCACTTCGGCCAAACCCTCGCTGAACTTGGCGAAATCCTCCTTGTAGAGGAATATCTTGTGCCGGTCGAATACTACCGTCCCGTCGGGATTGCTCTTTTTGCGACTTTCGGTGATGGTCAGGAAATAATCGTCACCGCGCGTGGCCCGCACATCGAAGAAATAGGTACGACGACCTGCCTTCACGGCCTTCGTCATGATTTGTTCGCCAAAGTCCTCGTTTTCTTTGCGAACCGGAATCCGAGATGTCATAACCTTAAGAGGGATTGATTTCGCCCACAAAGGTATACAAAAACGACAACTATGCAAAAAAAATAGATGCTTAATTTCTGATATCGAGCAACAAGCGTCCGCGAGACTCCCAATTCCGCAGGATTTCGACCGCCTCCGAATAACTTCCTGTCCGGCCTTCGTTCATCACCCGGTAGAAGGCCCCGTTTCCGTAGAGCCGCTGCCCGAGGAGCGCCTTGAGCTGAAGCCGCATAAATGACTCCGATTCAAGGTATTCCGCATCGTTGTAGGCGACACCCCGCTCGCACCCGAGCGTCACAAGTTCATCGAGCATCTGCTGCGAAGGCTCGAATCCGGCCGCAAATGCCGCAAAGTCGGGGTAGAGCCGTTTGAGCTCCTCGCGACGGGCATCGAGGCAGGAGAGGGCGTATTCGTTCACCACACCGCGGCGCACCAGCTCGGCATAGTAGTTCGTGTAGCCGGTCGTATCCTCCCGCACCACCACGTCGGGCGCAATGCCTCCGCCGCCGCGCACCGTACGGTGCGTACGGAGCGTTTCGTAGAGCGGCGCTCCGGCATCGAGCGAATCGCGGACCCGGTCGTCGTAGCGCCTCAGATGGTCGAGGTAATACTCGCGGCGATTGCCGTTCTCGTAGGGACGCTGAATCACGCGGCCCGAGGGCGTATGGTAGCGCGCCACCGTGATACGCACCGTCGAACCGTCGCCCAGCGGTATCTGACGCTGCACGAGCCCCTTGCCGAAGCTCTGCCGGCCGACAATCACACCACGGTCCCAATCCTGCACCGCACCCGAGACAATCTCGCTGGCCGAAGCCGACGACTCGTCGATGAGCACCACCAGATTGCCCCGGTACTTCTCGCCGCCGCGCGCCTCGAAACGGGTAGGCGAGACGGCACGGCCTTCGGTCGAGACAATCGCCGAGCCTCCGGGCAGGAAGAACTCCGCAAGCAGGATGGCCTGCTGGAGCAGCCCTCCGCCATTGCCGCGCAGGTCGAGAATCAGCCCCTTGCATCGGCCCAGGTCCCGGTATGCCTCCATGAACTCCGACATGGTCGTACGGCCGAAGCGATTGATTTTGATGTAACCGATACCCTCGGCCGCCATATAGGAGGCATCGACCGTGTTGAGTGGTATCCGGTCCCGCGTGATGACGAAATGCAACCGCCCGGGCACACCGTGGCGCACCACCTCGACCGCAACCTTCGTACCGCGCGGCCCGCGCAGGTAGCGGGGCACGTCGGCCATGCGCATCCCCACGGCATCGAGCGTATCGATGCGGACGATGCGGTCGTTGGGCAGCACACCGACCTGTTCGGACGGACCGCCCGCAATGGTATTGGCCACCACGATGGTATCGCGCAGCAGCGAGAACTCCACGCCGATGCCGCTGAACTCACCGTCGAAGCTCGCCTGCACGTCCTCCATCTCCTCGGCACCGATATAGGCCGAGTGGGGGTCCAGCTCTTCGAGCATGGCTGTAATGGCGCTCTCGACCAACGGCGCCATATCCACTTCATCGACATAGAGGGCCGCCACGTCGCGGTAGACCTTGAAGAGCTTCTGGTACTGCTGCAGCATCAGCTGCGTCTGCTGGTTGCCGCCAGCCTCCTGGGCAGCAAGCACCGAAGCGCCGAGAAGCCCCGCAAGGAGCATGAGGTATCTACGCATCATCTTCATCCTTTGCAAAAAAAGGGGCTCCGCCGACGGGAGCCCCGAATCGAATCGTCAGGCCAAAGCCCCGACCAGTTCATCGAAGGGCACCGAGCGTTGTTCGCCCGAACGCATATCCTTGAGTGTCACCTCGCGGCGGGCAAGCTCGTCGCTGCCGACAATCGCCACGAAGGGAATCGCACGACGGTTGGCGTGCTCCATCTGCTTCTTCATCTTGGCAGCCTCGGGATAAATCTCGGCGGCCACACCCGCGTCGCGCAGCGCACGCAGCAGTCCGAGCGATGCAGCCTCCTCGGCTTCACCCAGATTGACGAAGAGCACGCGCGTCGAGCAGCCGACCCCTTCGGGGAAGAGCTCAAGACCCGTCATCACGTCGTAGATGCGGTCGGCACCGAACGAGATGCCGACGCCCGACGTGTTGGGCATGCCGAAGATACCCGTCAGGTCGTCGTAACGGCCGCCGCCACAGATGGAACCGATGGCGAAATCGAGCGCCTTGACCTCGAAGATGGCACCCGTATAGTAGTTCAGGCCGCGCGCCAGCGAGAGGTCCAGCTCGACGGGCAGCTCCAGCCCCAGACGGGCCACATGGCCGAAAATGGTCTCCATCTCGGCAATACCCTTCAGGCCGGTTTCCGACGAGGAGAGCACCTCGCGCAACGAAGCCAGCTTCTGCGCATTGTCGCCGCTCAGCTCGAGAATCGGCTGCAGACGCTCGACGGCCTCCGCCGTCAAACCGCGTTCGAGCAGCTCCGCCTTGACGTTCTCCAGTCCGATTTTCTCCAGTTTGTCGATGGCCACCGTGATGTCCATCATCTTGTCGGCATGGCCAATCGCCTCGGCGATGCCGTAGAGAATCTTGCGGTTGTTCATCTTGAGCGCCACACGGATGCCCAGTGCGCGGAAGACCCGCTCGACAATCTCGACCAGCTCCACCTCGCACAGCAGCGAGCGGGTGCCGATGACGTCGACGTCGCACTGATAGAACTCGCGGTAGCGTCCCTTCTGCGGCCGGTCGGCCCGCCATACGGGCTGCATCTGGTAGCGGCGGAAGGGGAACGACAACTCGTCGCGGTGCTGCACGACGTAGCGGGCGAAGGGGACCGTCAGGTCGTAACGCAACCCCTTCTCGCAGATTCGCGACGCCTGGCGCACCTCGCTGTCCGAGAGTCCGGCAGCGTAGTCGCCCGAGTTGAGAATCTTGAAGAGGAGCTTGTCTCCCTCGTCGCCATACTTGCCCAGCAGCGTGGAGAGGTTCTCCATGGAGGGCGTCTCGAGCGGCGCGAAGCCGAAGAGCCGGAAGACACCCCGGATGGTGTCGAAAATATACTGGCGGCGCATCATCTCCGCAGGGGAGAAGTCACGCGTACCCTTGGGAATCGAAGGTTTCTGCATAAAGCGTATCTTGCTTGAATTCTTGGTCTAACGTAAAGCGATGTTCCCGATGCGGCCGCGCATCAGTTCTCCATCAGTTTCTTGTACTTCACGCGGTGGGGCGTCGTATCGCCGCCCTGCGCACGCTTCCACGCCTCGTATTCGCTGTAGGAGCCCTCGTAGAAGACTACCTGCGAATCACCCTCGAACGAGAGGATATGCGTGGCGATACGGTCGAGGAACCAGCGGTCGTGCGAGATGACGACGGCACAGCCGGCGAAGTTCTCGAGACCCTCCTCCAGCGCGCGGAGCGTGTTGACGTCGATGTCGTTCGTCGGCTCGTCGAGCAGCAGCACGTTGCCCTGCTCCTTGAGGGCGATGGCCAGATGGAGCCGGTTGCGCTCGCCGCCCGACAGCATGCCGCACTTCTTCTCCTGGTCGGCGCCCGTGAAGTTGAAGCGGGCCACATAGGCGCGGGCGTTGACCTGACGGTTGCCCAGCGTGATGAGGTCGCTGTTCTGCGAGATGACCTCGTAGACCGTCTTTTCGGGGTCAATCGACTTGTGTTGCTGGTCGACATAGGCCAGCTTGACCGTCGGACCGACGCGGAACGTACCCGAGGTGGGCTCTTCGAGACCCATAATCATCCGGAAGAGCGTCGTCTTGCCCGTACCGTTGGGGCCGATGACGCCGACGATGCCGGCGGGCGGCAGCGAGAAGTTCAGATGCTCGTAGAGCACGCGGTCGCCATAGGCCTTCGACACATCGTGCGCCTCGATGACCACGTCGCCCAGCCGAGGACCGTTCGGGATGAAGATTTCGAGCTTCTCCTCCTTCTGCTTGGCATCCTCGTTGAGCATCTTGTCGTAGGCCGACAGACGGGCCTTCGACTTGGCATGGCGGCCCGACGGCGACATGCGCACCCACTCCAGCTCGCGTTCGAGCGTCTTGCGGCGCTTCGACTCCTGCTTCTCCTCCATCTCCAGGCGCTTGGTCTTCTGCTCGAGCCAGCCCGAGTAGTTGCCCTTCCAGGGGATACCCTCGCCGCGGTCCAGTTCGAGAATCCAGCCCGCCACGTTGTCGAGGAAGTAACGGTCGTGCGTCACGGCGATGACCGTACCCTTGTATTGCTGGAGGTGCTGCTCGAGCCAGTCAATCGACTCGGCATCGAGGTGGTTCGTCGGCTCGTCGAGCAGCAGCACGTCGGGCTGCTGGAGCAGCAGGCGGCACAATGCCACACGGCGCCGCTCGCCGCCCGAGAGCACCTTGACCGACTGGTCGGGGTCGGGGCAGCGCAGGGCATCCATCGCCCGTTCGAGCACGCTGTCCAGCTCCCAGCCGTTGACGTGGTCAATCTGTTCGTACAACTCGCCCTGACGTTCGATGAGACGCGCCATCGCGTCGTCGTCCATCGGTTCGCAGAGCTTCATGTTGATATCCTCATACTCCTTCAGCAGGGCCACCGTTGCGGCGCAGCCCTCCTCGACCACCTCGCGGACGGTCTTCGTGTCGTCGAGCTTGGGCTCCTGCTCCAGGTAACCGACCGTATATCCGGGCGAAAAGACCACCTCGCCCTGGAAGTTCTTGTCGATACCGGCGATAATCTTCATCAGCGTCGACTTACCCGAGCCGTTCAGGCCGATGATGCCGATTTTGGCTCCGTAGAAGAACGAAAGGTAGATGTTGTTCAGCACTTTTTTCTGGTTGGTGAAGGTCTTGCTCACACCGACCATCGAGAAGATGATTTTTTCGTCTGCCATATTGTTCCGAGAGATTTTTTTCAGTTTTCCGCCAAAGATACGCAGAAATTCCGGATTTTCCCGCCTCGGGGAGGGGGAATATTTCAACCTCATTCCAAAGTCCATTCCCTCATGTTCCAATTCGGGATGAAAATCTCGCTTGGATCAAATAAAAGTTGTATATTTGTACCGGTAATCAGATATTGGTTATCGACATATTTTTCCCAAAAGGAAGCGTTTGACTGATTCTCTCTAACGAAGTCTGGTAAATTTCAAGCAGGAGAATAAGCAGACCTGAATTTCACGCCATGCAATCGGCGTGGACTGTTGCTTATTTTACTGCAAGGTTTACCAGAGCCCGTTAGATAGAATAAGTTGACGGTACCACGCTTTCTTTTTTACATAACCTGCCGCGGTACGGGCAATAAACTAACATGTCATGCTCAATTTTTTATTTGGATGGTCCCAATCCAAGGAACCTTTACGGCAAAAGTATGCAACCATCATTCAACGATTATCCAATGAGGGTCGTGCTGTCATATTCAAGGAGACCTCCTCAACTGTTGCATGGGGCATTGCCAATATGGGAGGCAAGACTATTTTCAAAATCAAAGATACTGGAGATTGCAAGATCGATATTTCCTACTTGTCAGAAAGCCCTTTCTTTGGAAAACATGAAAAAAAATGGTGTTTCCCATCAGACATGAATCAAGATGAAATCGTCGACACAATGAATCGTGACATTCAAAAACTTTTGACAAATGGACGATAAAAAGGCTATTAGAATCCGGCATTATTGTAAATCCCTGAAACTTCCGACCTGGGATGTCAATGATCTGACACGATATGTTTCGCTCTATTTCGACGACCCTTATTCCGTTGAATTCATGGTCGCCAAAACAAAAATAACAAAATTGGATCTCACATATGTTGCCAATCGGTTAATTGAGTATCTGGAGATTGAGGAGCAAAAATATGAGGAGTATAAAATACAATATCCGGAAACTCCAGACGATATGATATGGCTGAAGGTTTATCGTGAAATGGATGATATATTGAGCCACGACATTCACGATGCAAAACAAAGTGCAAAAATTGCATCGGCAAACAGGGGCTGTTATATCATTTGCATTCTTATAATCATATTACTTATTTATTTTTTCATTTTCTAACCCAATGAAGAAAGCATTGATTTTCTGTGTGATATTAAACGTAGCATTAGCAGGAACTACAATACTATATCATTCTGAATATAAAAGGGCTCAAGGCATGTGGTTCGAGCAGCTACAATACAGCGACAGCCTAAAGCGTGAAGTGGGACGAAATATGGTATTATCATACAATTTACTCAAACGAATGGAAACTTACCATTCAATCATGTATATCACATTATCGAACCATAAAATACCAATCAAAGCATTTAAATCCGTTTGTGATATACACACCGATTTCGGGCCTTCAATATGGATTGATTTTATAGGCTACAAAAATAAAGCTGATCAACAAGCACAAAATTATGTATCACAAATACGGTCTGGACAAATCGACCTCAACGATTTGTCGATACGGCGTTGTGAACCAATCCCTCTATCTGATGATTAAAGTAAATTTCCGTTCATATGAAGATACTGCTATTAACTACTTTGCTTTTGTTTGCTTATGATAGCAATTGTGGACGAGGCGATCGATCTGACTGTGATGTTAAAAACTCAGCCCTCGCAGAATGGATCGAAAGGCTCAATCGGATTCCGCTGCCGGACAGTATCCGCAAAGACAGCCTTATCAACGTCTACTTCAAATACAACAGGCCCATCAACGGGTACGAAGTGACAGCCCGCTGGATGCCGTTCGACTCGACCAGCGAAACCGGGTATGTTGTGATGAATTTCCGGAACTTGAAGAATGGTTCTTCGTTCCAATACGTGAATTTCGAAAAATACAACAGTTTCAATACGGACGAAGTCGCTTTTGCCGTCAACTTCAAGGGCCACCGCAACGGAGACGTTTATTATTTCGACTATCCCGCACCCGAAACAGAACTGTGCGACGGGCTCTATCAACTTGGATATACAACTCCTTTTCAACTCCTGGATGTGGATTTCGACGGAGACAAAGAACTGCTCATCTCCGATTGGGCACGGGCCAGAGGCGGAAATCATTATGATGTGTACAACATCAGAAAATCCGGATTGGAACTCATTACCTACACCCCTTTAGACCTTCTGACAACGGATGCCAGAATAAATCCAGGTAAAAAAAACATTACCCTCTCATACGAAGACGGGGCCTTTTTCAACGCCGAGTTTTTCTTTTCCAAAAAAAATCCAGGCCAAAACAAAGCCGAAAAACCTGTCTTGCCGAAAGAGTACGAATCATTGATCCCGGAGAGATATGTAACATTGAACGATAGCCCCTTCCGATTGGATTCCGTACGGATTTATTGCAACGGCTCCCCGCATACATACAAAAGATAGACTCAAGGACATATTCCTAAATAAAAGTCCCGCCTCCTCACGGGAAGCGGGACTCGTCGTTCGGAATGCGGGACCGAATCAATAGTTCTCCTTCTTGGGCTCGAAGTAAGCCTGCGGGTGCTTGCACGCCGGGCAGAGCTTCGGAGCCTCCTCGGCCTCGATGATGAATCCGCAGTTGCGGCATTGCCACCAGATCTTGCCGTCGCGCTTGAAGAAGTTACCGTCTGTCAGGCGGCTCAGCAGCTTCAGATAGCGGCGCTCGTGCTCGGCCTCGACGGTCGAAATCATGCGGAAAGCCACGGCGATTTCGGGGAAGCCCTCCTCGTCGGCCACGCGGGCAAATTCGGGATAGAGCACATCCCACTCCTCGTTCTCGCCCTTGGCAGCAGCCAGCAGGTTCTCCTGCGTCGTGCCGATTTTACCGGCAGGGTAGGAGGCCGTGATGGTCACCTCGCCGCCCTCGAGGAACTTGAAGAAACGCTTTGCATGCTCCTTCTCCTGTTCGGCCGTCTCGGTGAAAACGCCTGCTATCTGCTCGTAACCCTCCTTCTTGGCTACGCTCGCGAAAAAGACGTAGCGGCTGCGCGCCTGGCTCTCGCCGGCAAATGCCTTGAGCAGGTTCTGCTCGGTTTTGGTTCCCTTGATACTTTTCATAGTTGTATTGTTTAATGAGGTTTTTCCGTATGGCAAAGGTATGTAAAAATCCGCATTCATCTGCAACAAACGCCATCGGTAATTCCGATAGCGTCATTTGCTGCGCTTATAGCGAAACGCCCGGATTCTCAGCATCATGCACTTCCGCCGCCGAGGGCGACGAAGGGGATGGCCGCGTTTCGTCCGAACGCTGCCGGCCGCGCAGCTCGCGGCCGATGACCAGATGGGTCCCGATGCAGGCCAGCCCGCCGTAGAGCAGCGTCAGCACGCAGAGCCGGCGGATTTCGGGAAGCACCTCCGCAAGCGAGGCGCCCATGCTCTGGATTCGGATGAATCCGTTGACGCCGTGCGTCGAAGGCAGCAGCTTCCCGAACATGGCGAGCCCCTCGGGAATCGCCTCGCCCGGATAGGAGACACCGCTCAGCATGAGGAACGGAATCGAGGTCCAGAGCAACAGCAGCAGCGAGTTCTCGCGATAGCGGAAGAGGGTAGAGACGGCGATTCCCAGAGCGATGCAGGCCGCCAGATAGGCCGCCATGAAGAGCACGAGCGTCCCCGTCGAGCCGTTCATCGGATAGTGGAACAGCCGGTAGTGAAGCCCCAGGACGTAGAGCGTCGTCACGGCATAGATACTGGCATAGGCCAGCCCCTTGCCCACGACGACCGGCAGGGTCGAGAGCCGGCACCGTCCCGCGGGACAGAGTTTCGTATAGAGTCCGAACTCGCGCCACGTGCCGCCAATCATGCCGATGCCGATGAGCAGCGTCTGCTGGATGATGACCATGATGATGGCCGGCATGGCGAAAGTCCCGTAACCCAGATAGGGATTGAACAGGTTGTGCGACTGGTAGATGACGGGCTGCGTAGTGGCCTGCGCCTGCGGAATATTGGCCCCTTTGGCCACCAAACGCTGGAATTCGACCATCGCTCCCGTGGTACCGATGGAGGTGACCAGCTCCTGGAACACCTGGCGGTACATGAGGAAGTAGCTGGCATCGACATAGAGGGCCACATTGGCCTGACCGCCGCCCAGCAGCTGCCGCTCGTAATCGGCCGGGATGTAGACGATGCCGTAGATGTCGCGGTTGAAGAAGAGCCCCCGGGCCTCCTCCATATCGGTCGCATCGTAGGCGACGTAGGTGTTGGGGCCGGCGTTGAACAGCTCTACAAGGCTTCTGCTTGCGGGCGTACGGCACTCGTCGACCACTCCGATGGGGACGTTGCGCAGCACCTGCGAACCGTAGGCACTCGAATAGAGCGTCGAATAGATGAGCAGCGCCAGCACCAGGATGAGCAGCACGCCCGCATCGGTGAAGATGGTGCGGTACTCGTTGCGCATGACGGTAAGCAGCTGATGCCAGTAGGAGCGTATTTGTCGCGAAAAACGTGTCATGTCAAAGCTTCCCCCAGAATTTCTCCTCCGTACAAATCCGGCGCAGCCGCGTCCGGCAGAGGAACGGTAACAAGATGAACAGCGACATGTAGCCCAAATCGGGCAGCGAGCAGACGGCGGGTGCTCCCCGCAGCATCTGGTCGACGAAGATGTCGGTATAATAGGTGAACGGGAACAGGCGGCTCACATACTGCATGACGGGCCACATGGCCATCACCGGGAAGGTGAGTCCCGAGAAGGTGAAGGCCAGCACCGAATAGCCGCCGCCGATGGAGAGCGACAGGCGCAGGTTGCTCAGCAGCGCAACGATGAAGAGCCCGATGGCCTGGTAGCTGAGGATGAAGAGCAGCGTGGCAAGCAGGATGACCCACAGCGAACCGTTGAGCGGCACCCCGACGACCTTGAAGATGATGAGCAGCATGGCCAGCGCAACCAGAAACATGACCACCGTCACGGGCAGCAGCTTGCCCGCAACCGAGGCGCCGACCGAACCGCCGCCCGTCGCGAACCATTCGCCGGCCGTACCCCGCTTGAGTTCGGTCCCGACGACGAAGATGGTCGTCATGATGACGAATATGAGCAGCATCATCGGCATGAAGCTCGGCGAGAGGTAATAGCCGTAATTCGTATAGGGATTGAACAATACGTGCTTGTTGAACCGCACGGGCATCAACTGGGCCATGGCCTGGCGGTCGGTCAGCCCCTGCTTGGTGAGCAGCTGGAGCTGGATTCCGGCCGAAAAGGTCGTCACGGCCGTCTGGATGTCGCGCGCAAGCAGTCCGTTGACCGTAATGTTCGTACCCGTGATATAGGCCTCGACGTGGGTCTGCCGGTTGCTCAGGATGTTCTTCTCGAAAAAGTCGGGAATCTGCACGATGGCCATGATGCGCCCTTCGCGCATGAGCCGTTCGGCCTGCTCCATCGTCTGCACCTCGAACGAAACCATGGCCGTCGGCGTAGCGTCGACCATATCGGTGATTTTGCGCGACAGCGTCGTCCGGTCCTCGTCCAGCACGGCAATGGGGATGTCGTGCGCGACACCCTTCTCGAAAAGCACCGCAAAGAAGGTGAAGGAGAGGAGCGGCAGCAGGAGCATCAACACCATGTACATGGGTTGACGCACAAGTCGTCCCAACTCACGCCGGAGCACGGCGGCCGTATCACGCAGAAACGACGGCATGGCTACTCGATTTTATCCCAGTCGACCAGGACACTCATGCCGGGACGCAGCCCCGTGGCGTCGCCCTCGGGTTTGACCTTGACGGCAAACGTGCGGATGTCGAAACCGCCCTGCGTGCGGGTTGCGGCCCAGGTCGCAAAGTCGGCCTGCGGCGCAATGTAGCTCACGCGGAAATCGAGCGTGCGGTCCAACGCCGGAACGTAGCCCTTCATGCGGGTTCCCATCCGGATGCGCGGCATCAGCGTCTCCTTGATGTTGAAGGTGGCCCACACGTCGCTCATGTCGAGAATCGCCACCACGGGATAGCCGCTGCCGACCAGCTCGCCCTGCTCGGCGACGATGGTCGAGACCTCGCCCGTCACGGGCGAATAAATCATCGCGTCGCTGATGTAGGACTCCACTTCGCTCACGGCACCCTCGGCCTGACGGACACGGGCGGCAGCTGCCTCCTTGTCCTCCTTGCGTGCACCGTCGGCCGCCATGTCGTACTGAGCCTTGGCAGCCTGGGCCGTAGCCTCCATGGCGTGGAAATTGGCCGTCGCCTCGTCGAGCTTCTGAGCCGGAAGCACGCCCTGTTCGTAGAGGCTTTTCACCCGCTCATAGGTCTTGCGGGCCAGCTCCAGCCCGGCCTGGGCCTTCTGCCACATGTTCAGCGCCGCCTCGATTTGCTGCTTGCGCGCTCCGGCAATGGCCGCCTGGTCCAGGGCCGATGCGGCACTCTTCACGGCTTCGGCCTGACGGAGCTTCGCGTCGAGTTCGGGCGTCGACAACACGTAGAGCAACTGCCCCTTTTCGACGGAGTCGCCCTCCTCGACCTTCATCTCGGCGATGCGGCCGGGGATTTTCGACGAAGCCTTGTAGGTCGTACACTCGACCGTTCCCTGAAGCAGGGTGGGCGTCCGGCGCGTGATGTACCGGCTGACAAGAAGCACCGCCACGATGATGAACACGGCGGTACAGATGATTCCGACAACGTAATTTTTCTTCATAATATCGTTCTGCATTTACTTTTCACGGACAAACAATACCTGACGGGCATCCGGACGGCGGATGTAGCTCGCAAACTCGTCGCTGATGCCCGAAGCCTCGAGCAGGCGGGCCAGCATCAGGTCGTAGTTGTAGGCGGCCTGCAGCCGCTCGGTGCGCACCTTTGCCAGGTTGAGTTCGGCATCGATGAGCTCCGACGACGAACTCATGCCTTCGAGAAAGGCGGCATTCTGCACCTTGAGGTATTCGGTGGCGAAGTCGAGCGACGCGTCGATGGAGGCCATCTGGTTACGGTAGTTCTCCATCTGATTGTAGAGCTTCTCGACCAGCACGGCGATATCCTGACCGGCCTTCTGCTCGAGTGCCCCCACCCGTCTTGCCGTATGGCGTGCGGCCGAGTACTTGTACTCGCGGTTGAGTCCGTCGAAGAGCTTGATGTTGACCCCGATGCCCACGGCCCAGCGCGGCACGAGCCCCGTGACCTGGTAGTTGTAGAACATTGCGCCGCCCATGGCCGCCACCTGCGGCATGAAGGCCGAGCGCTGGAGTTTCACCCCCTCTTCGGCCAGTTTGCGCTTGAGCGACACCTGGTTGAGCAACGGACTGTGCTTGCGCGCCAAATCCTGATAATAGGCGACGCCTTCCAGCTCGTCGAGGATGAACATGGCCGTGACGGGGCGGCACTTGGTCTCCTCGCCCAGCGTGTTGTTGAGCGCCGAGGCGATTGTCTCGACCTGCAGCCGTGCATTCTGCAATTCACGTTCCGCTTCGGTCATCTTAAACTGCACGTAAAGCAGTTCGCTGTGGGCTATCATTCCGCTCTTTTCAAGCGCCATGGCATCCTCCAGATGGCGCCTTACGCCGTCGACCACCTGCTGCCGCACCTCGACCACCTGGCGGGCCAGCGTCAGGCCGAAGTAACGCTCGACGAGTTCCGACACCAGCGCGTTGCGCGTCTGGTTGCCCTGCTCGACGGCTGTCTGTTCGTTGATTCGGGCCGCACGGTTGGCCGTATTGATTTTACCGCCCAGATAGAGCGGGAGCGTCACCTCGCCGCCGACGAATCCCAGGCTGCGGTCCTGCAGCGTCAGCTGCCAGTCGGCGCTGAAGAGCGGATTGATGAGCCCGCTGATGGTCGGTATCATTTCGGGAGGCACCACGCCGCTGCCCAGAATGGTCTCAGCGGCCCCCTTCACGGCGTTCTTCTTGTCGTTCAGGTCGATGCCGATATCCTTGCCAAGATAGGCATAGGCGCCCGTGACATTGATTTGGGGCATGCGCAGACCGATGGCGGCCCGACGCTCCTGCACCGCAGCCTTCTCCTCATAGGCCGCAGCCTCGAGCGCAGGATTGTTCTGAAGCGCCGTTGCGAGCGCCTCGTCGAACGAAAGGGTCTCCTTGCCCTCCTGCGCCAGGGCGGGAAGCCCCGCCGCGAGCACGACGGCAACTAATATCCGGTGTGTGATTTTCATGGAAAAACAACTTTTGGAACAAATATAGTTTTATTCCCGCAAAGTTGTCTGCCTCACCCGGCATTTTGACCAATATCTGGTATAAAAAGTTACAAAGGAACCCGTTTTTACGACACCGGGCGCCCGTCCGCCGTATTTCAGCGAAAAAGATGGGCGTTGACCTCGAGCACCTCGGCGCCGAGCGACGGATAGACGCGCACGTCGACCCCTCCCAGCCGCAGGTCGAGCGCCCCGCGGCAACAGACGAAACAGTCGGGCTCGTAGCGGGCAAAGACCGCCCGGGCAAACCCCAGTCGAAGCATCATCGCCGAGCAGCTTTCGGGTTCGCTGCTGCGGTGCGAGCAGGGCTCCATCGAGGAGTACATCGAGGCCCCGCGCAACTCGGCACCGGCGGCCAGCGCCTTGGCGACGGCCTCCTGCTCGGCGTGGTGCGTCGGCGAGGTCTCGTGGGTATAGCCCGTAAAGAGTTCGCCCCGCGAGGTGCGGACCACGGCCCCGACCCGGTAGGAGGTGGGGCTGGGAGGCGACAGCCGGCTCAGTTCGATGGCCTGGCGCAAGAGGCGGAGGTCCTCCTCGCTCCGGTCGGGATGGAAGCACCATGTTTCAATCTCCATGGCGCCCAGCCGCGTGCAGGTATGCGGCACATCGAGGTAACCCTCATCGAAGGTCAGACGGGGCGCCCCGGGCTGTTCGCCGAGCCGCATGTCACGGTTGACGGCCAACCGCAGCGTATCGATAAGCCCGGCACGGGCAAAGAGCTGCAGCGTACGGGGGCCGCCCTCGACGAAGAGGCGCTCGATGCCGCGCTTTTCGAGTTCGGTGACCAGCAGCGGAGCCGTGAACGGCTCCTCGACGACGATGACCTCGGCCACCCCCTCAAGCCGGGGCAGCGGCCGTGTGGAAAAGACGAACTTGCGGCCGGCGCCCTGCGTGAAGAAGTTCATCGCGGGGTCGAGCCGGCCCGATGCGGTGAAGGTCACCTTGTCGATATCCTCCGGGCGTCCTTCGGCGCGGCGCCGGGCGCGCAGCTCCCCGTCGCGCACGAGCAGCGAGGGGTTGTCGCGGCGCAACGTCTCGGCGCCGACCAGAATGGCGTCGCTTGCGGCACGGAGGCGCTGTACCTCCGCGAGGTCTTCGGGCGTGGAGATGATGAGACGCTCCGTCGAGGCGTCGTCCATATAGCCGTCGGCCGTGACGGCGGCAGATGCGTAGATGTTCATCGCGTGAGGGTGAAGAGGGTTATTTCGGGATAGGCGCCCAGACGCATCGGATACCCGACATAACCGATGCCGTCGTTGATGTAGAGCGTGCTGCCCGGAGAGTCGTAGCGGCCGCTCCAGCGGTCGTAGAGCCACTGGGCGGGCGAAAGGCGACGGCCGAACAGATGCAGCTGGAACTGCATGCTGTGCACGTGTCCCGAAAGGGTCAAATCACCGCGACCGAGCGCCGTGATGTTGGGCCAGAGCTGCGGCAGGTGGCTGAGCGTGATGTCGAAAAGCGAGTCGGGAACTCCGCGGTAGGCGTCCGAGAGGTCGAGTTCCGGGAGGTGGAACGAATGGCGGAACTCCTGCAGCTCCGCATCGAACGAGATGCCCGTCAGGGCGATGCTGTCGCGTCCGCGGACGATGTAGGCGGTCGTATCCTCCAGCACGTGCCAGCTCATCGAGCGCTGGGCCGCCACCAGACGGCTCAGATTCTCGACCGGCGGCATCGAGAGCGTATCGCGGATGTAGACCCCCACGTCGTGGTTGCCCGTAACGGAGTAGACCCCGCAGGGAGCCTCCAGCCCGGCCAGAATCTCCCGCACACGGCCGTCGAGTTCCGAAGCGCGGATATTGACCAAATCGCCGCAAAAGACCACCAGGTCGGGCCTCAGGGCATTGAGCGTATCGACCAGCCGGCGCAGCTCCCGCTCGGGGTTGACCATCGACCCCACGTGCACGTCGGAGAACTGTGCCACGCGGAAGCCTTCGAACGACTCCGGAAGGCGCTCCGACTGCACCGTCACACGGTTGACGACCAGTGTCGTGCGCCCGCAGGTCGCGCCCCAGACAAAAACCGCCGCAAGGGCCACACCTGCAGCCGCGCCCACGCGGGGCAGCCGGCAGAGGCGGAATACATAGTAGAGCAGACGCGGCAGCACCAGCACCAGGTAGAGCCAGAACGCCCACATCGAAAAGGCCATCACGGGGGTCGTATTGTCGTGGCTCAGCCAGTTGACGATAGCGATGGAGAAGGGGAGCAGGTCCGAGACAAGGCACCACACGGCAAAGAGGCGGCGCAACGGGGCCGACGGCTCACGGCGCAGACGCCGAAGCCAGACAAAGAGGTCGGCGGCAATGGCGCCGAGTGTCAGCAGAAGGGTAGCGGTTATCAACATACCTTAAATTAAAACGCTTTTCCGCCCCGCCGGATTCGCGAAGGGCCGGAATCAGGAATAACTCTGCAAAGATAGTGAAAGGCGAGGGCGGAAAAACAAACTTGTTCGTTTTTTTCGCCGAGCCGCATCCTCGCCTCGTCCAAAGAGCGTGAAAGGCCCGGACCGGCAAACGCCCCGGCATGTTTCGCGCCGCACAACGGGCCTCTCCCGTTCCGCATCAGCCGAGCAGCCCGGCACCGTCCGCCGGAGCCGTCCGACGCGAGGACCGTTCGCCGGGCGGGCCGGCCTCCTTTGGCATATTCCTTGCTTTGTTCCGCGGTAAATTCACGGACAGCGGTCCGAATTTCGGCATGTTGAACCAGTTAACACTTTTTTAATTCTTTCAGCTTATGAAAAAAACGTTCCGACTTTTGATTGCAACCTTGCTGCTCGCAACCTCTGCGACGGCGCAACGCCACCCGGGCAATGCCCGGAGCGAAAAGTACGCTCCGACGGTCTATCTGGTCTCGGCCCGCGAGGTGGACACCGTCTACAACTGCTGCGCCTCGGCCCAACGGCTTGCGGCCATGAACCAGGCGGCGGTCGACAACGCCATCGCCGACTACATGGAGACACACCGCACGGGATTCCAGCAGGCCGGCAGGCCGCAGTTCGTCTTCTCGACGCGCGACAACCGATTCTCCTTCTCGCTGGGCGGATTCATCGCCCTGCGCGGCAGCTATGACTTCAAGGGTGCGGTCGACAACATCGACTTCGTGCCCTACGACATCCCCGTTCCGGGCAACTACGCCACCCGCCAGAAAATCTCGATGGACGCCTCCACGTCGCGCCTCTTCATGAAGGCCATCGCCCATTCGGGAGCCCTCGGACGCGTGGTCATCTACATCGACGCCGACTTCCGCGGCGGAGCGCCGGGCAGCTACACACCCCGACTGCGCTCGGCCTACGTTTCGGCTCTGGGCTTCACGCTGGGCCGCGACGTGACGACCTTCTGCGACCTGCAGGCGGCCCCGACCACCATCGACTTCCAGGGCCCCAACGCCTACAACTTCAACTTTGCGACGGTGGCCCGCTATGAGGTCGACTTCGCCCGCGACCACATGCGCTTCGGCGTGGCGTGCGAGCTTCCGAGCGTGAGCGGTACCTACAACGACAACTTCGCACCGATTCCGCAGCGCATGCCCGACTTCCCGATGTACCTGCAGTACGCCTGGGGCGCCGACCGCAGCAGCCACATCCGTGCAACGGGCGTCATCCGCAACCTCTACATGCACAACCTCCTGACGGACAGCAACACCTCGCGCATCGGGTGGGGTGCCCAGCTGAGCGGAACCATCCGCATGGGCCGTCCGTTCCGCCTCTTCTTCAACGGCGTCTACGGCGAGGGCATCACCCCCTACATCCAGGACCTGACCGGCTCGGGACTCGACTTTGCACCCAACCCCGAGAACCCCGCCCAGATGCAGACCATGCCGATGTGGGGCTGGCAGGCCGCGCTGCAAATCAACCTTTCGAAGCGGCTCTTCATGACGGGCGGATACTCGACCGTACGCGTCGAGGAGCAGAACGGCTACATCTCGCCCAACGAGTATCGCCAGGGCCAGTACATCTTCGGCAACATCTTCTACGCCCTCACGCCGCACTGCAAAATCGCCGCGGAGTATCTCTACGGCACGCGCGAGAACATGGACCGCGTCGAGGGTTCGGCCAACCGGATGAGTCTGCTCGTGCAGTACTGTTTCTGAGTCCGTGCGACCGCAATGCAGAACGGCGGAGCTCCCGGCGGGAGTTTCCGCCGTTTTGTTTGCCCGATTCGGGGTTTTGTCGTATATTTGACATTAGGCACCGGCACAAGGGGTGCCGCAAACGTAAAAAGAACATGGAATTTCTTGCACACTACAACCTCACGGGACTCGTCATCGGGATTGCGACCTTCCTCATCATCGGGCTCTTCCACCCGCTGGTCATCAAGGGCGAATACCACTTCGGCACGGGCTGCTGGTGGGTCTTCCTCGTGATGGGACTCGCCGCCATCGCCGCCTCCATCGCCATCCGGCACATCCTCTGGTCGACGCTGCTGGCCGTCTGGGGCGCATCGTCGCTCTGGAGCATCGGCGAACTGTTCGAGCAGCGCAAGCGGGTCGCCCGCGGCTGGTTCCCCGAAAACCCCAAACGCCGACGCTCATGAGACTGCGCGCGTGGACAACGGCGCTCTGCTGCGCCGCGGCACTGACCGGATACGGCACGCTTCCGGCGGACGCAACGCCGCCGGGCATTCACGAACCGGCAGGGACGGCCGACAGCCCCGACAGCCTCGCAGTCCGGGAGGAGACCCCGATGGCCGCCCCGTGCCAGGGAGGCTCCTCCGGCGCGCAAATCCTCGTCCCGGAGCAAACGACGCCCGGCAGCGACGTTCCCGAGCGCCCGGAGACCCTCCATGCCGGGTTCCAGCAGGCCGACAAGGCTCTGCTCGCCTTCACCTCGCGCAACAACCGCTTCACCTTCACGCTCGGCGGGTCGCTCATCGTACGCGGCAGCTACGACTTCGCAGGCGCGGTCGACAACATCGACTTCGTGCCATACGACATCCCCGTTCCGGGCGACTTCGCCTCACGGCAGAAAATCTCGATGGACGTCTCGACCTCACACATCGTCATGAAGGCCGTCGCCCGGTCGCAGCTCCTGGGCCCCGTCCTGATTTCCATCGACGCCGACTTCCGCGGCGGAGCCCGCGGCAGTTACACGCCCCGCATCCGCACGGCCTACGTTGCAGCCCGGGGCTTCACGCTGGGCCGCGACGTGACGACCTTCTGCGACCTGCAGGCGGCCCCGACCACCATCGACTTCCAGTGTCCCAACGCCTACAATTTCGACTTCGCGACGGTCATCCGCTACGAGGTTGACTTCGCCCGCGAGCACATGCGCTTCGGCGTGGCATGCGAATTTCCGGCCGTGAGCGGCACCTACAACGACAACTTCGCACCGATTCCGCAGCGCATGCCCGACTTCCCGTTCTACCTGCGCTATGCCTGGGGCGCCGACCTCGACAGCCATATCCGCGCAACGGGCGTCATCCGCAACCTCTACATGCACAACCTCCTGACAGGCAGCAACACCTCGCGCATCGGGTGGGGTGCCCAGCTGAGCGGTTCCATTCGCTTGGGACGTCCGTTCCGACTCTTCTTCAACGGCACCTGCGGATACGGCATCACCCCCTACATCCTCGACCTGATTGGCTCGGGCCTCGATTTCGCACCCGACCCCGCGAACCCCGCCCGGATGCAGACCATCCCGATGTGGGGCGGACAGGCGGCACTGCAAATCAGCCTCTCGAAGCGGCTCTTCATGACGGGCGGCTACTCGGCTGCAGGCGTCGGAACGAGGGAGGGCAGCCTTTCGCCCGACGAATACCGCCGCGGTCAATACATCTTCGGCAACATGTTCTTCGCCCTGACACCGCTCTGTACGGTCGCCGCCGAATATCTCCACGGCACGCGCGAGAACATGGACCGCTCCAAAGGTTCGGCCAACCGCATCAGCCTCCAGGTACACTATAACTTCTGACCCCGACAATCGGAACAGGAATGAATGCACACCCAATCGTACGTACATTGACCGCCGCGCTCTGCGGTGCGGTCCTCTTTGCCGGATGCGGAGCCCCAGCTCCCCGCCCACAGGAGGCCGCCACGACGGCAACTACCGATACCGCCATGCAGCCCGCACGCGTCCGGCTGCTCTTCGCCGGCGACGTGATGGCCCACACGCCGCAGCTCGCCGCCGCACGCACGGACGACGGACGCTACGACTTCAGCCCCGTCTTCGCCTACCTCAGGCCCCGTTTTGCAGCGGCCGACGCCGTCATCGTCAACCTCGAGACGACGCTCACGCCCGAGCCTCCCTACTCGGGCTATCCCAGCTTCCGCACGCCGGCATCGATGGCCGACGCACTGCGCGACGCGGGTGTCGACATGGCCGTGCTGGCCAACAACCACTGCTGCGATGCCGGCGAGCGCGGCATCCGCCGCACGGCCCGCGAGCTGGAGCGCGTCGGCATCCGCCACACGGGCGTCTTTGCCGACAGCATCGACTTCGTGGCGCGCAACCCGCTGCTCTTCGAACGGCACGGCATCCGTTTCGCCCTGCTCAACTATACCTACTCGACCAACGGGCTCCCCGTTCCCCGAGGCACCATCGTCAACCGCATCGACTCGGCCCTCATGGTCCGCGACCTCGAACGTGCACGCCGCGATTCGGTCGACTGCACGATTGTCTGCATCCACTGGGGCGTGGAGTACGAACGGCGCGAAAACGACGCTCAGCGCCGGCTGGCCGCACTGCTGCGCCGCCACGGCGCCGACATCATCATCGGGAGCCACCCCCATGTGGTGCAGCCCTTCCGCGCCGATTCGCTCCATGCCGTCTTCTACTCGCTGGGCAACTTCGTCTCCAACCAGCGCTGGCGCTACTCCGACGGCGGGCTAATGGCCGAGGTCAGCGTCACGCGCCACCCCTCGGGCCGCATGAGCTATGCCGCACGGCCCATACCCGTCTGGGTGCTTCATCCCGGCTACCGGATTGTCCCGCCCGAGGTAGGCGATACGCTCGCGATGCCGCCGGCCGTCCGGACGCAATACGAACGCTTTCTGGAGGACACGCGGCGCACGCTCGGCGAGTGACCCGACATACAAAACGGAGAGGCGGGAAAAGGTTCGACCTTTTCCCGCCTCCCGTTTCCGAAGGCATCTGCATCAATGGAATCCCGGCGGAGGAGGCATCATGCCCGGGCTGCGTCGACGCGGCTGCTCGACGCCCTCGTAATCCTTGATGTTGCGCGAACCCTTCTTGCCGAAGCGGCGCAGGTTGTAGGTGAACTGCACCATGAAGTAGCGCCCGATGACGCTGTTGGTCGCATTCTGCGTCCAACCCGAACCCACCGTACGCACGAAGGCCTTGTTCTGGTTGAAGATGTCGTTCACGCCGACGCTGATTTCGCCGCGCTGGTTGCGGAAGAGCTTCTTGCCGATGTAGGCGTTGCAGAGCAGGAACGAGTCGTTGTAGTCGTTCGTGAATCCGAGGTACTGCGTATAGGAGACCGCCGCCGTGAAGGTGAATCCGAGCGGCAGCACGAACTTCATGTTGCCGTTCACCGCGTGGTTGAAGTAGCGGTTCTTCGAGCCCCCCTCGACCAGCGAGTTGGTCGCCTCGGAATAGGTTCCGTTCCAGCCGATGGTGAAGTCGACATTCTCCGAAATGTTGCTGCCCAGGACGGCGTTGAAGTCATAGCCGATGGTGCTCGTATCGTTGCGCGAACCGCCCACGATTGAGCCGTCGTTCTGCACCGTGCCGCCCAGCATGCTCGGCGTGAGCGTATAGGTCACACCCGCCATCATGTTGAAGTTGCTCTTGAGGAAGCCCACGGGGAAACCGTAGCTCAGGTGCGTGCGCAGGTTCCAGTAACCGTCCAGATTGACCGGACGCGAGTAGTAGTTGGGCGTGTACTGCTGTCCGTTGAGGGTGATGGTTCCCGGCGAGGCGACCATGTGGGTGGCATTGTAGTCCTGCGTGGCGTTCATCATGAACATCCACATGAAGGTGCGTCCCTTCGTCACGTTCGAATTGACGTAGTGGAGCCGCACGCGGTGGTTGTACGACGGATTGAGGTCGGGATTGCCGTTGGTGATGTTCTGGGCGTCCGAAACGTCGGGAACGTTCTGCAGCGACGTAATCTCGGGATTGTCCGTGTAGGAGGAGATGAACATGCGCAGCGAGTTCTCGCGGTTGAAGTTGAGCTGACCCATCAGGAAGTAGGTCACGTTGTCGTACCCGTGGCGGATTTTGTCGCTCTCCCCGTGTACGACCTTTCCGTCGAGCATCGAACGCTGGTAGTAGACGTTGGCAACCACCGTGTTGCGCTCCTTGGCCAGACGGAAGCCCGGGCCGACGGCATGGGTCTGGTAGCCGCTCTCGTAGGAGTTCGAGAGGTCGCGGTCGAACGTCAGATTGGTCTCGTCTTCACCCGCATAGGAGCGTTTGTCTCGCTCCTGGAAGTCGTACTTGAAGCGGTACTGGAGGCTCAGCTGCGAAATCTTGGAGATGGGCTCCGTATAGGTGAAGTTCGCGCGCAGGCGATAGCTGCTCGAAGGGGCGTCGTCGCGCAGATAGCGGAGTTGCAGATAGTTGTCCGGATTCCACTCACCGGTCTCGGGGTCCACCTCGGGACGCTCCTCGACGCTGGACAGGATGTTCGAATAGGAATATGCATCGTCCGTGCGGTCCGAATAGTTGGCACTTCCGTCAAGCGTGATGGTACGGCCCGCCTTGCCCAGCTTGACCCGGTAGACGGCCGACAGACGGGCATTGTAGCCCTGACGGGTCGCATCCTCGAGATTGTCCGTATAGCTGTATCCGCTGCCGCCCATCGACGGGGCGCCGTACTGCCAGCCGCGCGTCCAGCTGTAGGGGTCGTTGGCATGGTAGCTGAAGCCCGGGCGAATCATCAGGTTCTGGTTCTCCGATATTTTCCACTCGATACGGGCGTTGAAACGGTGGTTGTTGCCCAGCGTATTGGAGTAACCGCGCGTCGAGAGGGTATCGAGCGGCATGGGGGCCTCGTACCACTTGTCGGTGGTGGAGTAGTTGATGGTCCGGGTATTGTTGAAGAAGTAGCTGCCCTGGAACGACACCTGGTCGCGCTTGCCCCACGTATCGGAGTAGTTCACGCCAATGGCGTTGACACGCGCCACACCGGGCTGAGGACGCACCATATACTGGCCCACGCCCCGGCGGGGACCGCCGCCCGTCGAACCCGAAACGCCGAGGATATCCTCGAACGAGAAGTTCTGCTGGTTGACGTTGTTGAACAGACCGATAATCGACACGCGGCTGTCTCCGCTGAAGATGTTGGCGTTGCCGCCGACGATGTATTTGTGCGAGGTGCCGGTCTGGGCATCGGGTTCATAGCCATAGCCGCCGTAGAATTTGCCGAACTGCCCCTGGCGCATGTTCTCGTGCGTCACGATGTTGATGGCCTTGTAGCCCTCGCCGTCGTCCATGCCCGAGAATTCGGCCGCATCGCTCAGCTTGTCGAAGACCTCGATGCTCTTCACGGCCTCGGCCGGCAGCGACTTGATGGCCGTCGTGACATCCTCGCCGAAAAACTCCTTGCCGTCGACGAAGATTTTCTGCACCTCTTCGCCCTGGGCCTCGACCGCACCGTCGGTGATGGTAATGCCGGGCATCTTCTTGAGCAGGCCCTCGACATCGGCATCGGTCGCGACCTTGAAGGCGCTGGCGTTGTAGCTCAGCGTATCGCCCCGCTGGGAGGTCCGGAGCGCCTTCGCCTCCTTGACGACCGTGGCAATCTGCACACCGGCCTTCAGCGCAATTTCACCCAGACTCTGGCGCGCAGACGAGACGGTGAACGTCCGTGTTTCGTTGTTGTAACCCAGGAAGGAGACTTCGACGCTGTACTCCCCGTAGGAGAGTCCCGAAATGGTCACAGCTCCCTTGTAGCCCGACGTGAAGTAGCTTTTCGTATCGGGAGACTTGGTCGGCGACACCTGCAGCACGGCGCCCGGAATGCTCTCTCCCGTCTCGGCATCGACAATCGTCGCCGTGACGCTTCCCTTCTGGGCGAAAGCCGCAACCGCAAGAAGAGTCGACAGCAGGGTCAGTACAAATTTCTTCATATTGCTGTATAGAGGTTCAAGTATACGAGTATGTTGTCTGTTCTGTATTTCGCGTGCGAAATTAACCTTTTTATTCGGGATTTCCCATGACAGAAGGGTGAAACGACAAAAAAGAGGTGTCAGCCGACTGCCGACACCTCTTCTCTGCTGGACTCGATGTCCGCTATTGCTCGTTTTCCACAACCGGAGCCTTTTTGCCGCCGCGGGGCTTGCCATGATGCTTCGCATCGCGGTGATGCTTGGCCGAACGCATCATCTTGGCCTGGTCGTCCTTCCACTGCTTGTACTGCTCGTCGGTGAGGATACCCTTCATCTTCTCGTCGGAGGCCTTGCGCTCGGCCACCATCTGACGGCGATGCTCCTGCATGCTCTGCACCTGCTGCAGGCTGAGGTCATAGACCTGCCGCTTCTGCGCGTCGGTCAGTTCGTACTTCTCTGCCATGCGGTCGGTCATGCGCTGCGCCATCTGTTCGGGCGTGGGGCGCTGCTTGGCCTTGGTGCGGGGAGCTTCAGCCTGCTGCGCAAATGCGCTCGTTCCTGCCATCATGCAAACTGCAGCCAGGGCTGCAAACAATCTCTTTTTCATAATACCTTGTGTTTTTATGGCCGCCGGGCGGCCGGTTTCAGTTCCGTTACAGTGCAAAGGTAGGACCAGAATGAAAAAAAGATTGGAGTGCCGGGGCCAAACGCCCCCATCGGCCGGTAAAGCGGCTACCCGGCAGGTTGAACCGACGTGAGCCACGCCTTGAATTCGGGTACACGCGCCTTCGAAATGATGATTCGCTCGGGAGTTTCCACCTGCAGGTTGAGCGCCAGCCGGCTGCCGAACCAGACGACGATATCCTTCACGGCGCGGCGCGACACGATGAACTGGCGGTTGGCCCGAAAGAAATCCTGCTCGGGCAGCAGCGCCTGCAGCGCCTCGAGCGTCTTGTCCAGCTGGTAGCTCTCGCCGCCGAAGGTATGGGCCGAGACCCGCTCGTTGGAGGTGTAGCAGAAGGCGATGTCCTCGCGGCGCAGCGGGATGATGCGGTCGCGGACATGGACCAGAAAGACCTCCTCGCGCCGCTCGTCGGCCATCTTCCGCACGCGCGAGCCGTAGGCGCGGCGTTCGTCGCCCGTCAGCCGGCGCAGCTTGTCGAGCGCACGTCGCACGTCGCCTTCATTGAGCGGCTTGAGCAGATAGTCGATGCTGTTGACCTTGAACGCCTCGAGCGCATAGCGGTCATAGGCCGTGGTGAAGACCACCGGAGCGGTCACCTCCACCGCCTCGAAGATGCGGAACGAGTCGCCGTCGGCCAGATGGATATCCATGAAGAGCAGGTCGGGTGCCGGATGCGTACGCAGCCATTCAATGCTATCGCTCACGCTCTCCAGCACATCCAGCACCTCGGCATCGGGCTCGATGCCCTTGAGAATCGCTTCGAGGTTGCGCGCCGCAGCGGTTTCGTCTTCGATGATGAGTGTTTTCATGCTTGCTTCTCGTTTTTGCGGAGCGGCAGCCTCACGGTAAACTCCGCTTCGGTTTCGATGATTTCCACATCGCTGCCCGTTATGAGCATCCAGCGGCTGCGCAGGTTGCGCAGCCCGATGCCGGTCGAGGGTTCCCGCTCGAGCTTCGGGATGCGGGGATTCGACACCACCAGCACGCTGCCCTCGGTGCGGATGGAGATGTGGAAGGGGCGGCTGCGCGTGATGGCGTTGTGCTTGACGGCATTGCCGATGAGCGGCTGCAGCGAGAGGGCCGGAAGCAGCCACGAACGGTATTCGTCATCCACGTCGACGTCGAAGAAGAGCTTGTCGGCATAGCGGATTTTGAACAGATAGCCATACGCCTCGGCGAAGCGCAGCTCCTCGCTCAGCGGCACGAGCGTGCTCTGCCCGTTCTGGATGATGTAGCGGAACGTATAGGAGAGCTGGTCGATGTAGGTCAGCGCCTTCTCGCCGTCACGCTCGCGCACGAGCATGGCCAGCGAGTTGAGCGAATTGAAGAAGAAATGGGGGTTGATTTGACCGACCAACATGTTGTAGCGCGTCGTCAGGTTCTCGTTCTTCAACCGTTCGTTCTCCAGCACGACGGCCTGCCGCTGCGAGATGAGCACATAGATGCGCCCGTAGAGCACCGATACCGCCACGGCGAACGAACATTTGAGCAGCAGCAGGTAGTCGAGCATCCGCCCGCTCATGAAATTGAAGACGATGCGCCCCGTATGCCACTGCGTGACGGGGGCTATCAGGTAGAGCAGCACCGCCGCCACGAGGCACCACAGCGAGCGCTTGACGAATCCCCGCGAGGTGTAGTGAGGGGGCGAGGAGGTGAGTATCGACAGCAGAATGAACGACACGACAAGGTAGTAGAGCAGCTGGAGCAGCATCTCGACCGACCGTGACGGCCGGTTGAAGACGGAGGTGAAGTCGAATTCGACGCCGTTGCGGTAGCGAACGTCCGCCATGAGCGGATGCCCGCCCGCGCGCCCCCGGACAGAGAGGTCGGCAACGATGCTGTCGCCGTTCTCGAGCCCGAGTCTCCGGACGCGTGTCTGCGGCACGTAGACGCTGTCGCCGTTCTCATAAATAAGGTAACCGTGGCCGTCGGGACTCACCGAGAGCCGTCCGGTCTCGCGCCGCTCGACAATCCGCACCTTGCCGGGCTGCGGCTTGCCGAGTTCGCGCTGGTCGACCAGATAGAGGAGCAGGTAGGAGAAATTGACCACCAGGCTGATTGCCACGGCAACCAGCAGGTTGAGAATCACGGCCGAATATTTCGGATGGAGCCCCATGCGTCGTTCCGTCGGTGCGGGTTACTCCTCCTCCTGCGTGTACCACGACGCATAGAGCATGTAGTCGTGGGCCGTACGGCGGATGATTTCGTCGCGCTGTTCGGGAGTCACCTCCTTGACCTTGCGGGCCGGAACGCCGGCATAGACCGAGTTGGGTTCGAGTTTGGCATTGGACAGCACCAGCGCGTTGGCCGCAATGATGCAGCCCGAGGGGATGTGGGCATTGTCGAGCAGCGTGGCGCCCATGCCAATCAGACAGTTGTCCTCGATGACGGCTCCGTGGATGACGGCGTTGTGGCCCACCGAGACGTCGTTGCCGATGATGGTCTGCGAGGGGTGCTTCGCCTTGTCGTAAATCGTGTGGAGCACGACACCATCCTGGATGTTCGTACGGTCGCCGATGACGATTTTGTTCACGTCGCCGCGCAGCACGGCATTGTACCAGATGGAGCAGTCGCGGCCGATGGTCACGTCGCCCAGAATGACGGCCGTTTCGGCCACGAAGGTGTTTTCACCGATGACGGGCTCGTGCCCGCGTACTTTTCGAATCAGTGCCATATTGAATGTCTGTTTTTTATATACGTGTTTCGTTTCTTGCTTTTCGGATTCGGGGAGGGGAGATGCCCGGCCGGCCGCTTCGGGCAGGGTAGCGGACTACTCCTCCTTCTTGGCCTGCTGCCAGAGCGCCTCCATCTCGTCGAGGGTCATGTCGTGCAGCATACGGCCCTCGGCCGCAGCATGTTCCTCCATGTAATTGAAGCGACGGATGAACTTCTTGTTCGTCCGCTCGAGCGCCGACTCGGGGTCGATGCCGTAGAGACGGCAGGCATTGATGAGGGCAAAGAAGAGGTCTCCGAACTCCTCCTCGAGCCGTGCCTGGTCGCCCGAGCGGATTTCGGCCTCGACCTCGGCGGTCTCCTCCTTGACCTTGGCCCATACATCCTCGCGCTGCTCCCAGTCGAAACCCGTCGCAGCGGCCTTTTCACCCACGCGGTAGGCCTTGACCATCGCCGGCAGCGAGCGGGGCACGCCGCCCAGCGTGCCGCTCTTGCGCTTCTTCTTGCGCAGTTTGAGCGCCTCCCAGTTCTCCTTCACCTCGTCGGGCGTGTTGGCATGAATGTCGCCGTAGACGTGCGGATGACGGTATATAAGCTTGTCACACAATGAATTGGCCACGTCGGCATAGTCGAACGCGCCTTGTTCCTCGCCCAACTTGGAGTAGAAAACCACATGGAGCAGCAGGTCGCCCAGCTCCTCCTTGATACCCTCCATATTGTGGTCAAGAATCGCATCGGCCAATTCGTAGGTCTCCTCGATGGTGTTACTTCGCAGCGAATCGAAGGTCTGCTCGCGGTCCCACGGACATTCGCGGCGCAGGGTATTCATCACCTCCAGCAATCGCGCCGTAGCCTCCAAACGTTTGTCTTCCATGATATTGTATCTTTTGAACTTTTTTCGACCGACCCACTCCGCCGCGGCCTTCCGAAAGACGGCAGCGAGGGGTGATTCACCCCAACCGCGGACTCCGGCATGCGCACGGCAGGAGAGCGGACATCGGCGGCTGTTCCGCCCTCAGGCAAAGCGCCACCTGGCCCCTTTATTCAGACAAAGGTACGAAATCGGCGGAAAAAATATAACTTTGTACGGAACAAAAAATCCGCTGCACCATGAAAATCCGCCATCTGCTCGCCGCCGCCGTGCTGGCGACGCTCTCCCTGCAGGCTGCGGCACAGCCTGCGCCGGCCCGTCGCACCGACCTCGCCGGCGAATTCCGCCTCACGCCGACGACGCTGATAACCTGCACACAAGGACTCGAACCTTTGGCAGACTACCTGCGCGAGTACCTTCCGCTGGCGGGTTCGAGCATCCGGTTCGCTTCGGACAACGCACTTGTGCTGGCACTCGACCCTTCGCTGGGCGAGGAGGCCTATCGGCTCGACATTGCAAACGACCACATCCTCATCGAAGGAGGTGCCTACGGCGGAGTCTTCAACGGCATCCAGCAGCTCTTCCGCCTCCTGCCGCCCGAGGTCTACGCACGGCGCTGTCAGCTGCCGCTCCGACTGCCGGCGCTGCATATCGAGGATGCTCCGCGCTTCGCCTATCGGGGCATGATGCTCGACGTTGCCCGCACGTGGGTCGACGCGCCTCATGTGAAGCGATACATAGACCTGCTCTCATACCACAACATCAACAAGTTGCATCTGCACCTGAGCGACGACGAAGGGTGGCGCATCGAAATCCTGTCGCACCCCGAGCTGACCGAAATCGGCGGTTTCCGCGGCGGTGATTCGCCCGTGCGGCCCATCTACGGCAAGTGGGACGAGAAGTACGGCGGCTACTACACCCAGCAGCAGATGCGCGACCTGATTGCCTACGCCGCAGCGCGCAACATCGAAATCATCCCCGAAATCGACCTTCCGGGCCACAGCCGCAACATCGCCTCGGTCCATCCCGAAATCCGCTGCAACTACCGTCCCGACACAGTCTCGACGTGCGGCTACGACTACCGCTCGGTGTGGTGCGTGGCACGCGAGGAGAACTACCGCCTGCTCGAGGATATCATGAGCGAAATCTGCGCGCTCTTCCCTTCGCCCTACATCCACATCGGCGGGGACGAGGTCGACGCCTCGCAATGGGAGCGCTGCCCCGACTGCCGGGCGCTGATGGAGCGTCGCGGCATTACCGACCCACACCGGCTCGAAGACCTCTTCATGCAGCGCATGAGCGACATCCTCTCCGCCCACGGCAAGAGACCCGCCCTCTGGAACGAGGCCGTCAAGCGCGGAGGTCCGGCACGCACGAGCCGCGTCCACGGCTGGGAGAACGTCCGCGCCTGCCTCGACGCCACGGACAAGGGCTATCCGACGGTGGTGATGCCCGCCTCGAGTTTCTACCTCGACATGCGCCAGTCGCCCCACGAGGATGGGCACAGCTGGGCCGCCGTCTTCGACGCCCGCACCACCTACGGCTTCGACTTCGACCGCGAGGGCTTCACCCCCGAACGGATGCGCCATGTCGTGGGGCTCGAAGCCGCCTTCTGGAGCGAGGCCTACGTCTCGCACGAACCCGAAAAGCCGGACTATCTCGACTACATGTGCTTCCCGCGCCTCTGCGCCCTCTCGCGGCTGGCCTGGAGCGGCAACGAAGAGGGGTGGGAGCGCTACTACGGCCAGCTTACAGGGGAGCACTACGACCGCATGACGGCCATGGGCATCCGCTTCCGCCTCTTCCCGCCGACGGTCACCTACGGCAACGGAACGCTCGCGGCAACCACCGACGACGGCTCCACGCTCTACTACCTCGAGGAGGGCTCCACCGAGGAGCAGCGCTACACCGGGCCCATCGAGACCGCACAGCCGCATCGCTACCGCTTCTTCACGCGCCGCGGCACGGGCCGCAGCCCCGAGGTGGCCGACCGCTCCGCCTACCGTACCATATCGCCCGCATGGAAGCTCTCGTCGTCCATCGGCATCAGCGAGCGTTTCCCGGCCTCGAACGCCGAACGTTACCGCGGCATGACGCGCACCTCCCGCACCTGCCGACCGCAGGACTGGCTGCTCTACACCTTCGACACGCCGCTGCGCTGCCGCGAGCTCTTCCTCCAGACGGGCTACAGGCAGTTGCCCAACGCCCACTTCGTCTCGGGCTATGCCGAAGTCTCCTACGACGGCATCCGTTTCGAGCGGGCCGGAACGCTCGACAAGGGGTGTTTCACGCTCCGCCCGACACGCCCCGTGAAGGCCGTCCGGCTCGTTGCAACCTGCCGCGGCAACAGCACGCCGTTCGTCGTCATCCAGCCGCCAGTCGTGAAGCCCGAGCTGTGACCCCATCGCCGGGAACGGTGCCGCACGACCGGGCGGACCCGGCGGAGAGGCCCGACGTCGCTCAGCCTGAGGCTCCGCCATCGACTCCATACGCAATAAAAAATCCTGCCGCAGGTGTTGCGGCAGGATTTTTTCATCGTTTTTCCGAAACGGACCGGCCACAAGGCCGAACACCGCCGGAGCGTCAGGCGCGAATCTGAGCGCCGCACTTCAGCTCGAACTGCTTTGCAAGGGAGGTCATTACACGCTCGATGCTCTTTTCGTCGAGCGTACGGCTCTTGTCCTCCAGGATAAAGCTCAACGCATAGGACTTCTTGCCTTCGGGCAGCTTGTCGCCCTCGTAGACATCGAAGAGCGAAACCCGCTTGAGCAGCTTGCGCTCGGTGGCAAAGGCGACGTCACGCAGCGCCGAGAAGGTGACCGACTTGTCGACCAGCAGCGCCAGGTCGCGCTTCACCTCGGGATATTTCGACAGCTCTTCGGCCGCAATGCGGTGTTTCTTGGTTGCCTTGACCAGCTGGTCGAAGTTGAGCTCCATGTAGTAAACCGACTGCTTGACGTCGGTCATGCGGCGCACCTTGGCGCTCACCGAACCGATTTGCAGCAGCTCCTTGCCGTTGAGCGACAGGCTCAGCGCCTCGCTGAAGAGGTCGCTGCGGAGCGTCTCGGCCTTCAGCGCATAGATGTCGATGCCGAAACGGCGCAACAGCAGCTCGGCCACGGCCCGCAGCGTGAAGAACGAAGCCTGCCCGGGCTTGACGTTCCACGAAGGATGCTCCGCAAGTCCCGTCACGGCCACGGCCAGACGGTAGCTCTCCGAATAGGGCGCCAAAGCGTTCTCCTCCGAGCGCTTCTCCTCATCGTAGAAGTAGCAGTTGCCGAACTCGTAGAGTTTCAGGTCGCCGTTCTTACGGTTGACATTGAGCTGCACGGCCTCCATCATGTTGAAGAGCAGCGTCTGGCGCATCACGTTCAGGTCGGCGCTCAGTGGATTGAGAATCCGCACGCAATGCTGTGCGGGATAGCTCTCGAGCCCCTCGTAGTAGGCCCCCTTCGTGAGCGAGTTGGACATGATTTCCGTAAAGCCGCGGTCCGTCAGGAAGTCAGCCGCCAGGTTGACCAGGCGGTTGCGGTCGGGCTTCGGCGCATAGGAGAGCGTCGAACGCACACGCGCGGGAATCTCGACGTTGTTGTATCCGTAGATGCGGAGGATATCCTCCACCAGGTCGGCCTCACGCTGCACGTCGACCCGATAGGGCGGCACGGCCACCGATAGCACGCCGTCGTGCTCGGAGAGAACCTTCACCTCGAGCGCATCGAGAATCGTGCGCACCGTCTCCTCGGGCAGCTCCTTGCCGATGAGCGCATTGATGCGGGCGAAGGAGACGTCGAAGGTGAAATCCTTGGCCGGAACGGGGCAGATGTCGGTAATATCGCTCGAAATGGTACCACCGGCCAGCTCCTTCATCAGCAGGGCGGCACGCTTGGCGGCATAGATTTGCAGATTGGGGTCCACGCCGCGCTCGAAACGGAACGACGAGTCGGTATTCAGACCGAAGCGCTTGGCCGTCTTGCGGACCCAGACGGGGTTGAAGTAGGCGCTCTCGATGAAGACATCGGTCGTCGTCTCGCTGATGCCCGAATCCAGACCGCCGAAGACACCGGCGATGCACATCGGACGCTCGGCCGAGCAAATCATCAGGTCGTTGGCCGTGAGCTTGCGCTCCACGCCGTCGAGCGTTACGAAAGGTGTTCCCTCGGCGCACGTGCGCACGACGATTTCATGCCCCTCGATTTTCGAGGCGTCGAAGGCATGCAGCGGCTGGCCGAGTTCGAAAAGCACGAAGTTGGTGATGTCGACCAGATTGTTCTTGGGGTTGATGCCCGCCGCACGGAGGCAGTTCTGCATCCACTCGGGCGAAGGGCCGATTTTGCAGCCCGTCACCGTCACACCGGCATAGCGGGGCGCCGCCTCGCTGTTCTCGACGCGGATTTTCATCTCCAGGTCGTGGTTGTCGGGAGCAAAGGCCGAAACATCGGGCCACTTCACGGCAGCCTGCTCGCCGCGGCTGCGCAGATAGGCCGCCAGGTCGCGCGCCACACCGATGTGCGATGCGGCATCGACACGGTTGGGGGTCAGACCGATTTCAATCAGGTAGTCGTCCTCGATGTGGAGATACTCCTTGGCCGGCGTTCCCGCAACGGCATCCGCCGGAAGCTCCATGATGCCCTCGTGCGAGGTGCCGATGCCCAGCTCGTCCTCGGCACAGAGCATGCCGAGCGACTCCACGCCGCGAATCTTCGAGCGCTTGATTTTGAACTCCTCCTCGCCGCCGTTGGGATAGAGCACCGAGCCGACCGTCGCGCAGAGCACCTTCAGTCCGGCGCGGCAGTTGGCGGCACCGCAGACAATCTGGAGCGGCTCGCCGCTTCCCACGTCGACCGTCGTCACATGCAGGTGGTCCGAATCGGGATGGTCCACGCTGGTAAGCACCTCGCCGACCACGACGCCCTTCAGGCCGCCGCGCACGGTCTCGATTTTCTCGAACCCTTCGACCTCGAGGCCGATGTCCGTCAGAATCACGGCAATCTGCTCCGCCGTCAGCGAAGTATCGAGGTAACGTCTAAGCCAGTTGTATGAGATATTCATATCCTTGTGTTTGATTGTTTGCCTAAAATCAGACAAAGGTAACGATTTTAATTCTCAATTCGTCATTTTCGGGTCGAAAATCACTTCGACCCCAGCCACAGGAAGAACATGCCGACCAGAATGAAGAGCAGGTCGAGCGCCTTGGCCTTCAGATTGCGCTCGTGGAAGAGCAGCGCTCCGCAGCAGAAAGAGACCACCACCGAACCGCGCCGCACCATCGAAACCACCGATATCATTGCCCCCTCCTCACCCAGAGCCGAGAGGTAGGCGAAGTCGGCCAGCGACAGGAAAATTGAGATGAGCGGAATGGCCCAGCTCCAGTGAAAGGGGGTCGTCGAGTGACGCCGGGGCCACCACAGCGCACCGACCACCGTACCCATCATCAGCAGCTGGTAGAAATTGTACCAGCTTTGGACGAATACCGGGTCGAGGCGCGTCATGATGTACTTGTCGTAGAGTCCGCTGACCGCACCCATGACCGCCGCCGCTGCAATGCAGAGTATCCAGATGTTGTGGGCGAAATCAACCCCTTCGCGACGTCCCGAGCGGCTCAGCAGAAAGAGCGACAGGAGCGCCAGCGCCACGCCGACCCACTGGTAGCCGTTGAGCCGCTCGCCGAAAAGGAGCATCGCGCCGACGAGCACCATGACGGGACGCGTCGCATTGATGGGCCCCACGATGGTGAGCGGCAGGTGCTTCATGGCAAGGTAGCCGAACACCCACGATGTCAGCACAATGGCCGACTTGAGTGCAACCAGTGCGTGAGCATGCGCATCGCCCGGTGAACTTTCGAGCAACGTCCCGTCGAACCAGTCCAGGCCGCATTCGGCGGCCACGATGACCGGAGCGAAGAGCAGGCTCGAGAAGAGCGTGTTGAGCAGCAGCACGGGCAACACGGCATTGCCCGTCAGCGCCTTCTTCTTGGCGACATCGTAGAGGCCCAGCAGGGCCGCAGAGGTAAAAGCAAGGGTCAGCCACATGGTCGGCTATCGTATCGTCGGTTTATTCGTTTCTGTCGGCAACGCACGGAAGAGCTCTGCGCCGTACGCTGCGCGCCGCACCGTCCGCCCGGAGGCTCTTCCGGAGCGGCAGTGCGGCACACTGATGAAAAACTCCCTGCGGAGCGTCACAACTCGTCGCTGTAGACCGCTCCGGGCAGGTCGTGCAGGTTGTAGCGCGAAGCCATCGACATGCCGTAGGCACCGGCCGACTTGATGGAGAGCAGGTCGCCGCGGCGGGTCGTGCGCAGCGTCACGTTCTCGTCAAAGACATCGGTCGACTCGCAGGCCGTACCCACGATGGTATACTTCTCGCGCGTCTCGGCCTCCGAGGTGACGTTCTCGATGTTGTGGTAGGAGCCATAGAGCGCCGGACGAATCAGCTCGGTCATGCTCGCATCGACAATCACCAGCTTGCGGCCCGTGGCCGTGGTCTTGTTGAAGAGCACCGAGGTAATCAGCTCGCCGCACTCGCCGACAATCGAACGACCGAACTCGAAATGCACCTCGCGGTCGCCCACCTGCAGATGGGTGTGGACAATCGAGAAGAGCGAGGCGAAGTTGGGAATCGGTTCGTTTTCGGGCACATCATAATTGATGCCCAGGCCGCCGCCCACGTCGACGAAGCGGAACGAGAAGCCCAGCTGCTCGAGGTTGGCAACGATGACGTTGACCTTGTTGCACATGTTCTCGAAGACATGCAGCTCGCGAATCTGCGAACCGATATGCAGGTGAATGCCCACAATGCGGATGTGCTCGAGCGACTTAATCCACTCGGCATGGGCCAGCACCTCCTCATACGAGATGCCGAACTTGCTGTCGGCCTGGCCCGTATCGATGCAGTGGTTGGTCTTGGGGTCGATGTCGGGGTTGATGCGCAGCGCCACGTCGGTCACACGCCCGGCCTCGGCCGAAAGGGTGTCGACCAGCTCCAGCTCCTGAATCGATTCGCAGTTGATGGCCATGATTCCCTGCTCGATGGCATAGCGCAGCTCCTTGTCGCGCTTGCCTACGCCGGCATAGACGATGCCGCGCGGGTCGAAGCCCGCCTCGACAGCCTTGCGCAGCTCGTTGCCCGAAGCGCAGTCGATGCCCAGGCCATACTCGCGGATGACCGCAAGCAGGCGGTCGTCGTAATTGGCCTTGATGGCATAGTGCACCTTGTAATCGTATTTTTTCGACTCGGAAACAACGCTTTCAAGAGTCTGGCGCAGAAGCGCAATGTCGTAAAGATAGAACGGGGTCTCGAACTCCCGGAGTCGGGGGGCAATCTGTCTGCTTAACATATGTTTTTCTAACTTTTAACCTTAACCGAAGGGCAAAGATAGGAAAAGTCGTCTTCAAAGCCAAACCGCGGGCGGATTTTCGGCTCACGGCCGCCGCACGGACCGTCCGCCGGTGCCGTGCAGGGCCGGCCGCCGCAGCTCAGTTGTTCTGGAAGAAGAGCGGGATGTTGGCCATGAAGACATCGCTGCCGCCAAGCTGCCCGCGCTTGCGAAGCAGCTCCGCGAGCGAGACGTCGCCGATGACGTAGCTGCTCTCGGCACAGTAGTACTCCTCGTGAATGCGCGTGAAGTCGAGGATGTGGGGGACGTTGGTCTCCGAGTAACGGACATAGATGCGCAGCTGGATGTCGGTCGTGTATTCGGGACGCTGCAGGTAGTTCTGCTTCTTGTACTCGTAGCGGTAGTTGTGCTGGCGGGCCATGATGTCACTCAGGATGGACGAGGCCGTCGGAAGACTACCGGCCCCCTTGCCGAACATGAACTGACGGTCGTAGCACTCGCCGCGGATGACCACACCGTTGTACTCGTCGTCGACGCTGTAGATGTATTTGTCGGGGGTGACGAACTCCGGCATGACGAACATCGTGAAGTGCTCGTCGCTCACCTTGACCACCTGGGCCACTAGTTTGATTTTAACCCCCTTTTCGCGGGCGTAGCGGATATCAGACTCGTGGATGGTCGAGATGCCGTAGGTGAAAATCCGCTCCGGAGCGACATAGGCACCCAGCGCATGGACCGTGATGATGACCAGCTTGAAGAGCGAATCGTAACCCTCGATGTCGAACGAAGGGTCGCTCTCGGCAAAGCCCAGTTCCTGAGCCTGGGCGAGCGCATGGGCATAGGTGTCGCTGTGGTCGAAGACGCGCGAGAGGATGTAGTTCGACGAGCCGTTGAGGATGCCCTTCACCTCGAGCAGCAGGTCGTTGTCGTAGTACTCCTCCAGATTGCGGATGACGGGAATCGAACCGCACGACGAAGCGTCGTAGAGCAGCGCGACGTTGTGCGTCTTCTGGATTTCAATCAGTTCGGGCAGGTGGTGCGCCAGCATCGTCTTGTTGCCCGAGACGACGGGAATGCCCTTCAGCAGCGCCGTCTTGACGATGTCGTAGGCCGCCGCCGCATCGTCGATGACCTCGACCACGAGGTTGATGTCCGGGTTGGAGAGAATCTCGTCGGGCGAATCGGTAAAGAAGGAGCGGTCGATGGAACGCGGCTTGTCGAGCGAGCGGACGCAGATTTTGACAATTTCGGCATTGGCGTTCTTCGCCTTGCGGACCACTTCGTAGATGCCCTGTCCGACCACGCCGAAACCGAAGAGTCCGATGTTGATTTTGTTCATATCGAGGTTGTTTTAATCGTTTACAAAGGGGTAGAGGATTGTGTTGAGCTGCTCGTGCTCGACCAGGAACCCGTCGTGGCCGAAATCGGAGACAATTTCATGGTAGGTGCTGCCGGGAATCATCGCGGCGAGCCGGCGCATCTCGGCGGGCGGGAAGACGAGGTCGGTCGTGATGCCGACCACCAGCGTTCGGGCCGCAACACGGGCCAGGGCAGCCTCCACGCCGCCGCGCCCGCGCCCCACGTCGTGCGTATCGAATGCATCGAGAATGGCGTGGTAAGAGTAGGCGTTGTAGCGGCGGCAGAGCTTCTCGCCCTGGTAGCGCTGGTAGGTGGCGGCACGATGCGGCAGCGAGCCCCCGTCGGGGTCCTGCTGCGTGCGGTTGTAACCGCTGCCGCCGCGGTAGGTGAGCAGCCCGATGGCCCGGGCGGCCGCCATGCCCGCCCGACCGGCATCGGCGCTCGGCTCCCCGAAGGTCGGGTCGGACTCGATGGCCATGCGCTGCGTCTCGTCGATGGCGATGCTCCACGGCGAAGCCTTCGCCGCCGTGGCGATCAGGATCAGTTTCCGGATGCGCTGCGGCTCCTCGACAGCCCACTCCACGGCCTGGAACCCGCCCACCGAACTGCCGACAAGCGTGGCGATGCGCCCGACGCCCAGCGCATCGGCCAACAGGCCGTGGGCGCGGACCATGTCGCGGATGGTGAAGGGCGGGAAATCGCGGTAATAGGGTAGCCCGGTCCGGGGATTGACATGGAGCGGCCCGGTGGTGCCGTAGTGCGAGCCGAGGATGTTGGCGCAGACAACGAAATGGCGCGAGGGGTCGAGGAAACGCCCCGCCTCGACCGTATGGGGCCACCAGTCGGCCACCTCGGAATTGGCCGTCAGCGCATGGCAGACCCACACGACGTTGTCCCGCGACGCGTTGAGCCGTCCGTAGGCATGATAGGCAATCGTCAGCCGGGGCAGCGCCTCGCCCGACTCCAGCACAAAGGGGGCGTCGTATCGGAAAATGCTCGGTTCCATCAGAGATGCTTGAGGGCTTCGTTCAAATCTTCGCGGATATCCTCCACATGCTCGATGCCGAGCGAGAGGCGCAGCAGGTTGGGATAGACGCCCGAGGCGACGAGCTCCTGCTCGTTGAGCTGCGCATGGGTGGTCGAGGCGGGATGGATGAGCAGCGTCTTCGTGTCGCCGACGTTGGCCAGATGGCTGATGAGGTGGAGGTTGTCGACAATCTTCGCCGCCTGCGCCGCATTGCCCCGCACGCGGAAGGTCAGCACGCCGCCGAAGCCGTTACGCAGGTACTTGCATGCAAGCGCGTGGTATTTGCTGCTCTTGAGGCCCGGGTAGCTCACCTGCTCGACCTTGGGGTGGTGCTCGAGCCACGAGGCGATTTCCAGAGCGTTGTCCACGCAGCGCTGCACGCGCAGCGAAAGGGTCTCGAGCCCCTGGGTCAGCAGAAAGGCATTGAACGGGCTGATGCAGGAGCCGATGTCACGCAGACCCTCACAGCGTGTCCGGGCGGCAAAGGCCTTCGGGCCGCATTCGCGCCAGAAGTTATAGCCGTGATACCCCTCCGAAGGCTCGCTCAGCGCCGGATAGCGGCCGTTGCCCCAGTCGAAATTGCCGCCGTCGACAACCACGCCGCCCAGGCTCGTGCCGTGGCCTCCAATCCACTTGGTGGCCGAGTGCGTCACCACGTTGGCCCCCCATTCGATGGGGCGGCAGAGGTAACCGCCCGCACCGAAGGTGTTGTCGACCACCAGCGCGATGCCGCGGCTGCGCGCCAGGTCGGCTATCGGTTCGAAATCGGGGACGTTGAACTCGGGGTTGCCGATGGTCTCCAGATAGATGGCCTTCGTCCGTCCGTCGATGAGCGATGCAATGCTCTGCAGCGAATCGCCCGAGGCGAAGCGCACCTCGACACCCGAGCGGGCCAGGGTGTGCTTGAACTGGCTGAAGGTCCCGCCGTAGAGGAACGACGTGCTGACGATGTTGTCGCCCATGCCCGCCAGGTTGGCCAGCGCGAGGTATTGCGCCGCCATGCCCGAGGCGGCGGCCACGGCGTCGGTTCCGCCCTCGAGCGCGGCCATGCGGCGCTCGAATACCTCGGTAGTCGGGTTGCTCAACCGGGTATAGATGTGGCCCTCCTCCTGCAGTGCGAAACGGGCCGCACCCTGGGCGGCATTCTCGAAGACATAGGACGAGGTCTGGTAGATGGGCAGAGCGCAGGCGCCCGTCGTCGGGTCGGGGTGTTGGCCTGCATGCACCTGCAGCGTTTCGAATCGATAGTGGTTCTCGGACATCTTTTTTTGTTTTTGGAGGTCAAAAAAATATCCGGCCTTCCGGGGCCGGATTTTTCATTCATACAGACATGCGAACGACCTACCCCCGGCATTGTCGGTTGTGCATGCACATCGAGTGCATCATCATGGCGCGCATGCGGCATGCGCTGTCGGCGGTCATATTCGGACGCATGGTCTTAACGTCAATCGTTACTAGTGGACAAAGATACTCTTTTTTCGGTAAAATCGTCCATTTGCGCCGTTTTTTTTACACCTTCGCCAAAAAAAACGACGTTCCCGGACGGAACTCTCTCCGTCCGGGAACGCTGTATCGGGTATCTCCGGCGCTCAGGCCTGGTCTATCAGGCAGATGCCCTCCTGCGTGGCAACACCCCGAAGCAAGGCCCTGCAGATGAGCTGCAGCTCCTCGCGTGATGCCTGATTGATGCGCATCTCGTAGAGCGAGCTGACAAGCCGCCCGGCAAAGACTTCTGCGTTGAGTTCGGGCAGGATGAAACCGTCCCGCTGGCAACACTCCATCATTGCGGTCAACTCCTTATCCCAAACCACCCGGTGCTCGGCATACTGTTCGGCATAGGCCAGTTTCTGCTTCACGTCGTTCAGGAAACTGCTGTCCACCAGATAGAGGCTGTCAATATACTCGTTCGTCAGGCGAAACATCTTCTGGAGCGACGTGGCGCGAAGCCGGCGGTAGCCCGAGATGCGGCGCCGAATCGAGCGACCCATTTCGCCCAGGCAGGCATTGACCAGTTCGGTCTTGTCGGCGAACATGGTATAGAGCGTCCGTTTCGAGATGCCGAGCCGCTCCGTAATCTCATCCACCCGCACGGCACGAATGCCGTTGCGGGAGATGAGTTCCTGCGTCGTGCGGATGATTTCTTCTCTGGTTGCACCTCGCTTCATGGCTATTCCTCTTCGGCGAGGTCGCGACCTCCACCGAGTGCCTGATAGAGGTTGACAACACCCTGGATTTCATCGAAACGGTCGGCAATCTGCGAGAGCTGGGCCGACAGCAGCGACTGCTGGGCGGTCAACACCTCGAGATAGGTCGTCGAGCCATGCATCATGAGCAGTTCGGTGCTCTCGACCGCACGGGCCATTGCGTCAATCTGGCTGGCGCGCAGGTCGGCCTTGGCCCGGGCATTCTGATACTGCGTCAGCGCATTGTTGACCTCGGCACCGGCATTGAGCAGCGTCTGCTGGAACGAAAGCTTGGCCTCTTCCTGCTGAGCCTTCATGATTTTCACCTGGGCGCGGTTGGCTCCAGCGTTGAAAATGGGCTGGAGCAGCGAGCCGGCCGCCGTGAGCAGCAGCTTGCCCGGGTTGACAATCATCGCACCGGCGCTGTTGGTCCATCCGGCCGAACCGCTGAGCGTAATCGACGGATAGAGGGCCGAACGGGCCTGGCTCGTGGCGTAGTAGGCCTGCATGAGGGTATATTCGGCACTGCGCACGTCGGGGCGGTTCGAGAGCATCTGAACCGGAACGCCCACGACAATCTGCTCGGGCATGTTCTGCGCATCGAGCTTGCCGCGCTCGATTTGCTGGGGTGCAATGCCCAGTATCGAGCAGAGGCTGTTCTCCGCCTCGCGAATCGAGGTCTCGATGTCACGCAGCGATGCCACCACGGCGTAGTAGTTGCCCTCGTACTGGGCGACGCCCGCCTCGTTGGTCATACCGGCATCCTTCAATGCCCGCATCGTCTCGACGCTCTGCTCCCACTTCTCGGCCGTCTCACGCGTCACCTCCTGCTGGCTGTCGAGCATGAGCAGCGTATAGTAGAGGTTGGCGATATTGGCGATGAGCTGGGTCTTGACCGCCTGTTCGTACTCCTGGCTCTGGGCATAGAGCGCCTTGGCCCTGCGCTTGGCATTGGTCAGACCGTTGAAGATGTCAATCTGCCAGCTTGCCGTAACGGGAATGCTGTAGGTCTTCGATGCAGCCTGGTTGTCGAAGCTGCTGATGGACCCCTGCGGAGCGAAGTTGAACGAAGGCAGGTAGGCCAGACGCGCCGACTTGAGCGTGGCTTCGGCCTCCTTCACACGCCACTGTGCCGACTGCAGGTCGGTGTTGTTGGCGAGACCCTCTTCGATGAGCCCCTGCAGCTGGGGGTCGGTGAAGACCTCCTGCCAGCGGAGATTGCCCAGCGTCATGGTGTCGGCGCTCTCCGCATCGCCGTACAGTCCGTCGGTATTGATTTCGGGACGGGTGTAGGGCTTGTAAATGCCGCAGCCGGTCATTGCGACTGCAAGGCTGATAATCAGTATTTTTTTCATGACGTTACTCCTCTTTCTCGTTTTTGACCTCTTCCACTTCGGCTCGTACGGACCACTGGGGGTCGGGATCGAACTCGAGGGGCTTGAACTTCTCCTGGATGGTTTCGAAGACGATGAACAGCGTCGGCACGAGGAACAGCAGCGCCAGCGTACCTACAATCATACCGCCCACGACACCCGTACCGAGGGTTGCGTTACCGTTGGCACCGGCACCGGTCGAGAATACCAGCGGGAGCATACCCAGCACGCAGGTGAGCACCGTCATCAGAACCGGACGCAGACGGACCTTGGCGGCCGATACGGCAGCCTGCGTGAGGCTCATGCCCGCACGGCGGCGGTCAGCGGCGTACTCCGTAATCAGAATGGCCGTCTTCGACAGCAGACCAATCAGCATGATGATACCCGTCTGCAGGTAGATGTTGTTCTCGAGTCCCATGATTTTGGCGAGAAGGAACGAACCCATCAGACCGCACGGTACGGCCAGGATGACGGCGAAGGGAATCAGGTAGCTCTCGTAGAGGGCACTCAGGATGAGGTAGATGAACAGCAGACAGATACCGAAGATGATGAGCGTGTTGCTCGTCGTCTGGGCCTCCTCGCGGGTGATACCGTCGAACTCGTAGCCGTAGCCCTTCGGAAGCACCTGGTCGGCAACCTCGCGGATGGCGTTGATGGCGTCACCCGACGAATAGCCCGCAGCGGCGGTACCCTGTACCGAGATGGCATTGTAGAGGTTGAATCGGTTCAGCACGTCGGAGCTGTATACCTTGTTCAGCTCGACGAACTCGCCGACGGGAGCCATCTCGCCGCTTTCGGTGCGGACATAGATGTTGTTGAGCGACTCGACGTCGAGACGGTCCTCGGCAGGAGCCTGCAGCGTCACGTAGTACATCTTCGAGAAGCGGTTGATGTACGATACGTACTGACCGCCGTAGTAACCCGAGATGGTCGACAGGATGGTCGAGGGCGAAACGCCTGCACGCTTGGCCTTGGCCGCATCGATGCTTACCATGTACTGCGGGAAGTTGATGTTGAACGACGAGTAGGCGCGTTCGATTTCCGGACGCTGGTTGAGCGCACCGATGAACTGCTGGAAGATGGCGAAGAAGTCGGTCAGCTCACCGCCTGCACGGTCCTGCAGATACATCGAGAAACCGGAGGTCGAACCGTAACCCGAAATCATAGGAGGAGCCACGGCGAAAATCTGGGCATTCTTGATGTCGGCCGTACGGGCATAGATTTGACCGATGACGGCATGCACCTCATCCTCGGGATTCGGACGCTCGTCCCAGTTCTTCAGCTTGACGATACCCATGGCGTAGGAGGAACCTGCGGCTGAAGCAATCATGTTGAAACCGGCGGTCTCCATGGCGTTCTCCACCTGCGGAATGTCGGCAATGCGGTTGGCAACCTGCTCGAGCACCTTGTTGGTCTCCTCGAGCGACGTACCGGGCGAGGTGGTCACGTTGACCATGATGGTACCCTGGTCCTCGTCGGGCACAAGACCCGTCTTGGTCGAGTTCATCAGCAGCACGAGCGCCGCAATGGCGATGGCAAAGGTCGACCACATCAGCCACTTGTGCTTGATGAAGACCATCACGCCGCGCTTGTACTTGTTAATCATTGCGTTGAAGATAGCGTTGAAGGCCTTGCGGAAGCGTGCGGCGAAGTTGTCGCGCATCTCGCCGTTCTCATCCAGGTAGGGCTTCAGCAGCAGGGCGCAGAGGGCCGGCGACAGCGTCAGTGCGTTGATTGCCGAGATACCGACGGCCACGGCCATCGTGATACCGAACTGCGTGTAGAAGACACCCGACGTACCGCCCATCATGGCCACGGGGATGAACACCGCCATGAAGACCAGCGTCGAAGTGATGATGGCAGACGTAATACCCGACATGGCGTCGATGGTGGCCATGTACGAGGACTTGTAACCGGCATCGAAGCGCGCCTGCACCGCTTCGACCACAATGATGGCATCGTCGACGACCGTACCAATGGCGAGCACCAGCGCGAAGAGGGTCAGCAGGTTGATGGAGAAACCGGCGATGGCCAGGAAGGCGAAGGTACCGATGAGCGATACGAGAATCGAAACCGTAGGAATCAGCGTCGAGCGGATATCCTGCAGGAAGACGTAAACCACCAGCACCACAAGGATGATGGCCTCGATGAGGGTCTTGATAACCTCGTTGATGGAGGCGAAGAGGAAGTCGTTCACACTATGCAGGTGAGCGATGGCAACGCCCTTCGGCAGGTCGGCCTCGACCTCGTCGAGCAGCGCGTTGATTTGGTTGACGACCTCCGTTGCGTTCGAACCGGCCGTCTGGAAGACCATGGTGCTGACTCCGGCATGACCGTTCATCTTACCGACGTATGCATAGGACTCACGTCCGAGCTCGATGTCGGCGACATCCTTCAGGCGGAGAATCGTACCGTCGTCCTGAGCCAGGATGACGATGTTCTCGAACTCCTCGGGAAGCGTCAGACGGCCCGAATACTTCATCGTATACTGGAAGGCGTTCTTCGAGTTCTCACCCAGCGAACCGGTCGAAGCCTCGAGGTTCTGCTCGGCCAGTACGGCAGTGATGTCCGAAGGCATGAGCCGGTACTGGGCCATCACGTCGGGCTTGAGCCAGATACGCATCGAGTAGTCGGAACCCAGCGTGAAGGCCTCGCCGACGCCCGGGATACGGACGATACGCGGCTCGATATTGATTTTCGAGTAGTTGGCCAGGAAGCCCTCGTCATACGAGTCGTCGGGGCTGTAGAGCGAGAAGATTTTCACCATCGAGGTCTGACGCTTCATGGTCGTCACACCAATCTGCGTTACCTCGGAGGGCAGCTGGCCGGTAGCGGTCGAAACCTTGTTCTGCACGTTCACGGCCGCCATGTCGGGGTCGGTTCCCTGCTTGAAATAGATGTTGATGGAGGCGGAACCTGCGGCAGCGGCCGAGGTGATGTAGGTCATGTCCTCCACACCGTTGATGGCCTCCTCCAGAGGTACGGCCACCGATTTCTGAATCGTTTCGGCGCTGGCGCCCGGGTAGGATGCACGCACCATCACCGTCGGAGGCGCGATATCGGGATACTGCTCAACCGGCAGCGATGCAAGACCGATGATACCGGCGATGACAATGACGATGGAGATGACCGACGCCAGTACGGGTCGTTCTATGAACTGTTTGAGTGTCATGGGTTATTCCTCCTTATTCATTTTGGGTTTGAGCGGCGCTCTGCTCGGGCTGGGCAGCCGTCTCGTTGTTCTGGGCGGCCGTCTCGCTGCCGGTCTGTGCGGCTGCAGCCTGGCCCTTGGGGATGATGGGCGTACCCTCACGCATCAGACCTACACCCTCGGTGACGATGACATCACCCGGAGTAAGACCGGCGGTAACGATGTACTCCCGACCGTCCGAAATCTTCTCTACCTCAATCATCGACGACGAAGCCTTGCCGTCCACGAGTTTGTAGACATAAATCTTGTCCTGCAGCTCGAAGGTAGCCGTCTGCGGAACGACGATGCAATCCTTGTAGATATTGGGCATGATGATGTTGCCGGTGCTTCCGCTCAGCAGCAGACCTCCCTCGTTGGGGAATGCCGCACGCAGCTGAACGCTACCCGTCGACGTGTCGACCACGCCGCTGATGGCCTCCACGCGGCCGTGGATGCCGTAGACCGAACCGTCATCGAGCTTGAGCTGCACGTCGGGCATGTTCTTGAGCGTCTCGGCGATGGAACCGTAGCGACGGGTCAGGTTAAGCAGCTGCTTCGAGGTCATCGAGAAGTAGACATACATCGTCGAGTTGTCCGACACGGTGGTCAGCGGCTGCGGAATCGAAGCGCTCACCAGGGCGCCGACACGGTAGGGGATGGTACCGGCCACACCGTTCGACGGAGCCTTGACAACCGTATAGGAGAGGTTGTTGGCAGCATTGACAAGAGCAGCGTCGGCCTGGGCGAGCTGAGCCTTTGCCGTCAGCAGGTTGTTCTCGGCGGTCGAAAGGTCGTACTGCGACACGACCTTGCGGGCGAAGAGCTCCTTCTTGCTGTCATAGGTCAGCTGTGCGGTGGCAACGGCAGCCTTGGCAGCCTCGACGTTGGCCTCGGCCGTACGCAGGGCAGCCTTGTAGGGCACCTGGTCGATGATGAACAGGGTCTGTCCCTTCGAGACGGTCTGACCTTCGTTGATGCAGACCTGCGAAATCGTACCCGAAACCTGGGGATAGATGGCAATGTCCTGACGACCCCGAATCGCGGCCGAGTAGTTGGTCGGAATCGTACGGTCGGTTGTGGAGATGGTCTGCACGGAATACTCCGCGGCTCGTTGTTGAGTCGGTGCCTGTCCGCACGAAACGACTGCCATACAGCAAGCGACGAGCGCTGCCTGTACAAATGTTTGCTTCATAGTTTCTTCTTATTTTATACTAAAAAACTTTTTCAGGTGCAAAAGTACCGTATTTTCTTCCGGTTTATCCCTCTATATTGCGAACAGTATTGGTTCTTTTCGGAACATCCGGATTCGATTCTTTTATTTTATCGTTATTTTTGTTCGAAAAAAGCAAAGAACCATGCCGTTAACAAATCCCATCGTCACCACCGAGTCCGAACAATTCGTGGTCGGTGATTCCGATTTGCGCTATTTCAGCGATTACCCGACCCGTTGCGAGTGCGGCGCCATCATCCTTTGCCGCAGCGGCAGCGCCGAGGCGACGGTCAATCTGCGAAGAGGGCGGCTCGAGCCCAACGCCATCCTGCTGATGCTGCCGGGCAGCATCCTGATGCTCACGGACATATCGTCCGATTTCCGCGTCACCTACTGCGTCTATTCGCGCGACATCTTTGCCGAGGCAAGTTTCCGCATGGAGCCGGCCTTCTTCCGGTTTCTGAGCGAGAACCCCATCTGCTATCCGCGAGGCGACGAAGGCGGCGCCAAAATATGGTTCGACATCGCCGCATACACCTATCGCGACCGCGAGAATATCTTCCGCAACACCATCATCAAGAACCGCGTGCAGAACATCCTGCTCGAAATCTACGACAAACTGCAGCGCTTCGCCGAACGAGACCGCCCCGCACCCGGAACGACAAGCCGGCAGACGGAGCTTTTCCACCGCTTCCTGGCCCTCGTGCACGACCACTGCTCCGAGCAGCGCGACGTGGCCTACTACGCCGACAAGCTCTGCATCTCGACACGCTACCTTTCAACCATCGTGCAGAACGTCTCGCACTCATCGGCCAAGGAACTGATTGACAAATCGGTGATTCTCGAAATCAAGATGATGCTCCAGTCGACCGACCTTTCGGTGCAGGAGATTGCCTACCGGCTCCATTTCCCCGACCAGTCCTACCTGGGGCGTTATTTCAAGAAGCACACGGGTGTCTCGCCGACCGGATATCGCCGCAAATCGTGACCCATGACATACTGCATGGCCCGACGATTGCGTTGATAGGGATATCACCAATAAAAAACAGGTATGAAAATCGTATTTTTCGGAACTCAGCCCTATGACCGCGAATCGTTCGACACGCTCAATAGTAACGGTACATACGGCTTCGATATTGTCTACCACCACAGCCATTTGACACCCGACAACGCAATTCTGGCACGCGGCGCTGACGGCGTATGCATCTTCGTGAACGACACGGCCGACCGCGAGACCATCGGCCGGCTTGCCGCGATGGGGGTGAAGCTCATCGCGCTGCGCTGCGCGGGCTTCAACAACGTCGACCTCATGGCGGCAGCCGAGTGCGGCATCGGCGTGGTCCGCGTACCGGCCTATTCGCCCCACGCCGTGGCCGAGCACGCCGTAGCGCTGCTGCTGGCACTCGACCGCAAGGTGCACCGCGCCTACTGGCGCACGCGCGACGGCAACTTTTCGCTGCACGGGCTCTTGGGCTTCGACCTCTACGGCAAGACGGCCGGCATCGTCGGCACGGGCCGAATCGCACGGGCGCTGATTGGCATTCTGAAGGGTTTCGGCATGGAGGTGCTCGCCTACGACATCCACCCCGACGAACACTACGCCCGCGAGGCGGGCATCGCCTACGTCGGGCTCGACGAACTCTACCGCCGTGCCGATGTCATTTCGCTCCACTGCCCGCTTACCGAACAGACGCGCTACATGATAAACAGCGACACGATAGCCCTCATGAAACCGGGCGTCGTGCTGCTCAACACGGGCCGCGGGCAGCTGATTCATACCGAGGCGCTCATCGAGGGTTTGAAGCAGCGGCGCATCGGGGCGGCCGGCCTCGACGTATACGAGGAGGAGGCCGGCTACTTCTACGAAGACACCTCGGACCGCATCATGGGCGACGACGTGCTGGCCCGCCTGCTCTCGTTCAACAACGTGCTGGTGACCTCGCACCAAGGCTTCTTCACACGCGAAGCGCTTGAAAACATCGCCCGCACGACGCTTGACAACATCCGCGCCTTTGCCGCCGGAGGGCCGCTGATCAACGAGGTGCGCTTCGGAGCATAACATCCGCCGCCACATCCGGGCGCAGGGATGCTCCGGCCGGCTATCCGACACATCCGGACCTACGGGCAAGGGGAGGCCCGACCAACACTATCCGGCCCCTCCGCAGCCTAAAACGAACGGCCGGGCGGCACCAAGCCGTCCGGCTGTTTCCGTATCGAACCGTAATCCGGGTATGCGGAACACGGAAAAGGGTAGCCGCACGCCCGGGGAAAAGCACTACCTTTGTGACACAGAAACACGAAAACAACAGATTGTCACCATGAAAAAGGTTCTGATTCTCTCGTCAAGCCCCCGCCGGGGCGGCAACTCCGACACGCTGTGCGACCGCTTCATGGCGGGCGCCGTCGAGGCCGGTCACTCGGTGGAAAAGATTTTCCTCGCCGACCGCAATATCAACCCCTGTACGGGGTGCAGCGTCTGCAGCATGTACGGAAAGCCCTGTCCGCAGCAGGATGATGCGGCCGAGCTCGTTGCGAAGATGATTGAGGCGGATGTCATCGTACTGGGAACGCCGGTCTACTTCTACACGATGTGCGGCCAGATGAAGACCTTCATCGACCGATGCTGCGTCCGCTACCTCGAAATCCGCAACAAGGAGTTCTACATCATCCTTGCGGCAGCCGAGGACGACGTGAAGCTGATGGAACGGACCGTCGACACGTTCCAGGGATTTTTCGACTGCCTCGAAGGCGCAACACTCAAGGGTGTCGTCTATGGCGCCGGCGCCTGGAAGCGGGGCGAAATCGAAGGCAAGCCGGCGATGACGGAGGCCTGGGAGATGGGGCGGGGCTGCTGAGCGCAGCATCGCTTCCGCGCCCAACGGACGCACCTGCATCGAAACGCCGCACGGATTCAATACTCTGTGCGGCATTTCCGTCTCTTGAGACAGGGCAGTTCCTACGCCCATGGCCGCGACCGGCAACTACCGCGCCGATGAAACGGACAGGAGACGGTCCGATTCGCCCGACAAAAGGCGTCTATCACAGACATAAAAAATCTGCACCTGAACAGGTGCAGATTTTCAGAAAGAAAAACTAAAATCTCGAGCGGAAAGCGGGATTCGAACCCGTGACCCTCAGCTTGGGAAGCTGATGCTCTACCGACTGAGCTATTTCCGCATTCGGAGTACAAAGATACTCCGATTTTCCGAAATTTCAAGCGTTCCGCGATGGATTTTTGTCATCCCAGAACTTTTTGCAGCGAAGCGAGGTTACGCTCGTTCTGCAATTTGCGGCCTTCGGCCGTATAGAGGTAGTCGATTCGGTCGCGGAAGTGTTCTTCGACCTTGCCGCGCACAATCTTCATCGTACTGTTGACCAAACCGTTGCGCTCCGTAAAGGGCTCGTCGACAATGGCCAGGCCGGCCGGAAGCCACCGCTCGGGGAATTCGCCGGCAAAAATCCCGCCAGCACGGTAGCGGTCGATTTCGCCGCCCAGAATCGCAGCCGCAACGGAAGCACGTTCTGCCGGAGCCGTACCGCGCGCATCGAGTTCGCGGAGCAGCGCCTCGCGGTTGGGCACGACGATGGCGCCCGTAAAGGGGCTCTGGTTGTTGTAAATCAGAATCTGGTCGATGAAGGGCGACTTGTCGACGATGGACTCCTCCATCCCTTCGGGGCTGTACTTCTCGCCGTCGGAGGCGATGAGCAGGCTCTTGAAGCGGCCCAGCACGTAGAGGAATTCATCCTCCGAGACATATCCCATGTCGCCCGTGTGGAGCCATCCGTCGCGCACGGTCTCGGCCGTCGCCTCGGGATTCTTCCAGTAGCCGGCCATGACGTTCTCGCCGCGGATGACGATTTCGCCCTTCTTGCCGCGCGGAAGTTCGCATCCCTGCTCGTCGACGATTTTCAGGTCGAGCGGAATGAGAATCTTGCCCGACGAGCCAAAGCGGTGCCAGTGATACTTGGGCGAGTTGGTTGAGATGACGGGCGTCGCCTCCGAAAGGCCGTATCCCTGGAACATCGGGATGCCGATGGCGTAGAAGAAACGCTGCAACTCGGCATCGAGCAGCGCACCGCCGCCGACAAAGAACTTCAGGCTGCCGCCGAAGGCCTCGCGGACCTTGCGGAAGAGCACCAGGTCGAAGAGCTTGACCGCGGGCCAGAGCACGAAACGCCACCCCTTGCCGCGGCTGTAGCCGTCCTGATTGTAGCAGTAGGCCGTCCGAAGCGCCAGCTCGAAGAGCCGCTCCGTGGCGGGACCCTTGGCGCGGATGGAACTCTCGATGTTCTTGCGGAAATTCTTGGCCAGCGCCGGCACCGAAAGCAGGAAGTGGGGGCGTACTTCGCGGATGTTGAGCGGGATATTCTTGAGCGTCTCCATCGGCGTGGCACCCACCTGCACCGTAGCGACCGTCGCTCCGCAGGCAATCATGATGTAGAATCCCACGACATGGGCGAAACAGTGGTCCAGCGGCAGGATGATGAGCGTACGGTACGACGACGGGATGTCGATGCGCGAGAGCGACTGCTCGACGTTGGCCGTATAGTTGCGGTGCGTCAGCACGACACCCTTGGGGTCGGCCGTAGTGCCCGACGTATAGGTGATGGTCGCGTAGTCGTCGTTGCGGATGGCGCGGCCTATGGCGAGGAACTCGTCGCGGTGGTCGTTCAGATAGGCGCGGCCGAGGCGCTTGAGCGTTCCCAACGCCATCTCGCCCGCCTCGAGCGGAATATGGCCGAAGACGATGATGTGCTGCAGTTCGGGCAGCTGGCCGACGATGCGGCGGATTTTCGGCAGCTGGTACTTCGAGACGAAGATGGCCTTTACCTCGGCATGGCGGAGGCGGAACAACAGGTCGTTCGACTCCTCGAGCTTGACCGACAGCGGCACGCTCACGCCGCCGGCATAGAAGAGGCCCAGTTCCGAGATAATCCAGGCGTTGCACCCTTCCGAGAGGATGGCGACCTTCTCCTTGGGCCGGATACCGATGGCGGCCAGGCCGGCACCCACCTCGAGCGCCTGCTCGCGGGTTTCGGCATAGGTCGTCGGTTCGAACTTGTGGTGACGCTTCTCGAGCAGGAAGGTCTTCTGTCCATACCGGGCGACCGACGACTCGAAGAGGTCAATGATGGTTTTCTTCATGGGTTAATCCATTTTGAGGACGGCGAGGAAGGCCGACTGGGGAACCTCGACGTTGCCGATTTGACGCATGCGTTTCTTGCCTCGCTTCTGCTTCTCCAGCAGCTTGCGCTTACGCGTGATATCGCCGCCGTAGCACTTGGCCGTCACATCCTTGCGCACGGCCTTCACCGTCTCGCGGGCGATGATTTTGGCGCCGATGGCCGCCTGGATGGCGATGTCGAACTGCTGACGCGGGATGAGCTCCTTGAGCTTCTCGCACATCTTGCGGCCGAAGTCATAGGCATGGTCGGCATAGATGAGCGACGAGAGGGCATCGACCGGCTCGCCGTTGAGCAGGATGTCCAGCTTGGCGAGTTTCGACAGCTGGTAGCCCGTACGGTGGTAGTCGAACGAGGCGTAACCCTTCGAGATGCTCTTGAGCTTGTCGTAGAAATCGAAGACAATCTCCGAAAGCGGCATGTCGAAATTGATTTCCACACGGTCCTGCGTAATGAAGGTCTGGTTCTTCATCACGCCGCGCTTGTCGATGCAGAGCTTGATGACGTTGCCCAGGAAGTCCGCCTTGGTGATAATCTGGGCCAAGATATAGGGCTCCTCGATTTTGGCTATTTTCGTGATTTCGGGCAGTCCCGAGGGGTTGTGCACCTCGAGCGTATCGCCCTGCGTGGTGGTAATGCGGTAGGAGACGTTCGGCACGGTGGTGATGACATCCATGTCGAATTCGCGGTAGAGCCGCTCCTGGATAATCTCCATGTGGAGCAGCCCGAGGAATCCGCAGCGGAATCCGAAGCCGAGCGCCAGCGAGCTCTCGGGCTCGAACGTGAGCGAAGCGTCGTTGAGCTGCAGCTTCTCGAGCGAGGCGCGCAGGTCCTCGTACTGGTCGGCCTCGACGGGATAGACACCGGCGAAGACCATCGGCTTGACATCCTCGAATCCGGCGATGGCCTCGCGGGCGGGATTGTTCACCGAGGTAATCGTATCGCCGACCTTCACATCGGCCGAAGTCTTGATGCCCGAGCAGATGTAACCCACATCGCCGGCGCGGACCTCGTTGCGGGGCTGCATCTTGAGTTTCAGCACGCCCACCTCGTCGGCATCGTATTCGCTGCCCGTATTGAAGAACTTGACGTGGTCGCCCTTGCGCAGCGTACCGTTGAAGATGCGGTAGTAGGCGATGATGCCGCGGAAGGGGTTGAACACCGAGTCGAAAATCAGCGCCTGCAGCGGGGCGTTCTCGTCGCCCTTCGGCGCAGGTATGCGGTGGACGATGGCCTCGAGCACCTCCTCGATTCCCACGCCCGTCTTGCCCGACGCCAGGAGAATATCCTCATCCTTGCATCCCAGCAGGTCGATGACCTGGTCCTTCACCTCGTCAATCATGGCCGAATCCATGTCGATTTTGTTCAGCACGGGGATGATTTCGAGGTCGTGGCCCACGGCCAGGTAGAGGTTCGAAATGGTCTGCGCCTGAATGCCCTGCGTGGCATCGACAACCAGCAGCGCACCTTCGCACGAGGCAATCGCGCGCGAAACCTCGTAGGAGAAGTCGACGTGTCCCGGCGTATCGATGAGGTTGAGCGTATAGAGTTCTCCGTCGGAGGCACGGTACTCCATCTGGATGGCGTGGCTCTTGATGGTGATGCCCTTCTCGCGCTCGAGCTCCATGTCGTCGAGCACCTGAGCCTGCATCTCGCGCTGGTTGAGCGTGTTGGTCTTTTCGAGCAGGCGGTCGGCAAGCGTACTCTTGCCGTGGTCGATGTGGGCTATGATGCAGAAATTGCGGATGTTTTTCATGTCGTGGCGGAAAAATTCATGCAAATATACGAATTTTTCGCAAACCGAAGGGCCTCATCGGGCACCGCAGCACGATTTTCGGCCGGGAATCCGCCCGCCGCACGCCCCTCAAAACAGGATGCGGGAGAAGGGGTGCCCCTCTCCCGCACAGCATTGCGCCGAGGCCTGCATCAGGCCTTCCGCTCCGCGTAGTAGGAGCTGTCGAGCCCCAGCGCAAAACCGGAGCGCCAGCACCATGCCGCAACGGCAAGCAAGGCGGCAACGGCAGCGGCAAAGAGGAACGGGAAGCGGTCGCCGGCAAGACGCGAGAGGTGGAAAAGCCGCCCGAGCGGGTCCATCACGAAGGGACAGACGACAACGGCCAGATAGTTCATCGACATGACCAGCGAAAGGGCCAGCGTCGACAGCCGCGGAGGGCCGACGATGGCCGCCTTGTCGTAAATCAACGGCTGCATGACCCCGTAACCGAACCCGGCCAGCAGACATCCCAGCGCCATCATCGTCCGGCTGCCGAAACACCCCACGCAGGCCAGCCCGACGGCGATGAGCAGCAGCGAAACGACGTTGACCCGCTGCCGGAGCATCCGGATGATGCGGGCGAGCAGGAATCCGGGCAGCATGATGGCCAGGAAGAAGAGCGAGATGAGCAGCCCCGAGAACGAGGCATCGAGCCCGCGCGCATCGACCAGGAACGACGCATAGTAGGTCACCGTCAGCACCAGAAAGGTGATGGCGAAGTAGAGCGCCATCACGCCGGCCAGTTTGCCGCGGTCGATGGTCTTGTGCCTGAGCTGGTCACTCTGCGGCGGTTCGGCAGCCGACGGCGTGCGGCGAAGCAGGAAAACGGCCATGAGCGAGACGCCGGGCAGGGTATAGACCAGAAAGGGCAGATGCCAGTCGATGTTGGCCAGATAGCCCGCCAGCGCCGTGGCAAGCACCAGCGTCAGGTTGTTGATGGCCGAGCTGTAGCCAAGCTGCCGGACCCGGTAGTCGCCCGTGAAGTAGTCGGCCACGAGTCCCGTCGAGAAGGGAATCACCATGCCGGCGCCGATACCCAGCACCGAACTGATGACGATGAGTCCCGTCATGCTCCGCGCAAAGATGCAGGCCACGCCGCTCACGAAGAAGAGGGCGAGTCCCGCAACCAGCAGCGTGAACTTGCTGCGGTTGACAGAGATTTTGCCGGCCAGCAGCACGAAGGGGATGACGAGCAGCGACGGAAGCGACGTGAGCATCTGTATTTCCAAATCGGTCGCATGGGGGAAGATGCGGTTCAGGTCGCCCAGGATGGGGGAGACGGCCAGCCCCGGCAGCGAAGAGACCGCCGAGACGGACCAGATGGCGAGCAGCGCCGAGAGCGGCAGCAGCCCTTTTCCAGTCGGGATTTTCATCATTCAGGGATTTTCGGCCCGTACCCGCAACTGTCATACCAAAAAAGCGGGAGCGGCCCCGCACAGGGCCGCTCCCGTCATATCGCATGCCGCTCCTGCGGGGCGGACTGACCGCGCTACTCCTTCACGCAGCGCACCGTCATACCGTTGGCGCGATAGTGGGCCACCGAGGGAACCACGGCGCTCGACGCCACATCCTGCTTGTTGAAATAGAAGTAGAAAGCTGCCGATTTCGTATCCGTCAGCGCATCCGAAGTCCAGTAAAGGCCCTCCCAGGGCTGTGCCTCGAGCGCCCCGTTGCGCGACTCGGGCAGGGGGTTGTAGACATTCTGGAACTTGCCGTCGGTATAGACGCGGCGTCCCGCACCCATGAAGAGCGTCGTTGCGCTGCCGTCGGTCAGCTCCCAGCCGTACTTCTCCTCATAATCGGAAGCCGCACCCGACTTGTCGGCAATCGTCAGCCCGGCAAAGGCGTCGGACGAAGGCACCCGCCAGCCCTTCGGGCAGGGGTCGTTCACGCTCTTCGCCGAGGAGCTCCACAGTGCATCGGAGTGCGACGCATAGAGCCAGTCGTAACGCGACTCCTCGACACCGAGCAGGAAGCTGAGCGGATGGGCCGCCGCATATTCGGCCGTACCCTTCGACGCGTCCGTCTCGTCGAACGAGTTGTAAACGCGCTTCGAATCACCGTCGTACATCGCCTCGCTGCTGCCCATCGAGAAGTTGTATTCGCTCGGACCGATGAAGGGCTCCTTGCGGCCCCACTGGTAGTAGAGGCCGTACGACTCGAGGATTTCGTCCGTCGTCGAGTTGGCGTTGTTCATGGCTCCGAGGTTGCAGCCCATGACCGTCGTGCCGTTGGCAAGGGTGACTGCCTTGCCTGCGGGGTCGAAATCGGTAATCCAGAGGTGCCACGTCCAGAGCAACGAGCCGGCGGCATCGTAGGCGCCGAGCAGGACGTTGCCCGTCTCGATTTTCGAATCGTCGTCTTCATTGGCTCCGACATAGAAGCTGACCTTGCCGTCGCGCAGATTGAGGTACTGCAGCAGGCCGGTGGTCGTCTGCCAGACAATCTTCACCTCTGCCGTAGGCATCGTCTCGGAACTCTCGCCGCGCCGCGTAGCGTCGAACGAATAGTTGGTGTTCGGCTGCGTCAGCACGAAACAGTTGGACTGCTCGGCCGAAAGGTCCTTCGTGGAGGCTATCGCCACATAGAGCGTCGCCGATACATTGGCGCCCTCGACCGAATGGCCCGTCAGAATGAGATTGCCCGATTCGACATGCTCCTCGTCGATGACCGAAGGTGCGGTTACGCGCAGCGTTCCCGTCGCCAGGTCGGGTTCGGCCTCCCAACCTCCGGGAAGATTGGCAATCGAGATGGAGCTCACGCCCGATGCGGTGAATCCCACCGTTTCGGTTGCTCCGAGTTCCTCGACGAAGAGTGCCGACTGATTGAGTTTCAGACGACCCGAGCTATCATCCTTGCTGCAAGATACGGACAGCGTCGCCGCAACGGCGAACATCAGAACCAGCCGGATGCTCCGGCCGAAAAAATCCTTCATATGCGTCGAAAATATCATTTTTCCAGTTCGAGAATTCGTGCAAAGATACCAAAAAGCGGCGTATTTCCTACTGCCCGTCCCGAGAATTTGCATTCGGGAACAATTATTGCCGCCTCTCTTCTAACGAATTCCAAAACTTCATAGTATGTCGGACAACAAATTTGAACCATCCGAAGCGGCCGCACCGGGCCGTTACCGAATCACCATCACCGAAAAGGGGCCCTATCTGGTCTACGGACGACCGTCCCTGACCATCGAACGCATCCGGCTCGGTCCGCGGGACGCAGGCCCCGGATTCGAGACCGGAGCACACTTCGAGATGCGGACCGACCCCACGGCACTCTGCCGCTGCGGCGCTTCGCACCGCAAGCCCTATTGCGACGGTACGCATGCCTCGACAGCCTGGGACCCGACCCTCACCGCACCGCTGCAACCCACAACGGCGGGGCGCGAGGTGGTCGAAGGCGCCACGCTGACGCTCGAGGACCATCCGCGCAGGTGCACGCAGGCCCGTTTTTGCCAGGCCGAGGGCGATGTACGCTCGCTTGTCGGGCGCTCGTCCGACCCCGATGCGCGCCAGCGGGCCATTCACGAGGCGGGGCTCTGTCCCGGAGGGCGCCTCACGGCCCGCGACCGGCAAAGCGGCGAGGCGTTCGAAATCCGCTACGAACCGAGCCTCGGACTCATCGAGGCTCCCGCAGCCGGTGTGAGCGGCGGATTGTGGCTCCGCGGCGGCATCCCCTTCGGACGCGAGGACGGCCGCACCTATGCCACCCGCAACCGGGTCGTTCTCTGCCGCTGCGGACGTTCGGCCGACAAACCCTTCTGCGACGGCACACACGCCACCGTCAAATGGCACGACGGACTGGACGAAGCAACGGCCGCACCGGAACGGACGGCCGCCCCGGCCGCCGGAGCAAAGCGGTAACGCCGCCCTCCGCTGCCGGCAGGCTCCGGAACCGGCCTCCGGCGCAACGACCCGGCAATCAGGCTCATACGCCACGAAAAAGCGCCGGGCGGATGATTGGATTCATCCGCCCGGCGCTTTTCTTCCGGTCATCGCAACGGCGGAAAACCCGCCCGGATGACCGCTCACGAAGTGCTATTTCTTCGCTTCGGGCCGCGCAATCGTCTCCCGCATGGCGGTGTCGGCCATCACGTTCTTCATCTTGTAGTAATCCATGATGCCCAGGTTACCGTTGCGAAACGCCTCGGCCATGGCCAGCGGCACCTCAGCCTCGGCCAGAATCACCTTGGCGCGCGCCTCCTGCGCCTTGGCCTTGTTCTCCTGCTCGAGCGCCACGGCCATCGCACGACGCTCCTCGGCCTTGGCCTGGGCGATATTCTTGTCGGCCTCGGCCTGGTCCATCTGAAGCTGTGCGCCGATATTTTTGCCCACATCGATGTCGGCGATATCAATCGAGAGAATCTCGAATGCCGTACCGGCATCGAGTCCCTTGCCCAGCACCACGCGCGAGATGGAGTCGGGATTCTCGAGCACAATCTTGTGGGTCTCGGCCGAGCCGATGGAGGAGACGATTCCCTCGCCCACACGGGCCAGCACCGTCTCTTCGCCGGCGCCGCCGACCAGCTGCTTGATGTTGGCACGCACGGTCACGCGCGCCTTGGCGATAAGCTGGATACCGTCCTTGGCCACCGCAGCGACGGGCGGCGTGTTGATGACCTTCGGGTTGACCGACATCTGCACCGCCTCGAAAACGTCGCGACCCGCCAGGTCGATGGCCGTCGCCATCTTGAAGTCGAGCAGGATGTTGGCCTTCTGGGCCGAGACGAGCGCATGCACGACGTTCGTCACGTTGCCGCCGGCCAGATAGTGCGCTTCGAGTTCGTTGGGGTCGAGGTGAAGCCCCGCCTTCGTACCCTCAATCATCGAGGAGACGATGGTCGAGGGGGGCACCTTGCGCCAGCGCATCAGAATCAGCTGGAGCAGGCTGATACGGACCCCCGACACCAGTGCCGAGAACCACAGCCCCACGGGAATGAAGTAGAAGACCAGCCAGACGGCCAGCAGCGAGACAAATACGATAAGGACGATGATGCCCGATTGCAAATCCATGGTCAGTAGGGTTTATTGGTTATTTGTTTTCGACAGGTTTGACGATGACGCTGAAGTTCTCGAAGCCGACCACTTCGACCTCCGTCCGGGGGTCGACATAGGCATCGAGCGACTTGGCCTCGTAGAGTTCGCCGCCGATTTCGACGCGGCCCATGGGCGAGAGACGCGACACGGTCACGCCGCGCTCGCCCGTACGCACGCGGGTCTGGGGCGACGGCATGCTCGACGAATCGATTTTCTGACGCAGCGAAAAGCGCTGCCAGGTCTTGGCGCGCAGCGACAGCACCGTCACCACGAGCGACAGCACGACGACCAGCGCAACCACCGCGATGCCCGTCGGCGTATCGTGGTAGCGGAAGGCGAGGTAGATGGCGCTGCCGTCGCAGACAAGCGCCAGCAATGCACCGACCGATACGCCCGGCAGCAGCACGATTTCCGCGACGAGGAACAGCAGTCCCAGCAGGATGAGCAGAATGATGTAAAACATGGCGTACGTGGGGTTGTTTCCGCTATAAAGTTAATGTATTATTCCGGTTGTGCGGCAATTTCGACCACTTTTATTTCGAGCGCATGGTCCGCAGCGGCGACCGCTTCGGCAACACGGTCGGCTTCGGCCCGGTCTTCGAACGTTCCCACGACGAAGAGTTGCTGCCCGACGCGCGACAGTTCGCGTTCGCCCGCCGTCGAGGCAATCGCCTCCTTGACCGGATCGGGCAGTACGGGAAGACCCGCTATTTCGACCCGGTAGGTCACGGCCGGCTCGGGGTCACGGGCAAGATTGCGGTAAACGCCGTCGTTCCAGACGACGATTTCGGGGCGCAGGAATCCATGCTCCTTGAGCTGTTTCTGCGCAGCCTCGGCCTCGGTCCGCGTGGCGAAACCTCCCGCATAGTAGCACCATTTACCCTCATCGTTGACCAGATAGAAGAGCGGCTCGGCACCCCGGAAGGTCGAGACGGCCCGCTTGGTGTTGAACGTTCCGAGCAGGATGCGGTAGATGGTCCCCTTGGCATAGACCGGGCACTCGGGGATGGGATTCTTGTAGGTATACCTCGGCGTCGAAGAGAAGGCGATGCTGTCGTAGTCGAGGAAATAGCGTTCGCGCAACTCGACCTTGGGCAGTTCGAATTCGGCCCCGTTGAGCCGCAGGCCGGCCTGACGGAGCGAATCGCGTGCAGCAGTCAGCCCGAGGGCATCGGCCACCGAAATCTCGTAATCGAGCAGCACCTCCTTGCGCAGGAAGTAGTCGACCACCTCGTCCGATTGGGTCATTCCCCGGAGTGCGGCCAGACGGCGCGTTGCCTTGGCCAGAAGCTCCTCTTCGCGCGCCAGCTCCTCCTCGCGGCCCAATATCTCGAGCACGTAGGCGTAGGCGTAGGACTTGTTGTCGAAGATGTAGTTCCAGCAGCGGGCAATCGAATCGGCCAGCGTCCGGTTGAGCTGCTGCAACGCCGTGCAGCGCTCGTAGATTGCCGTCGCCTCCTCCTGGGTCTGGACCTGCTCGTAGGCTCGGGCCGAGTCGGCCAGCGCCCGGTAGTTCTCGAAATAGCGGCGGACATCCTCGGCTACGCGGTACTCATCCCTCTGCGCACTCCGCAGCGCGGTATAATCGGTTTCGGGAAGCTGCTCCCGGAAGTAGGGGCAGTCGACCAGATAGCGCACCTGGGGGCTCTTGACCGAGGGTTCGTCGGCCGGGCCTTCGGTCGCCGGCGCCGAACCGAGATTGGAAAGCACCCACTCCTGTTCGATTGTGTTGATGCGGTCGATGAGACGGCCCTTCGCGTTGCGGATTTCGAAAATCTGCCCCTCGAGCTGCAGAATATGCTGCGAGCGCTCGGCCCGTCCCTCGGGCTCCTCGCGCAACAGCTGCCGCTCCTGCTCGATGACCCGGTTCACCGAATCCTCGCGAAACTGCAGCCGGGCATCCTCGCGCAGCAGGGACATGTACTCCCCGTTGCCCTCAAGACCGGCAATACGCGGCGCTATATCCTGTGCACGAAGCGTTCCAGCCGCACACAGCAGCACCACAAAGAATGTGTATCTGAACATTTTACGCATCATTATCTCCACCATCTGATAAAGAACCACTGGATTAATCCGAATATTTCGAGACGGCCCAGCAACATCAACAGCGTATTGGACACCTTGACCGCCGCAGGCAGTCCCGAATAGTTGTCAAGCGACCCCACCTCGCCGAAACCGGGTCCGACGTTGCCCAGCGAAGCCACCGACGAGGAGAAACTCGTCAACAGGTCGACGCCGCAGGCCGTGCTGAAGACCGTGCCGATGAGCAGCAGCATGAGATAGGCAAAGATGAACGTCATCACGGCGTGGAGCGTCTCGCGTTCCTGCATCACACCGTCGAGCTTGAAGCGAATCACCGCATTGGGATGCTGCTGCTGACGGAGCTGCGCCCGCATCATCTTCAGCGCCAGCACCAGACGGTTCACCTTGATACCTCCAGCCGTGGAGCCCGCACAGGCACACACTATCGAACCGAACATGAGCATGATGATGGCGAACGAGGTCCACGTATTGGAGTCGGCCGTGGCGAAACCCGTCGTCGAAGCGACCGACACGAACTGGAAGCAGGCATGGCGGAACGACGCCCCGAGCGTGGGGTAGAGCTCCGCCGCATAGAGGCTCACGGCGATGGCCAGGCTGCAGAAGAGGAGCATCCCGACGTAGAAACGCGTCACCTCCGAACGGAACAGGTTGCTGCGCTTGCCCGTAACCGTCGCATAAATCAGTCCGAAATGCAGGCCGGCGATAGCCATCACCAGGATGAGAATCGTATCGATTGCCGGACTGTTGTAGAACAGAATGCTGGAATTCTTGGTCGAGAATCCGCTGGTCGCACAGGCCGACATGGCGTGACAGAGCGCATCGAACCAGTTCATGCCGGCCATCTTGAGCAGCAGGGTCGCGACCGCCGTCAGCCCGACATAGACCACCAGCAGAATCTGGACAATCATCTGCGTCCGGTAACGGTAGTTGTCCTTGGCCATCGATGAGAGCTCGACGTTCGAAAGCGTCATCTTGCTGCGGCCGAGCGACGGGAGAACCAGCAGAGCGAACATCACCACGCCCATACCGCCAATCCACGTCGACGAGAAGCGCCAGAACTGCAGGCCGCGCGGCAGCACCTCGACATCGGTCAGAATCGACGAGCCGGTGGTCGTGAAGCCCGAGACGCTTTCGAACCAGGCGTTTACCAGGCTGAACTCGCCTCCCCAAATCAGGTAGGGGAACATCCCCACCACGCAGGCCACCAGCCACGAGCCGACGACAATGCAGAAACCCTCCTTGGTGGTAATCTGTTCGGTCTTTTCGACGAAAATCAGCGGGAAGACTCCCAGCAGGGCTGTCAGCAGCGAGGAGAGCAGCAACGGATAGAACGACGAATCGACGCCGCTGACATAGGAGATTACGGCCGAAAGCAACATGAACAGCGCGATGAAAAGCATCACGCTGCCGACATACCGCAATACGACATCTATCCGCATGGCACTAAATTTTCGATTGTTTCGAGAGCGCAATGAGCGCATCGATTTTCTCCTTGAGCTGCAGCATCTCGTCCTTGAAGTCGCCCTTCGCCACAAAGGGAACCCGGTAGGCGAGGTAGTCGCCGAGCCCCTTGTTCATCTTCAACACGGGGTCGACGCAGTAGAGGTTCATGAAATAGAAGAGCATCAACACGATGGCAATCATCACCACCAGCGAGATGAGCACCGGCGTAACGGCCCGGTAGGCATTCTTCTTCATCTGCTCGGCGCGGGGGGCAAGCGAGCTCTGGGTCGAGGTCATGTAGTTCTTGATGGCCGAGGTCAGCCGTCCGTAGAGCGCTTCGTACTCGCCGTCATACCATCCGCGGCGCAGCGAATCGGGGCCAACCGCCCCCTTGGCCGCATCGGCCGGGCTCTCCGGAGTCGCGGCCGCCCAGGCCAGATAGCTGTCCGTCAGCAGACGCAGCTCGGTAGTGGCAAAAGCCAGCGAGTCGAGAAACGACTTCTCGAGCGCCTCGTTCTGCGCCACAAGCAGCGTATTTTCGAGACGCTCCATGCTCGCGCGGCAAAGGCTGTCGTAGGTCCGGTCGCCGAAGACCGAGAGGTGCACCAGCGCTATGTTCTGCTCATGGGCGGCATCCAGCATCTGGCGCGCCAGCTCGATGTTGCGGGCGTTGGCCTTGAGGATGTCCTCCGTATCGCGGCTCATGTGGCTGAGTTCGAGGAAGGAGACCATCCCCGAAAAGAAGAGCAGGCAGACGATGCTCACAAAACCCGTGGTCACCCGTTTGCGCAAACCTGTCATCATAGATTCCAATTCATTTTTTACGGCAAATATACGAATTTTAACCCAAAATATCCCCACTCAGGTCGTGCGAATCGTCCATTTCACCCAAACGGACGCGGCAGACGGTATTGACGCGCGCCGCATCGTAGGGAGCTTTCACACGGCGGTAGTTGCCCGTGAAGCCGAACATCATGCCGCCGCGGCGCGTGCTTTCGAACAGCACGTCGGCCTCCGTACCGGTGCCGCGGGCGCAGAAATCGCCGTGCAGGCGCGCACAGAGGGCCTCCAGCTCCTCCACGCGGCGGGTAGCCACCGACGACTGCACCTTGCCGGGCAGGTCGACGGCCGGCGTACCGGGACGCTCCGAGAAGGGGAAGATGTGGAGGAAGGCGGGGGCAAGCCGTTCCAGGAAGTCGTACGTCGTCCGGAAATCGGCCTCCGTTTCGCCCGGAAAGCCCACAATCACGTCGATGCCGATAAAGGCGTCGGGCATCAGCCGGCGTACGGCCTCGACCCTGTCGGCGAAGCGGGCCGTCGTATAGCGGCGGCGCATGAGCCCCAGAATACGGTCCGAACCGCTCTGCAGCGGGATATGGAAGTGATGCTGGAACTTGGGCGATGCGGTGCAGAAGGCGATGATTTCGTCGGTCAGCAGATTGGGCTCGATGGAGGAGATGCGGTAGCGCTCGATGCCCTCCACCTCGTTGAGCGCACGGAGCAGGTCGATGAACTTCTCGCCCGTCGTCCGGCCGAAGTCGCCCGTATTGACCCCCGTGATGACAATCTCCTTCTGCCCGGCGGCGGCAATCTGCCGCGCCTCGGCCACCAGGTCGGCGATGGGCATGTTGCGGCTCGAACCGCGGGCATAGTGGATGGTGCAGTAGGAGCAGCAGTAGTCGCATCCGTCCTGCACCTTGAGGAAGGCCCGCGTCCGGTCGCCGCTCGAGAAGGCGGCGAAGAAGTTGGTCAGTTCGTCGGTCTCGCAGCTGTAGACCTGCGCACGGCCCTTGCCGGCCAGCTCCGTCACGCGGCGGTACAATTCACCCTTGTCGTTGTTGCTCAGCACGAGGTCGACCCCCTCGATGGCGGCGATTTCCTGCGGCTTGAGCTGGGCATAGCAACCCGTTACCGCAATGATGGCCTGCGGATTGCGGCGATGGAGCTTGCGAATCAGGTTGCGGCACTTCTTGTCGGCATGCTCCGTGACCGAGCAGCTGTTGATGACACAAATGTCGGCTTCGGCGTCGGGAGCCACGCGCACGTATCCGCCCTGTTCGAACTGACGGGCGAAGGTGGAACTCTCCGAAAAGTTGAGCTTGCAGCCGAGCGTATGAAAGTTGACTCTGCGTTGTTGCATGGGGAATGGATATGTTTCCGCTGCGAATTTACGAAAAGCGGACGAGACGGAAAAAATTTCGGTCGACATTTTGGGGCAGGACGGCCGCAGGGCGCGTCCGAAACCGGAACGGCACCCGGGCGCGCCGGTCCTCACCGTGCCGCCACAAAGAAAATGCCCCCTCTCGCGAGGGGACATGCAGGATGAGGCCAAACCCGGGGACCGCCGCCTGAGGTCGGATTCCGAAACGAGCCTGAGGCGGGAATCGGAGGCCGCGCCTGAAGCCAGACTCGGGAGGACGCTACTTGCGGGCGACGTAGAAGAGGTCGAAGCAGTCGTCGCCCACCGGCGCAATGCGGTAATCCTCCATGCGGATGGAGGTGGTCAGGTCGGTATTGGCATGCAGCAGCCGGCGGCGGTTGAGCCGGTTCAGCAGGTCGTAGGGGAGTTGCAGCAGCCGGCGGGGGAGGCGATGCTGGAGGTCCAGCGGGTCGAAGCGGAGGATGCGCTCGACGCTTCGGCGGTTCTCGGCATAGTAATCCATCACCTTCCCGTTGCCGAAGACACCCAGCTGCTCGACCTCGCGGAACGAGGCCGCAAGCAGCCGCTGCAACTCCTCGGGACGGTATTCGCGCACATGCCACGGGTTGCGCGTGAGCGACATCGGGGCATTGGGCGTCGTCACCACGAAGCAGCCGCCCGGGCGCAGCACCCGGGCCACCTCGCGCACAAACGAGGCATCGTCCTCGATATGTTCGATAACCTGGAACGAGATGACGCAGTCGAAACTCTCGTCCCCGAAGGGCAGGGGAGGAACCGTCGCCCGACGGAACTCCACGTTGGGCACCCGGAGCAGCTCCGGCGCCGGAACATGCTTGTCGAGCGTCACGAAGCGGCCGACGCGGGGCGCGATGACCTCGATGCCGTAGCCCGACCCCGTCCCGATTTCGAGCGTGTCGCCGCCGACACGCTCCGCGGCGGCATGGTAGGCCAGCAGCGAGCGCTGGAATACGAAGTTGTCCGAGGCCTCGCGCGAGACCCGTTCCGCGGTATTGATTCGACTCATTTCTCCTTGCGCAGTTTGATTCCCAGTTCCGTCATCTCCACCTCGCCGCGCTTGAGCAGCATGCCCAGCGAGCGTTTGAAGACCTTCTTGCTCATCTGCGTGCGGGCCGCCACCTCCTCGGGGGCGCTCGCATCGTTGAGCGGCAGGAAGCCGCCGTTGTCGTGCAGCAGTGCCAGCAGCGTCTCGGCCGAGTTCTTCACCTGGGCCAGACCCGTCTGCTGAAGGCTCACGTCGATGCGGTTGTCGTCGGTGATGCGGCTGACGTAGCCCTGCAGCCGCTCGCCGATGGCCACCGGACGGAACAACTGGTTGCGGTAGAGCATTCCCCAGTGGCGGTTGGCCACGATGACGCGGTAGCCGATGGGGCTTTCGGAGGCAACGAGCAGGTCGACCGACTGGCGGGGGGCCACGGTGATGACCTCGTTGCTGATGAAGCCCTTGAGCTTCATGGTCGCCACGCAGCGGCCCGTGATGTTGTCCGCATAGAGGTAGACGATGTAGCTCCGTCCCGGGAGCACGCCGCCCTGCTGGTTGCGGTTCGGGAGGAAGAGGTCCTTGCCGTAAAGCCCCCAGTCGAGGAAAGCCCCGTGGTCGGTCTTGTCGACCACCTTGAGATAACCCGCCTCACCGGCCTTGAGCAGAGGCGTTTCGGTCGTTGCGACGAGCCGGTCCTCGGAGTCGTGGTAGACGAAAACCTCCTTCGTGTCACCGACCTTGTCGGCGAGCGAAACATAGCGGTTGGGCAACAGCACCTCCTGCTGTTCCTCGTCCGCCAGAAATAGGCCGTGGTCCGAGATGCGGCTCACGGTGAGTTGCTGTACATGTCCGGCTCTGAGCATACTGGTTTCTGTATTCTGTTCCATGGAATTTTTCCGGGCGCAAAAATACGTTTTATTTTCGCCCCGTGCAACTTTCCGGCCTCACCGGGGCCTCAACACCCCGACACCCCGCTCGACCATCGAATCAATAGAGCAGTTCGACGGCCGTATAGTTGTCGGCCCCGGGCCGTCCGCGCAGCGTGAGCGTGACGGTAAACTCCTTGGCCATGGGAGCCTCCACCTCGAGTTTCTCCACCCGCAGCGTGACGGCATCGCCGCCGGGCTCAAGCCGCAGCGCAGGCTCCTGTTCGGCCCAGCAGTGGCGGCTGGCCGTGATGCGGAGCTTTTCGAGCGTCACCGGCTCCGAGCCGCGCAGAGAGACGAACCGCAGCCCCCGCATGCGGCGGAACTGCTCGTGGCCAATGGTGAAGGAGAGCCGCGTGCGCTCCTGCGCGAAGTCGAAGGGAAGCCAGCAGCAGACCGCCCGTTCGGAACGCCGCACCATGTCGGGTGTAATGTCGCGGGTGGCCTCGACCAGCTTGCAGGCGGCCGTGAGCGGCTCGGCAAAGGGCTTCACGCGCGAAAGCGTGTCGGTTTTGCACCACCCCTCGTCCCACGTGCGGAAGTCGAAGGTCCCTCCCTCGTGCAGCGCCGCGAAGAAGTTGCGCCAGCGGGGGATGTAGAAGTCGCGGATGACGCCCGACCAGATGCGGGCCGAATAGTCGCTCAGCGACGGTCCGCCCCAGACCGATATGAGCCGCCGCCCTTCGCGCACGAAGCGGTTGCGCTCCTCCTCCGTACGGCCCGCCGCACGCGCCTGCGCCTCCCAGCGGTCGAGCCGCAGCAGCGGGTGCGAGGCCAGCAGCCGGTCGGCTTCGCGCAGCAGGGCGAGGAACCGACGCTCGTGGAGCGCCGCCTGCTCCTCGTCTCCGCACATGGTCGCCCACACGGCGGCATCGAGCAGGATGTCAGCCTTGCCGGCCAGATAGAAGGCGGCATACTGAATGGCGTCGCTGCGGTAGTTGGGCTGCGCCTCCAGCTCGGACGCCGCACCGAGGAACTCCTCGATGGCCTCGAAATAATTGTCGTTGATGCCCATCGTCGGCATGCGGCGCGAGAGCGGACGCAGCTGCCAGCGGAAACGGGCGTTGTTGGTGAATTCGCCGTAGGCCGAGCCGAGCATGCCGCGCCAGAAACGGTCGACGCCCCGCACCGACTTGCCGTAGCGGGCCCGCGAATAGTCGTGCAGCAGGCGCAGCACATCGATGCGGCGGGAGCTCCATCCGGCGGCGGAAATCACCTCGTAGACCGCCTCGTTGTTCTCGACCCCTTCGGGCGAGGTGCCGTAGCCGACCAGTTCGCCCCGGTTGCGCGAGGCAAGCGCCCCGAGGTGGCCGTTGGCATAGAAATCGAGCACGCCCGTCAGCGCCGAGCGGCCGCCGAAATTGGGCACCGTGCTGTATATCCACTCCTTGCCATAGAGGCCCGAATAGTAGTTCCAGCTGTTCTCCGAACGCCAGACATAGTCGTTGAAGTCGACCGCGAGGTCGATGACGCACAACTTCCCGTCGGGAACGCCGCTCAGCAGCGCCTCGACGCTGTGGGGGTCCCAGATGGTGCGCTGATAGCCGAACATCCACCCCTGCATCATCCATACGGCGCCGGGATTCGCCTCCGAGAGCGAACGGTAGACCGTCTGCGCATAGCGGCGCAGCGTCGCGGCCCGCTCGTCGGAGCCCTTCTCACCGAAGGGGACGTCCAGCTCGTTGAAACAGTCCACCAGATAGTATTCGCCCCGACCGAATTCCCGCTCCCATTCGCGGACAAAGGCCGAGCCGATTTCGACGAATCGCGGGTCGAGCGGCGAGAGGAGGTTGCTCTCGAATCCCGACCAGCGGGTACGGGTCAGCGCCAGGTCGGGGTAGAGACGCCGCATGCCCTCGGGCACAAAGCCCGCGAAGCCCTGGAAGAGGGGCTTCATGCCCAGCGCCCGCATGCGCTCCAGAATCCGGTGCTGCAGCGCTATTTGCCCCTCGTGCCACTCCTGCGACGGGGCGCCGTCGAGTCCCGTCATGTTGCCCATGCGCATCCAAGGCATGTGGGCCGGGCCGGTGAAGTAGGCGTCGATTTCCTTCTGCGTGAGCCCCATTTTCCGCCACACGCGCGCCAGGATGGCCTCGGTAGCCACCGGCGCCAGCGGCATGTCGAAACCGTGGAGCGCCATCCAGTCGAGCTCCCGCTCCCAGAGCTCCCAGTCCCAGAAGGGGGTCGTATAGCCGAACGTGCAGACATTCATATAGAGGTGGTGGCGGAAGGGCGAGCGGGTCACGCGCCGCTTCAGGTCGGGCAGCCGGTCGGGCAGTTCGAGGCGGTTGCCCGACCAGTTGGCTACACCGTATCCCTGCGAAAGGATGTAGTCGTAGAATCCGCGGCAGAGCGCCACACAGCTGGGTCCCTCGATACACAGCCGTCCCTCTTCGACGCTCACGGCATAGCTGTCGCACCCCGAGGCGTCGGGCCTTGCCAGGACGAAACGGAGCTGTTCGGGCAGCCGGCCGAAGGTGCGGACGATGACCTGTTCCGCCTCGGCGATTTCACGCGGCCGGGTGTCGGCAGCCGCGACAACACCGGACAGTAACAATGCAACAAAGAGCAAGAGGCTTTTCTTCATGATTCGGAGCAAACGGTTGTTGGACAAAAGGACAAACAAATTTATGTTTTTTCTTTCACTTTATCGGTCTTTTTCGCCCATTTTTCGGCTTTTGCCGGATAATTTTTGCTACCTTTCCGCTCCGTTTGAACAACCGACCCCGATGATACGACTCACGCTGCTGCTAATCCTGACCCTGACCGCGTTCCACACCGCCGCTGCCGGCATGCCGCTCGACAGCCTCTGCACCAAAACCGAGCACCGCATCGCCATGCGCGACGGCGTGCGGCTCCACACGACCGTCTATGCACCGAAGCGCGCCGAGGCGGCACCGATGCTCATCTTCCGCACCCCCTACGGATGCGCCCCCTATGGTCCCGGTCGCTTCCCCGCGTCGCTCGACGAGGGCTACCTGCGCGAATACCTCGAACGGGGCTACATCCTCGTCATGCAGGACGTGCGGGGCCGCTACATGAGCGAGGGCAAGTTCGTCAACATCCGTCCCGCAGCCGCAGAGGGCGCCACCGACGAGACGACCGACAGCTACGACACGGTGGAGTGGCTCGTGCGCAACGTGCCGCACAACAACGGCCGCGTGGGCTTCGCCGGAAGCTCCTATCCGGGGTTCTACGCCCTGATGGGTGCCCTGTGCGGTCATCCTGCCGTGCGGGCCGTATCGCCCCAGGCCCCCGTGGTCGACTGGTTCATGGGCGACGACACGCACCACAACGGCGTGCTGATGCTCACCGACTCCTACCGCTTCATCCCGGGCATGAGCCGCCCCGGGGAGCACACCCCGGCCGAACGCATGCCCGCGCGCAAATACCCCTCGTGCCCCGAGGGGATGACCGAATACGAATTCTTCCTGGGCATCGCCACGCTCGACAGCCTCGGTCGGATGCTGCCGCCCACCCCCTTCTGGGAGGAGATGGCCGCCCATCCCGACTACGACGCTTGGTGGCAGGCGCGCGACGTGCGGCGCCGCTGCCACGACATCCGCCCCGCCGTACTGATTGTCGGCGGCACCTACGACGCCGAGGACTGCTACGGCACCTGGAACCTCTACCGGGCCATCCGCAGCCAGAGCCCCGCCACCCCGTGCCGGCTGGTCATCGGACCCTGGTCGCACGGAGCATGGCGCAACGGCAGCGGCCGGCTCGGCCCCTTCGACTTCGGTGCCGAGGCGTCGTGGCGCTACTACGTGGAGCACTTCGAGCTTCCCTTCTTCGAGCGCTGGCTGCGTGACGGAGCAACAGAGAGGGAGGCGGAAGGGGAGCCGCACCCGACCGATACGAAGCCGGCCGAGAAGGATGCCGGCGCGGAGGTATCGGTCTACATCCCGGGACGCAACGGCTGGCGCACCTTCGACAGCTGGCCGCCCGCCGCATCGCGCGAGGTGACCCTCTATCTTCGGGAGGACGGACGGCTCGACACGCTGCGCCCCGCGGCACGCCGCTCCCGAAGCCATTACCGCTCCGACCCGAACGACCCGGTGCCCTACATGGAGCCGCTCGGCCGCAAACGCGACAAGCACTACATGGTGGCCGACCAGCGCTTCACCGACGGCCGGAGCGATGTGGTCACCTTCGCATCGGAACCGCTCGAGCGCGACCTGACGCTCGCGGGCCCCGTCGAGGTGGAGCTCGAGGTTGCAATCTCGACCACCGACGCCGACTTTGTCGTCCGTCTTTCGGACCAGTTCCCCGAGCGGGATTCGCTCCCGGGCTACCGGATGCTGGTGCGCGGCGACGTGATGCGGGGACGCTACCGACGCAGCTTCAGCCTTCCCGAGCCGTTCCGCCCGGGACGGGTCGAGCGGGTGCGCTTCACGATGCCCGACGCCGTGCACACCTTCCGTGCCGGCCACCGCATCGTGGTGCAGGTGCAGAGTTCGTGGTTCCCGCTCGCCGAGCGCAGCCCTCAACAGTTCGTCAACCCGTGGACGTGCCGTCCCGAGGAGTTCCTGCCTTGCGACGTGACGCTCCTGCACGAACGGGGACACGCCTCGGCCATAACCCTCCGCGTCGTAGGCGAATAAGGGAAAAAGCGGCCTCGGAACTCCCCGTGAAGACAAATTTTTTCGAAACAACCGCCCGTTTTTCAGAACAAACGGGTGCAAACCCGCCTATTTTTTAAGCGGAACGATACAGCGGCAGGATTTTTTGCTATATTTGTGTTAGCACACAAACAATACTTATGAAAGTAGATGTAGCGATTTCTCAAATCGACATGGAGTGGGAAAACACCACCCGGAATCTCGCACGATTCGAGCCGGCCGTTGCCGAAGCCAAGGCCGACATCGTCGTCCTGCCCGAGATGTTCGCCACCGGATTCAAGCTGAGGCCCTCGGTGGTGGCCGAACCGATGGACGGTGAAGTGGTGACCACCATGCTCCGCTGGGCGCGCGAATACCGCAAGGCGGTGGTCGGCAGCGCCGTCATCTCGGAAGGGGGACTCTTCCGCAACCGGCAGTTCTTCGTCGAACCTTCGGGCCGGATGACCTGGTACGACAAGCACCACCTTTTCCGTCCGGGCGGCGAGGCGCGCGACTACGAACCCGGCAAGCAGCGCGTGATTGTCGAATACATGGGTATCCGCTTCCTGCTGCTGGTCTGCTACGACCTGCGCTTCCCCGTCTGGAGCCGCAACCGGGGTGACTACGACGCCATCATCTACAGCGCCTCGTGGGCCGACGACCGCCGCGAGGTATGGCGCACGCTGCTGCGGGCCCGGGCCATCGAGAACCAGTGTTACGTCATCGGCGTCAACCGCGTGGGTCGCGACCCCGACGCCGAATATGCGGGCGACTCGGCCATCATCGACTTCAAGGGCCGCACGCTGGTCGATGCCGGCTGCAGCGAGGGAACCCTCACGGCCACAATCGACACGGAGCAGATGGCAGCCTTCCGCGAGAAGTTCCCCGCCTGGATTGACGCCGACGACTTCGAGCTGCGGTGACCGGCTGCCCGTAGGAAAGAACATACCGGGTACGTGCATAAAGGCACGTGCCCGGATTTTTATATTCTGCCGGCCGACCTCCTATATCGCAGAGCCCCCCACCTGAATTGCAACAAGGCTTGCCGGACCGCAAACCGCAACGGGACAAAAGCACGCAACAGAAAATACGGCTGCCAACGCGAAAAATCGCCCGCCGGGCCGTGACCTTTGCAGCAGACAAACATCCTCCCGTCCAAATCGAACCGGGCACGTGCATGCACGCGCCCGGTTTCCCTAAACACGGAAGAATCACCGCTTACCGTCTAGGCGGGAGGTCCCGCCATCGGAAGCGGAATCATGAACGCTTTAGTCTCTTACCAAGGGGATATCCTGTCTTACGGAAGGCTCATCCGCCTGATAAAGCCGATTGACCTTTGCGCCGTAACCTTTAATCGTGACGGTATAACGGGTCCATAACCCGAACAGGACCTTTTTGCGCTTGGTCTCGTATTGCGGATTAATAATCATATCATAATCCGTTCCTTCCAACGCTTTTGCCATGGCCATCGAACGAATGCGTTTGCCTCGAAGGCCAAAAATAGACTTGCTGTTGTTGGTAGTCAGGACCTCGGCATATTTACGACCACCGCTTACCTTTATGCCGAACAGATATCCGACACGGACCGTACCCTCCACCTTTTCAGAGGTATTGAAATCCAAATCAGCGCGAATTTCATTGGGGTGCACTTCCGTATAGGCAAAGGGTGCAGAAGCACACGTTCTGCCCAATGTCGAACAACTTGAGAATGCAAACATGGAAATAATTGCAATGATACCAGCGAATACAATACGTTTCATACGTTGTTTCTTAAAAGTTTTTTCATTTATTTTTCCGGTCCGTTGCAGTTTTCGGGGAGTGCGGGACTCGGACAAATAAAAAACGCGGACCTTTAACTTCATTTGTTTCTGAGGTATCGCCAAACACCTTACTCCCAAACAAGTAAAAGCCCACGTTGGAATACAACGTGAGCATCAACTTTTACTCTTGGGAGTTTCTTTAAATTGGCGATTTTCAGAAACAAGAATAGAAGCTAACGCTTTTTATGTCAATATGTCCCTAATTTACCAGGTCATTTATTCATAGGCTGTCATATTTAAATCATCGCTACAAAAATAATGAATTATTCAATGCTTCCAACATCCTCGGGAGATTTTTGTAAAATCGAACGTCAAGCGACACACCGCATCCGAGTCTGATTCAAACCGGAATACGACCCTTCGACAATATCCTGCGCGAAAGCCGAAACAGAGCCATCGGGCCACACCCATGTCCGGGAGAAGCAAAGCTCCTTTTTCCTGCCGAAAAATCGGCGATGACACGAAAATGTCGTATCTTTGCACGATTGCCGCCGCGCCCGCCCAATAGGGCGCCGGCTCATCGACCAAGATGAAAAACGATACGATTCAGATATTCGGCGCGCGGGTCCACAACCTCAAGAACGTGGACCTCGAGATTCCGCGCAACAAGCTGGTGGTCATTACCGGCCTTTCGGGTTCGGGCAAGTCGTCGCTCGCCTTCGACACCATCTATGCCGAGGGACAGCGCCGCTACATGGAGACCCTTTCGACCTATGCCCGCCAGTTCGTCGGCTCGATGGAACGTCCCGACGTCGACAAAATCACGGGCCTCAGCCCCGTGGTGGCCATCGAGCAGAAGACCACCAACAAGAACCCCCGCTCGACGGTAGGCACCGTGACGGAAATCAACGACTTCCTGCGTCTGCTCTATGCCCGCGCCTCGCGCGCCTATTCGCCCGTCACGGGCGAGGAGATGGTCCACTACACGGACGAGCAGATTGCCGAACTGATAGCCAAGGGATTCACCGGACGGCGCATTGCGCTGATGGCCCCCGTGGTGAAGGGACGCAAGGGTCACTACCGCGAACTCTTCGAGAGCCTCGCCAAGAAGGGCTACATCTACGCCCGCATCGACGGCGAAATCCGCGAAATCACGGCCGGCATGAAGCTCGACCGCTACAAAATCCACACCATCGACCTGGTCGTGGACCGGCTCAGCATCGCCGGAGCGTTCGAAGAGCGCCTGATGACCTCGCTCCGCGAGGCAATGCGCCAGGGCAAGGGGACGATGGCCGTCTACGACTACGGCACCGAGCAGCTGCGCTACTTTTCGCGCCACCTGATGTGTCCCTCGACGGGCATCGCCTTCGAGGACCCCGCCCCCCACACCTTCTCGTTCAACTCGCCCAAGGGGGCCTGCCCCCACTGCAACGGACTGGGCGAGGAGGCGGTCTTCGACCTGAAGAAAATCATCCCCGACAGCTCGCTTTCGCTACGCCAGGGAGCCGTCGAGCCGCTGGGCAAGTATCGCAACAACATGCTCTTCGCCATCCTCGAGATGCTCGGGCGCCGTCACGACTTCACGCTCGACGACCCCGTCGAGAGCATCTCCGAAGAGGGGCTCAACGCCATCCTCTACGGCGACTCGGAGCCGCTGACGGTCAATCTGTCGGAGTTCACCTCATCGGGCGGCAACCACCTCATTTCGTGGGAGGGCGTCGCCGAATACATCAGCCGCACGGAGGACGAGGAGTCGAAACGCGGCCAGAAGTGGCGCGAGCAGTTCCTCGTCTACCGCAAGTGCTCGGCCTGCGGCGGCTCGCGGCTCAAGAAGGAGGCGCTGCAGTTCCGCATCGGCGGCAAGAACATCGCCGAGGTTTCGGCCATGTCCATCGCCGACTTCTCGGAATGGATGGCCCATATCGAGGAGCACATGTCGGAGAAGGAGCAGAAAATCGGCCAGGAGGTCATCAAGGAGATTCGCGAACGGCTGCGCTTCCTGATGGACGTGGGGCTGGGTTACCTCTCGCTGGCGCGCTCGTCGCGTTCGCTGTCGGGCGGCGAAAGCCAGCGCATCCGCCTCGCCACACAAATCGGCTCGAAGCTGGTCAACGTGCTCTACATCCTCGACGAGCCGAGCATCGGACTCCACCAACGCGACAACAGGCGGCTGATTCGCAGCCTCGAGGAGTTGCGCGACGCCGGCAACTCGGTGCTGGTCGTCGAGCACGACGAGGAGATGATGCGCGCGGCCGACTTCATCGTCGACGTCGGCCCCAAGGCGGGCCGCCGCGGCGGACACATCGTCGCAGCCGGCACGCTGGAGGAGATTCTGAAGTCCGACACCATCACGGCCGACTACCTCACGGGGCGCCGCCGCATCGAGATTCCGGCCGAACTCCGCACGGGCACGGGCCAGAGCATCGTCATCCGCGGGGCCCGCGGCAACAACCTCAAGAACATCACGGCCGAGTTCCCGCTCGGCAAGTTCATCTGCGTGACGGGCGTCAGCGGCTCGGGCAAATCGACGCTCATCAACGAAACGCTGCGGCCCATCCTTTCGCGGGAACTCTATCACTCCTACGACCAGCCGCTCGAATACGACTCCATCGAGGGCATCGAGCACATAGACAAGCTGGTCGTCGTCGACCAGTCGCCCATCGGGCGTTCGCCCCGCAGCAACCCTGCGACCTATTCGAACGTCTTTTCGGACATCCGCAAGCTCTTCGAGATGACGCCCGACGCCCAGATTCGCGGCTTCAAGGCGGGGCGGTTCTCGTTCAACGTCAAGGGCGGCCGGTGCGAGACGTGCCGCGGTGCCGGCGTACAGACCATCGAGATGAACTTCCTGCCCGACGTCTACGTGCGCTGCCGGGAGTGCGGCGGCCACCGTTACAACCGCGAGACGCTCGAGGTGCGCTACAAGGGCAAGAACATCGACGACGTGCTGAACATGACGGTCAACATGGCGGTGGAGTTCTTCGAGAACATACCCTCCATCCACCAGAAGCTGCGCGCCATCCAGGAGGTGGGACTCGGCTACCTGACCCTCGGCCAGCCCTGCACGACACTCTCGGGAGGCGAGAGCCAGCGCATCAAGCTCTCGGCCGAACTGTCGAAGCGCGACACGGGCCGCACGCTCTACATCCTCGACGAACCGACGACGGGACTCCACTTCGAGGATATCCGCCAGCTGCTCGAGGTGCTCAACAAGCTCGTCGACCGGGGCAATACGGTCATCGTCATCGAGCACAACCTCGACGTGGTGAAGGTCGCCGACCACATCATCGACATCGGGCCCGAAGGCGGCGCTGCGGGCGGAAGAATCGTTGCTGCGGGCACCCCGCATGAAATCGCAGCCACACAAGGAAGCTACACGGGCGAATTTTTGCGGCAGATGGGAATTTAGGCACCGGTTTTGCATGGGGTGGGGCATAAACCCCATATACCATGAAAAAAATCATCCTCATTGTTGCCGGCGCACTTCTCTGCGCTACGGCGGTGACCGTCATCGGCCAGAAGAAAATCCTGTCTCCCAAGGAAGAGCGTCGCGAAGTCCGCGAAAAACGGCGGGCCGAACGGCTTGCTGAGTTCGAACGGTCGACCGATTCGCTCGTGCTCTCGCGCAACTTCCAGTTCAACCCCCAGACGATGCAGCGTCAACCGGCCGGACCGCTGCGCCAGCTGCTCAACCCCAACTTCACCGTCAGCATCTGGGACGGCACGGCCGACATCTGCCTTCCCTATGTCAAGGGATATGTGCCGCCTTACTACACGACCATACTCAACTATACGGTGGGCAACCTGCAGGGATACACCACCGAGCAGACGCACGAAGGGTGGATGGTGACCTTCTCGACGTCGCTCTTCTCGGCCTCGAACTACACCTTCACCTTCGAAATCTTCAGCCGCACGGGCGGTGCCAACCTCACCATCTCGAACCCCTGGTACAGCGACGTGCAGTATACGGGAACAATCTCGCAGCTCTATTAGCCGCCGGACCGCCCGACGGCCGGCCGACAAAACAAAGGGAAACGCCCCCCGTGCGAAAGCGGGGTGACGTTTCCCTTTTTTGCGTCGGCGCCTGGCTGCACCGATGATGCAGATAAAAGCTTCTATGCCTTGTAAATCAAAGCAACAGCCGACGTAGAAACTCCCTCTTCGCGCCCTTCGAATCCCAGACGCTCGGTCGTGGTCGCCTTGACCGACACCCGGTCGACGGCGATACCCATCGCCTCGGCCATCGCCGCGCGCATCGCGTCGATATGGGGACGGAGCTTGGGACGCTGCATCGAGATTGTGCAGTCGACGTTGCCGATTTCGTAGCCCCGCTCGCGCAGCATCGCCACAACGCGGCGCAGCAGGATTTTCGAGTCAATGCCCGCAAAGTCGGCCGACGTATCGGGAAAGTGCAGCCCGATGTCGCCCAGCGCCGCCGCACCCAGCAGCGCGTCGCACAGGGCATGAATCACCACATCGCCGTCCGAATGGGCAATGCAGCCCTTCGTATGCGCAATCTTCACGCCGCCCAACACCAGCGGCAGCCCTTCGCCGAGGGCGTGGACGTCGTATCCGTGTCCGATTCTGAAATCAGTCATCGCTTTTTCGTTTTTTTGCCGGATGCCCGCCGCCCGCAGCGGGGCGGCAGCCTCCCGGCCGCATGATGGAACAAAGATACGAACTTACAGTGGAATCCACGCGGCGGAAGGCCGCTTTTTCGCGGCAAAACGCATTGCATCGCTGCCGCCGACGGCTCTTCGGCGGGGGAATCTTCGCCGCCGCGCGTATTTTCCGAACTTTTTCTTATATTTGTAGGAAACAACAAAAACACCGGACATCATGGCAGAGCAGCGGAATGAAGGAGCGGCGTTCGGGTACAGACCGACGGGCGACGCTCCGGAAGAGGTTTCGGAGCGCATCGAGTACCGTTATCCCGGACGGCGCGTCTTCGTCACGGGAGGCGCCCGGGGCATCGGACGCTCCATAGTCGAGGCATTCTGCCATGCGGGTGCCCGTGTCGCATTCTGCGACAGCGACGCCGAGGCCGGAGCAGCCACCGCCGCAGCGACGGGAGCCCGATTCGCGCGGGTGGATGTCTGCGACGAAGGGGCGCTCGAGGCCTGCATCGCAAGGCTGTTCGAAGAGTGGGGCGACCTGGATGTCATCATCAACAACGTGGGCATCAGCCGCTTCTCGCCGCTTACCGAGACCTCCGTCGCCGAATTTGACCGCATCCTGGCCACCAACCTGCGGCCCGTATTCATCACCTCGCGGGCTTTGGCCCGCCACCGTACGGCACACCCCCGGGCAAACCCCTACGGACGCATCATCAACATCTCGTCGACGCGCTACCTCATGAGCGAACCCGGCAGCGAAGGCTATGCGGCCTCGAAGGGCGGCATCCGCTCGCTGACCCATGCACTGGCCCTCTCGCTGGCGCCGCTCCGCGTGACGGTCAACTCGATAGCCCCCGGATGGATTGAGCATGCCGACTATGCGGGGCTCCGCCCCGAGGACCATGCACAGCACCCCTCGGGTCGGGTCGGGCGTCCTGAGGACATCGCACGGGTCTGCCTCTTCCTCTGCGCCGCGGAGAACGACTTCATCGACGGCGAGAACATCACCGTCGACGGAGGCATGACCCGCAAGATGATTTACGTGGAGTGACCCGCCCGGAGGCAGGAGCATTCCGTTACAAGACAATATAAAATAACAACATAAAAACAACATCCGCTATGTCAGCTATTACCACGCTCGAACCCCGCATCGTCTGGGAGCAGTTCGATGCCATCACGCAAATTCCCCGCCCCTCGAAAAAGGAGGGCAAAATCATCGCCTACCTGGTCGATTTCGCCAAACGCCACAACCTCGAGTACCGCAAGGATGCCATCGGCAACGTGGTCATCTGCAAACCGGCCACTCCGGGCTTCGAGGAGCGTCCGACCGTCGTGCTGCAGTCGCACATGGACATGGTGTGCGAGAAGAATTCCGACGTGGAGTTCGACTTCGAGAAGGATGCCATACGCCCCTACATCGACGGCGAATGGGTCAAGGCCGAGGGCACGACGCTGGGGGCCGACTGCGGCATCGGCATGGCTGCGGCACTGGCCGTGCTGATTGACCCCGCGGTGGAGCACGGACCCGTCGAGGCGCTCTTCACGGTCGACGAGGAGACGGGGCTCACCGGAGCCTTCGAACTGGGCGAGGGGATGCTCACGGGCAAATACCTCGTCAACCTCGACTCGGAGGACGAGGGCGAGCTCTTCATCGGCTGCGCCGGCGGCATCGACACCATCGCCACGTTCCACTACCATACCGAGGAGGCGCCGCTCAACTACTCGTTCTTCCGCATCGACGTCTCGGACCTGCAGGGCGGCCACTCGGGCGACGACATCGACAAGGGACGCGCCAACTCGAACAAGCTCGTGGCCCGTCTACTGTGGGAAGGCATGCAGAGTTTCGAGCTGAAGCTCAGCTACTTCAATGGCGGCAACCTGCGCAACGCCATCCCGCGCGAGGCCTATGCCATCTTCGGCGTGCCGACGCGCTTCGCCGGCGAGTTCCGCAAGCGCTATGCACTCTTCGCCGAGGACATGAAGGCCGAATTCCGGCTTCGCGAGCCCAACCTCCGCATCACGCTCAACGAGATGCCGCAGGTGGACAAGGTGCTCGACGCACGGACGCAGGCGGGGCTCATCAACGCGCTGGTGGGGGTTCCCAACGGCGTCATCGCCATGTCGTTCGCCGTTCCGGGGCTGGTGGAGACCTCGACCAACCTCGCGTCGGTGAAGTTCGTCGGCGACGACCGGATTGTGGTCACCTCGTCGCAGCGTTCGTCGGTCGAGAGCGCCAAGACCTACGTCATGCAGATGGTCGAGTCGGTCTTCACGCTGGCCGGCGCCGACGTGGCCCACTCGGACGGCTATCCCGGCTGGGCGCCCAACCCCGAATCGCGGCTGCTCGACATCACGGTCAAGAGCTACGAACGGCTCTTCTCGACCGAGCCCAAGGTGCGCGCCATCCACGCCGGACTGGAGTGCGGCCTCTTCCTCGAGAAGTATCCCGACCTGGAGATGGTCTCCTTCGGCCCGACGCTCCGCGGCGTGCACTCGCCCGACGAACGGCTCGAGATTGCCACCGTCGGCAAGTTCTGGGCGCTGCTGCTCGAGGTGATGAAGAACATCTGATGCGCCGCCTTACGGCCTGAATCTGCGGTGTGACTTCCGACGGGAGGTCGCCCCGCCGACTTCGGTGCAGCAGCACCGGAGCCGCCGCCTCCACCGTATGTTCCGAAAAGCCCCTGTCCCGAAATGAAGCGGAGCCACGCCCTGCTCCTGGCCCTCTGTCTGCTCTCCTCCGGTCCGCTCGCAGCCCAGGAACCGTTAGACAACTACTATCCCTACAATCCTTCCGATTACGAGGAGGAGTATCGTCCCATGCTCCGTCCCGACTCGACGCTCTTCTACCGCGGCATCGCGCTTGCGGAGGACCTCTACGGACGCAACAGCGACTTCCGTTTCCCGTTCGTCCGCTACAGGCGGCGCGGCCTGCCATGGGACACCGAACAGACCCGGCTGCACGGCATCGAACTCGGATACGGACATCGGACGGCGCTGGGCAATCTGGGAGCAGGGGAGTACCGTACATCGGGCCTCCACATGGCCGACGCGGAGGGCGGGTCGATAAACGGCAGCCGCGAGATGCGCCTGCCCGAAGAGGAGAGCACTCCCTGGCACCGCGCTTCGGCGACCTTCGCCGGACGCAACTACCTCTTCGGCGCCAGACTTGCGGCGGGCCGGGCGTTGGGCAACGGATGGAGCGGCGCCGCATCCGTACACTATCGTACGGGACGCGACATGCACGTCGAAGGGGTCTTCACCGACGCGCTGTCGGTCGGCGTGCGTGCCGCAAAACGCTTCGGCGAGGGCCATTCGCTCGCACTGCTGCTCATCGCCTCACCCTCGATGCGGGGCCTGCGCTCCTCGTCGACCGAAGAGGCCTTCGCCCTCACGGGCGACCCGCTCTACAACCCGGCATGGGGCTATCAGGACGGCAAGGTGCGCAACTCGCGCGTCCGCCGTGAATTCGTCCCGCTTGCCGCAGCCGTCTACCGCCGCATGCTCGGCACCGTAACCCGGCTGGAGGCATCGCTCGGCGCCGAATACGGCTGTCAGAGCTACAGCTCGCTCGGCTGGTACAACGCCCGGACCCCGCAGCCGGACAATTACCGCTACATGCCCTCGTATACGGGCGACCGTGCATCCGAGCAGGCCTGGCGCAACAACGACCCGCGCTATACGCAAATCGACTGGGACGGACTGATTGCCCGCAACCGCATGGCCGACGGCGAGGCGGTCTATGCGCTCGAGGACCGCGTGACGCGCACGGCGCGCATGCAGCTGGACCTGAGGCTGACGACCGAGATGGACGAGCGTCTGACGCTGCGCTACGGGCTTCACATCGACCTCGACAACCGCCGCAACTACAAGCGGATGCGCGACCTGCTCGGCGCACGCTATCTGACCGACATCGACCAGTATCTGGTCGACGACGACACCTACAGCAACCTGCTCCAGAACGACCTGCGCCACCCGAACCGCCGAATCGGCGAGGGCGACCGTTTCGGCTACGATTATGCGCTCACCACGCGCAGCGTCCGGGCCCACCTCGACGCGGAATACCGCACCGACCGCCTGACGGCCCGGCTCCACGCCTCGCTGGGCCACGACACCCGCTTCCGCCGGGGATACTACGAGAAGGAGCTCTTCGCGGGACGGAACTCCTACGGGCTCTCGCGCGAGAGCACCTTCACGCCCTACCTGCTCAAGGGGCAGGCCGGCTGGGCCTTCTCGCCCCGCAGCTATCTGGAGGTCGTGCTCGCCACCGGAGCACGGCCGCCCGAGGCCGAAGCGTTATTCCTCCAGCCGCAGTACAACAACCGCCGGGTCGACGACATCGGCGAGGAGCACATCCACGCCGCCGAGCTCAACTACCGCCGCATGGGGCGCTACCTCTCGTTCCAGGCCACGCTCTATGTCGTGGCGCTGCTCGACGGACTGGAGACGATGCGCTACTACGACGACCTGGCCTCAACCTACTGCGACCTGACGGTGTCGAACATCGGAACGCTCTCGGCAGGAGCCGAGGCGGCACTCGACTGGCGCATCTCCGGGCGCTGGAGCCTCTCGCTCACCGCTGCCGCCGCACGGTTCAAATACATCCGCGACCCGCGCGTGACGCTCTACTCCGATGTGGACAACACGCTGGTCGACGACCATGCCGTGAGTCGTATGGGCGCATGCGTTCCCGGCGGAGCGCCGCAGCTGAGCGGCTGCGCCGAGATTCGCTATTTCGGACCGCACGGCTGGGGATTCCGCCTCTCGGGCAGCTATGTCGGGGCACGGTATGTCGAACCTTCGCCCGTCCGACGCACCGACCGCGTGGCCCGGCAGGGCGCCGTATCCGAAGAGCTTTTCGAACGCTTCACCGCACAGGAGCGGCTCGACGACGCCGTCTCGCTCGACGCCTCGCTCTTCAAGAGTTTCTACTTCGACCGTTCGCGACTGACCCTGTCGCTCATGCTGAGCAACCTGCTCGGCACGCACGACGCCCTCTACGCCGGATATGAATCGCTCCGCGTACGGCGCAGCTACAGCGGCGACATGACCGTACACACCCCCTTCGACACTCGCTACATGCACGCATATCCCCGCTCGTTCTATCTTACGGTCTCTTACCGATTTTAAGTAAATATTAAATTTTTGAGCGTTTTTTGGAGTTTTTATTTAAAATTTCATAATTTAGAGAGACCAAAACCCAAAAAACTTCAACCTACAATGATTATCGGTATTCCCAAAGAAATCAAGAACAACGAGAACCGCGTTGCGCTTACGCCCGCTGGTGCACAGGAGATGACCAAACGGGGCCACAAGGTATATGTACAGGCTACGGCCGGTGTGAACAGCGGATTTCCCGACGAAGCCTACGTGGCCGTGGGAGCGGAGATTCTGCCCACCATCGAAGAGGTATACGCCCGGGCCGAGATGATAATCAAGGTCAAGGAGCCGATTGAACCCGAATACAAGCTCATCCGCAAGGACCAACTCGTTTTCACCTATTTCCACTTCGCCAGCTGCGAAGCGCTCACCCGCGCGATGGTCGAGAGCGGCGCCGTCTGCTGCGCCTACGAGACGGTTGAACGCCCCGACCGTTCGCTGCCGCTGCTGATTCCCATGTCGGAGGTTGCCGGCCGCATGTCGACGCAGGAGGGACGCTATTTCCTCGAAAAGCCGCGCGGCGGCAAGGGCAAGCTGCTGGGCGGCGTTCCGGGCGTGAAGCCGGCGAAGGTATTCGTCATCGGTGCCGGCGTGGTCGGTACGGCTGCAGCACGCACGGCTGCCGGAACGGGCGCCGACGTGACCATCTGCGACATCTCGCTCCAGCGGCTGACCTACCTGGCCGACGTGATGCCGAAGAATGTCAAGACGCTCATGTCGTCGGAATACAACATCCGCGAGGAGCTCAAGACGGCCGACCTGGTCATCGGTTCGGTTCTGATTCCGGGAGCAAAGGCCCCCAAGCTGGTGACGCGCGACATGCTGAAACTCATGGAACCCGGCACGGTGATGGTCGACGTGGCCATCGACCAGGGCGGCTGCTTCGAGACGTCGCGTCCCACCACCCACGAAGACCCCGTATACTACGTCGACGGCATCCTGCACTACTGCGTGGCCAACATTCCGGGCGCCGTACCCTACACCTCGACGCTGGCTCTGACCAACGCCACGCTGCCCTATGCCATCCAACTGGCCGACAAGGGGTGGCGCCGCGCCTGCAAGGAGAACCACGAGCTGGAGCTGGGACTCAACGTCGTACAGGGCAAGGTGGTCTACAAGCCCGTGGCCGAGGCATGGGGCCTGCCGTACGAACCGCTGGAGCTGTAATCCGAGGCTTCCGAATACGAAAGAGGGCTTTCCCGTTGCGGGAAAGCCCTCTCTGCTTTGCGCCTACGGACGCCGCCGCCTCAGATGAAGAGGTTGACATTGGCCTGCTCGGCACGCTCGAGGTAGGCGGCCACACCGCCCAGCGTGACGTTGTCGAGCAGCTCCTCGCGGCGGATGCCCATCACGTCCATGCTCATCGTGCAGGCAATCATCTCCACGCCGTTGTCGGCCGCCTGGCGCATCATGCACTCAAGGCTGTCGATGCGCTTCGTCCGCATGACGTGGCGCATCATCCGGCTGCCCAGTCCGAAGAAGTTCATCTTCGAGAGGCTCAGCCGACGGCTGTCCGAAGGCATCATCCATCCGAACATGCGGCCGAAGAGGTCCTTGGCCACGGAGGGCTTGCGCTGCTTCTTGATGACGTTCAGCCCCCAGAAGGTGAAGAACATCGTCACGCGCTTGCCGGCAGCCGCCGCTCCGTTGGCAATCACGAACGAGGCCAGCGCACGGTCCAAATCGTCACTGAAGACAATCAGCGTCTTGTCGTCGGCCGCCGCCGTCGGAGCGGAACACGCCGTCGCGTGACCCGACGGCTCCTCCTTGCTCACCGTCGCCTCGACAATGCCCCCGCGCTGCTCAACGCCCTCGAGCCGGGCGCCCGTCATACGGCACCACGACGCCACGTCGCGGGCAAAGGCCTGGTCGGTCGCCCGAATCCGCAGCCGGCCGCCGACTGCCAGTTCCTCGTAGCAGCGTTTGAGCTGCATGACCGGTCCCGGGCACATCAGACCGCAGGCGTCGACCTCGACTACTTCGCCACAGCTGCACGACGACGTCGGAGTCTGGACCTTTCCCGAACCCGCTTCTGCCGCGTCGGCCTTGCCGGAGGCCCCCTCCGACGGCCGACCGTCGTCCGTCGAGCCGAGCGATGCAGGCCCCGCCGAACCATCCTCACGGCCGCCGTCGGGTGCAGGCAGGGGTGCCGTGGCCGCAAGCCAGGTCCGGTATCCGCCCGAGAGGTTGCGCACGTCGTCGAACCCGCGCTGCGTAAGGATGCGCGAAGCCAGGTAGCCGCGCAGACCGACGGCACAGGTCACCACCACCGGACGGTTGCGGGGCAGCTCGTCGAGGTGCTCGCGCAGTTCGTCGAGCGGGATGTTGACGAAGCCCGGAATGGAGCCCAGTTCGTATTCGGCCCGCGTCCGCACGTCGATGCGCACGGTCTCTTCCGGGAGTGCAGCCACCTCACGCCAGTGGAGCGTGCGGCACTTGCCCGTGAGGATGTTCTCGGCCACGTAGCCGGCCATGTTGATGGGGTCCTTGGCCGAGGAGTAGGGGGGTGCATAGGCATGCTCGAGTTCGGTCAGGTCGTAGACCGTGCCGCCGCGCTGGATGACCTGGGCCGCCATCTCGATGCGCTTGTCCACACCTCCGTATCCGACAATCTGCACACCCAGCAGCCGTCCGCTGTCGGGGGCGAAGACAAGCTTGATGCTCATCGGCACGGCACCGGGGTAGTAGCCTGCATGTGACGAGGAGTGGGTGTAGGAGGAGCGGTAGGGGATTCCCTCGCGCTGCAACATGCGGGCATTCATGCCGGCCGTGGCGACGGTCAGGTCGAAAACCTTGGCAATCGACGTGCCGATGGAGCCGGAATAGGTGCTCCGGTCGCCGAAGACGATGTTGTCGGCCACGATGCGCCCCTGCTTGTTGGCCGGTCCGGCCAGCGGAATCATCGTCGGACGCCCCGTCACGGGATTGAGCACCTCGACCACGTCGCCCAAAGCATAGATGTCGGGGTCGGAGGTCCTCATACGGTCATCGACGACAATACCCCCGCGGGCACCGAGTTCGAGTCCCGCCTCGCGAGCCAGCCTGTTCTCGGGCCGTACGCCGATGCTGAGCAGCACCATGTCGGCCTCGATGCGGGCGCCGCTCTGGAGATGAACCGCCACGGCCCGCCCCGCATCCTCGAAGCGGACAACCCCTTCGCCCAGCCGGAGGCCGATGCCCTTGTCGGCCAGATGGCGGTGTACGATGGCGGCCATCGAGAAGTCGAGCGGCGCCATCACCTGCGGTGCCATCTCGACCACGTCGACATGAAGGCCCGCTTCGTGGAGGTTCTCCGCCATTTCGAGCCCGATGAATCCGCCGCCGACAACCACCGCACGCCGCGGCTGTTCGCGACGCAGGTACTCCTTGATGGCATCCGTGTCGGGCACGCTGCGCAGCGTGAAGATGCGACGGTCGTCGATGCCCTCGATGGGGGGACGCAGCGGCTCGGCTCCCACCGAAAGCACCAGCTTGTCGTAGGGCTCCGTGTAAAGCTCGCCCGTGGCAAGACGCCGCACCTCGACCAGACGCTTCGCACGGTCGATGCGCACCACCTCCTGCTCGGTACGGATGTCGATGCGGAAGCGTCGGGTGAACCCCTCGATACTCTGCACGAAGAGCTTGTTGCGGTCGGCAATCGTCCCGCCGATGTAGTAGGGGAGTCCGCAGTTGGCGTAGGAAACATACTTCCCCCGCTCGAAAAGCACGATGTTCGCATGCTCGTCCATACGGCGCAGACGGGCCGCAACGGTGGCACCGCCCGCCACTCCTCCGATAATCAGGTAATTCATGTTGGTCTTCGTTTTATTATTTGACAATATACATATTTTACAATGGAAAACATTCGAGTAAAAAAAGAGGCTCAGGCCTCCTCCATCGAGCGACGGAGCGCATCGAACAGAGCCGAGCAATGGAGCCCCGAAGCCATCACCGAACGAATCTTCACACGCCCCTCATCGGTGAGCGAGAAGACCATCTGCCGCTTGTCGTGCGGAGCGATTTCACGCCGCACATAGCCCTTGTTCTCGACCGCCGTGATGACCTTCGAGACACGCGAATTCGACAGCCCGACGTACTCGCTCAGCGCACCCGCCGTCCGGGTCTCACCCTCCTTGAGGGAGCAAAGCACCATCGCTTCGTTGATGGTGATGCCGTGCTCTTCGGCAAAATCGCGCTCGAAGCGGTACAACGCCTTATATATATCCTTGATAACGCAAATCCGTTCCATACTTCTCTATTGTTCCGAGGGCAAAGGTAGCAATATTTTACTATTAAACAAATTTTCCGATGGAAAATATTTCCAGACACAATACCACCAGCGGACACAAAGGCAACGCCCCGAAGAGAGGGGCATTGCGCCGTGCCGGGAACGGGAGCGGAAACGGAAAGGGGAGTGAAAACGGAAAGGGGAGCGGTGCCGGGAGGCGGAGGCAGTATATACATATACAAAAAAGTCCCGGCCGCCACGCGACCGGGACAGGGCTTCGGCAACCTCCATTCATAACCGAAGCCGGAGCATAAGTCTTACATCAAAGCGATGCGCCCTGAACCACGCTGCGCCGGTCGTAGGGGAGCAGTCGCCCGTTGAGCGTTATGCGCCCCGAGCGATACATCGACTCCACGAGCAGCGACGCACGGTTCGAACCCTCGGGCAGCGAGATGGTCACCATCGCGGAGATTCCCAGACCCGACACGTTCATCGAGAAAAGCAGCGTTCCGCGCTTGTCCCTGTCGACCTTCACGCTCGAAGCCTTGCCCTCGACCGTGATGCCTCCCACGCCGTTCGGCCCGCCGCTGTTGAAGGGGGCTATCTGTACGACGGCATCGTCACCCGTGAGCGACACGAAGTTCGTCGCCGAGGTGACAAAGGCCGTTTCTCCATGCTTGAAAACCAGCTGGTCGGCCGACATGACGAAATTCCGCTCCTGAAGCGCCTTGACAGCCGCCGCATAATCGAGCGAATCCTGAATAGCTTCGAGCTGCTTGCGGACCTTGCGCTTCTGCGCCCGCGTCAGCTCCTCCTGCTGATGCTCGGGCGATTGGGCCCGCGCGGTCGATGTGGCGCCGAAACCCAATGCCAGCATCAGAATCAAAGTCAACAACATTCTGTTTCCCATATTACATTCCAAATTGAATCAACCGGTCTTCCGAATCGCACCGGCGGCATGCCGCAGCGCACGGATTTCCGGCCTATCCTAAAAACGGAACCGAGGCCCGTTTTATTGCACGCAAACAGGCAAAACGCCCAATGGGAAGAGCCCCGGAGAGAGGTGCCCAAAGCGGGAAATTAGTCAAATATTTGACTAATTACAGACTATTTGCTATCTTTGCGCCCGCAAACACATCTCTTCATGACCAAACAAGGGGCCGAATTCCGCAACCTTCAGCTGGTGATTGTACGCGCACGAATGGCATTCCGCCGCTACATCCAGCGTACGCTCAAAGAGCACGGATTCGGAATCACATTCGAAATGCTGCAGGTAATCAGCTGCCTGTGGCGCGACCAGGGAATCGCCCAGCAGACGCTCGCCGAACGAATCGTCAAGGACAAGGCCAGCCTGAGCAACCTGCTGAACAACCTCGAACGCAAAGGCTACATCAGCCGGAAGGAAGACGCAGCGGACCGCCGCAACAAGCTGGTCTATCTGACCCCCGAAGGCGAGGCGCTCTGGCAGCGGCTCCTGCCCATTTTCGACGAAGTCTACACCCGGGCCGAAGAGGCCATGGGGCTGGCTCGCATCCGCAACCTCACGGCCGAACTCGAAGAGATGCACAATATACTGGAAAATGCATAGGAAATTCATCCCCATAATCGGACTCGCCGCTCTGCTGGCTCCGGGTCTTTCCGCCCGTGGGCAGGGCATGGACGCAGTTCCCGCCGCGGCATCCGACACGACATCCGCCGCTGCGGTCCCCGCACTGCCGCAGGCCGACGAGCTCTTCCTGACCGTCGAGGAGCTCTTCGAGCAGGGCATCCGCCACAGCCTCACGCTCCAGGCCGACGCCATGGAGGAGCAGGCCGCACGGGAACGCGAACGTACGGCCCGCACCGCACGCTATCCCGACCTCGAGGTGGAGCTCCGGGGCGGTTTTGTCGGCCAGCCCGTCGTCTTCCGCCACGGACTGACGGACGCCTATCGTCCCGATGCGCCCGACTGGTCGCAGAACTACGCCGTGGACCTGGCCCAACCCCTCTATCAGGGAGGACGCATCCGCCACTCCATCCGCAAGGCCGACCTCGAAAAGCGGCTCGCGGTGCTCCGGACATCGGGCGACCGCGCCGAGGTGAAACTGAACCTGCTCGAACAGTACCTCCAGCTCTTCAGCCTCTACCGTGAACAGGAGGTGCTCGCCCGCAATATCGAGGAGTCGGAGCTCCGGCTGCGCGACATCCGCCGGATGAAGGAGGAGGGGCTCATCACCAACAACGACGTGCTGCGCAGCGAAATGCAGCTGACCAACGACCGGCTCTCGCTCCGGGAGACGCAGAACAGCATCCAGCTCGCATCGCAGCAGCTCGACATTCTGCTCGGACTCGACGAGATGCTGCTGCTCCGGCCCGACTCGTCGCTGCTCTACCGCGAACTGTCGCTCGACAGCTACGAAACCTACATCGCCGAGGCATACGCCAACGACCCCACGATGCGTCAGCTGCGCATGCAGACCGAGCTGGCGCAAAACGACGTACGGCTGACCCGTGCGGCCACGCTGCCCAGCATCTCGCTCTACGCATCGAATACGCTGGCGCGTCCCATCTCCCGCACGATGGAGGACCTCTACAACAACAACTGGAACGTCGGTCTCTCGGTCTCGTTTCCCCTCTTCGCACTCTACAAGAACCGCTACAAGGTGCGTGAAAGCAGGGTGGCGGTCTCGCTGCGCCGCAATGCCGAGGAGCAGGAGATGCAGCGCATCCGCGTGCGCGTGCGCACGGCCTTCCTGCGCCATCAGGAGGCTCTGCAACAGGTCGAGGCGTTGAAACTCTCGGTCCGTCAGGCACAGGAGAACTACCGCATCATGCAGAACCGCTACCTCAACCAGCTGGCGATTCTGACCGACCTGCTCGACGCCAACAGCGTGCGCCTCAACGTCGAGCTGCAGCTCACCACCGCCCGCACGCGCGTCATCTATACCTATTATCAACTCCAGAAAGCCTGCGGTCGGCTCTGAAAACAGACATCGGACATGAACGAATGGAATGAAAAAAGGCGGAAACTGCGCAGACACCGGCTCCGCAACATCGTACTGAATCTCATCTGCATCATACTGGCAGGCTCGGGCCTGTGGTTCACGTTCAACTATTTCCGGCGCTACATCAACTACGAGGTGACCAACGACGCCTTCATCGACCAGTATGTCGCCCCCATCAACATCCGCGTGTCGGGCTACATCCAGGAGGTGCGCTTCCGCGAGCACCAGTTCGTACACAAGGGCGACACGCTGCTCGTGCTCGACAACCGCGAATACATCATCAAGGTCAAGGAGGCCGAGGCCGCACTGCTCGACGCCCACGGCACGCAGGATGTCATCCATTCGGGAGTCGAGACCTCGCAGACGAACGTCGCCGTACAGGAGGCCAACATTGCCGAGGCGAAGGCCAAACTCTGGCAGCTGGAGCAGGACTACCACCGCTTCGAACGGCTCATGCGCGACGAGTCGGTCACCCGCCAGCAATACGAGCAGGCCAAGGCCGCCTATGATGCCGCCCGTGCGCGCTACGACGCGCTGGTGGCCCAGAAGAATGCAGCCGTGTCGCAGTACACCGAAGCCAGCAAGCGGACCATCGGTGCCGAGGCCAACATCCTCCGCTGCGAGGCCAATCTCGACATCGCGCAGCTGAACCTCTCCTACACGGTGCTGACGGCACCCTACGACGGCTACATCGGCCGCCGCACGCTCGAACCGGGCCAGTACGTACAGTCGGGGCAGACCATCTCCTATCTGGTCCGCAGCAAGGACAAGTGGGTGACGGCCAACTACAAGGAGACCCAAATCGCACACATCCACATCGGGCAGGAGGTCATCATCAAGGTCGACGCGCTGCCCGGACGCCGTTTCCGCGGTCGCGTCACGGCCATCTCGGAGGCCACAGGCTCGAAGTATTCGCTCGTCCCGACCGACAACTCGGCGGGCAACTTCGTCAAGGTGCAGCAGCGCATCCCGGTCCGGATTGACTTCGAAGATGTCTCCGACGAGGAGATGGGCCTGCTGCGTGCCGGCATGATGGTCGAAACCGAAGCGCTGCGCCGATGATGACGATGGCCCAACTCGAGCTGCCCGTGCGCAAGTGGGTGCCGGACTGGCTGGGTGTGGTGAGCATGTTCGCCGTCATCCTGCCCGTCACGATGCTCAACGGCACCTACACGGGCTCGATGCTCGAGGTATCGAATACGCTCGGCACCTATTCCGAGGACATCACGATGGGGTACTACGCCGCCTCGGCCGGCATGGCCATGGCCTATCCCATCATCGCGAAGGTGATGAGTGCGGTCTCCTCGAAGGTGATGCTGCTCGTCGACCTGACGCTCCAGTTTCTCCTGAGCTGGCTCTGCGCACGCTCGCAGAATGCCGACATGCTCATCGTCTGCAGCTTCTTCATCGGATTTCTGAAGGGATTCCTCATGATGTGGGGCATCCACCGCATGCACAAGATATTCAGCCCCAACAACGTCCGCAGCGAGTTCTATGCCTACTTCTACCCGCTGGTCTACGGCGGGGGACAGCTCTCGATGATTATCACCGCCGAACTGGCCTACCACTACGACTGGAAGTACATGTACTACTTCATGATGTCGCTGCTGCTGGTGGCCATCCTCTTCGTCGCCATCTGTTTCCGCAACGACAAGCCGCTCCAGCGCATTCCGCTCAAGGTGCTGCACATACGCGAGATACTGGTCATCTCGACCGGCATACTGATGGTCATGTATGTGCTCAACTACGGCAAGGTGCTCGACTGGATGGCGTCGCCGCGCATCTGTCTCTACATCGCCGTGGCGCCGATGCTCATCGCCTTCTTCATCTGGCTCCAGCACCATTCACGCTCCCCGTACGTCTATCTGGCTCCGCTCCGCCAGCCCAAGGCCATCGTCGGATACTTCTACATGATGCTCGTCATGTTCTTCAGCACCTCGACCACGCTGCTGACCAACTACATGACCTCGATTCTGCAGGTCGACGCCACACGCACCTACGTGCTCTACATCTACCTGCTGCCGGGATACGTGCTCGGCGCCTTCATCTGCTTCTGGTGGTTCCGCTGGCAGCGGTGGCGCTTCCGCTTCCTCATTGCGGGCGGCATGTCCTGCTTCGCGCTCTTCTTCGGAATGCTCTATTTCGGCATCTCCCCCGACAGCACCTACGAGATGCTCTTCCTGCCGATATTCATCCGCGGACTGGGCATGCTGACACTCATCATCGCCTTCGCGCTCTTCGCCGTAGAGGATTTGCAATTCAAATATTTCCCGTCGAACGCCTTCTTCCTGATTCTCTCCCGTTCGGTGCTGGCGCCCGTCATCGCCACCTCGTTCTACAGCAACCTGCTCTACCGGCTGCAGCAGCACTACATCCACTCGCTGGCCGAGAACTTCACGCTTGTCGACCCGCAGGCCGCCGAACGCTACCACCAGGCGCTCAACTCCTATCTGGCTCAGGGACACGGTTATTCGGAGGCGGCACAGATGGCCGTCACGTCGCTCAACTCCATTCTCCAGCAGCAGGCGCTGCTGCTGGCGCTGAAGGAGATTCTGGGATGGCTCTTCGTCGTGTCGCTTGTCATCGCCGTCATCTCGCGCTTCATTCCCTTCCACAAGACCATCCGCGTACGCTACGCCAAGACGGGCGACGACATGGTATAGCGCCCCAACGGCCCGTTCCCCGCACACGGAAACGGGCGAAGTCCTTCGCCCCCGACCCGAAAAAGCCCCGGACGCACGGCATCGAGCCGCGACCGGGGCTTTCGTTATCCGCTCCGCCACCGGGCAAACCGGAACCGGAAGGGGACAACAGAGGAAAAGGCAGACCGGAAGGCGGGCAGCAGGGCCGCCGCTACCGGTAAATGAGCCGCGAGGGGGAGGCGAAAATCTCCTCGGCGGTCTCGGTGAGCTGCGAGGCGGTAAGCGCCTCGATTTTGGCATAGACCTGCTCCATGGTGTCGACATCGTCATGGGTCAGGAAACTTTTGCCGGCGCCGAGCATGTAGCCCTCGTTGCTCTCCATCGAGATGGCAAGCTGGGCGACAAACTGCTTTTTGGCCATCGAGAGCCGGCGTCCCGAGAGGGGCGTGCGGCGCAGCCGTCCGATTTCGGCATCGAGCAGTTCGAGACACCGGTCGGCATTGGCATGGTCGGAGCTGAAGTAGATGGCTACGATGCCGCAGTCACCGTAAGGCGTATAGCTCGCCTCGATGTTGTAGGAGAGGCCGTGACGTTCGCGCAGTGAGACGTTGAGCAGCGAATTGGCGCTCGGACCACCCAGGATGTTGGTCACCAGCGCCAGCGGCAGCCGCCGCGGGTCGTCGATGCCATAGGCGCGGCAGCCGACGATGCAGTGGAGCTGGTGGGTGTGCTTGGTGACCTGATGCTCGAACGGGGCGCAGGGGTGGGGCACCGAGCGTTCGAAGCCGCGCGTCGTGGCGGGAAAATCGCCGAAGTAGCGCAGCGCCAGTTTCTCGACGCTCCGCTCCGAGAGGTTGCCGATGGTCGAGAAGACCATCTGGTCGGTGGTATGGGTCCGCGAGGTAAAGGCGCGGATGGAATCTCCGCTGTAGCGCGCCAGCGCAGCCTTGCGCCCCAGGATGTTGTGGCCCAGCTCCGACCCCTCGAAGAGCATGTCCTCGAAGGTATCGTAAATCAGGTCGGCCGGCGAATCCTTATAGGTATTGATTTCGTCGTAAATCACCTCCTTCTCGCGCTCCAGCTCGCGGTCGGGGAAGGTCGAGCGGAAAGCCACGTCGGCAAGCAGCTCGGCCGCCCGGGCGAAGTCGCCGCGCAGCGTCGTGGCATGGATGGTGGTATCCTCCTTGGTGGTGAAGGCATTGAGCTCGCCGCCGAGGTTTTCGAGCCGGCAGTTGACCTGCCAGGCACGGCGCCGCTGCGTTCCCTTGAAGAAGGCGTGTTCGGCGAAGTGGGCCAGGCCGTATTCCCCGGGCCGCTCGTCGCGGCTGCCGGCATTGACCACCAGCGCACAATGGGCCACATTGCCCTTCACCCGGCGGTGGATGCCCCGGATGCCGTTGGGAAGGCGGTAGGTATGGAATTCTCTCTGCATGGTACGTTCTCTTCATCGTTGCGGAGGTATGCCTCCGCAGCAGCCCGTTTTTTGCAACGGCTCAAAGTTTGGTGCGCAGCCGCAGGAACTCGCCCGTATGGCTTCCGGCGCACGCTTCGAGCCCCCGGGGCGTCCCCTCGTAGACCAGCCGCCCGCCCTTGTCGCCCGCCTCGGGGCCGAGGTCGATGACCCAGTCGGCACACTTGATGACATCCATGTTGTGCTCGACGATAACCACCGTATGGCCCCGCTCGATGAGGGCATCGAAGGCGGCCAGCAGCTTCGAGATGTCGTGAAAATGGAGTCCCGTGGTCGGCTCGTCGAAGATGAACATCACGCCGCCCTGCGCGTCATCCTTCGTGAGGAACGAGGCGAGCTTCACGCGCTGGCTCTCGCCGCCCGAAAGGGTCGACGACGACTGTCCGAGCTTGATGTAGCCCAGCCCGACATCCTGCAGCGGCTGGAGCCGCTCGACAATGCGGCGGCAGGTGGCATCCTTGCGCTCCTCGCCGAAGAAGGCGATGGCATCGTCGACCGTCATCTCGAGCACGTCGTAGATGTTCTTGCCGCGATACTTCACCTCGAGCACCTCGTCCTTGAAGCGCTTGCCGCCGCAGGCCTCGCAGACCAGCTCGACATCGGCCATGAACTGCATCGAAACCTTGATGACACCCTCGCCCTGGCACTCCTCGCAGCGGCCTCCCGCCACGTTGAACGAGAAGTGGGCCGGCGTGAGCCCCGTATGGCGGGCATAGGGCTGGTCGGCAAAGAGCTTGCGGATTTCGTCGTAGGCCTTGATATAGGTGACCGGATTCGAACGGGTCGACTTGCCGATGGGGTTCTGGTCAATCATCTCCACCGAGCGGAGCATTGCCACGTCGCCCTCAAGCCCGTCGAAATCGCCCGGCTTGACACCCGTATCGAACAGCTGACGGCGCAACGCCGGGTAGAGGATGCCCTTGACCAGCGACGACTTGCCGCTGCCGCTCACGCCCGTAATGCAGCACATCACCCCGAGCGGAATACGCACGTCGATGTTGCGGAGGTTGTTCTCGCGCGCACCGCGGATGAGAATCGAGTTGCGCCACGACCGCTCCGAGAGGGGAATCTCGATACGCCGGCGCCCCGTGAGGTAGTCGGCCGTGAGGCTCCGGCCGCAGCCGAGCAATTCGTCGAGGGTTCCGCTGAAGACCACCTCGCCGCCGTTGTAACCCGCCTTGGGGCCGATGTCGACGATGTAGTCGGCCGCATGGATGACCTCCTCCTCGTGCTCGACGACGATGACCGTATTGCCCAGGTCGCGCAACTGGCGGAGAACCTTGATGAGGCGGTTCGTATCGCGCGGATGGAGTCCGATGGAGGGCTCGTCGAGGATATACAGCGACCCCGTGAGGTTGCTGCCCAGCGACGTCGAAAGGTTGATACGCTGGCTCTCGCCGCCCGAAAGGGTCGACGAAAGGCGGTCGAGCGTCAGATAGCCCAGCCCCACGTCGGCCAGATACTGCAGCCGGTTGCGGATTTCGACCAGAATGCGGGCCGCGGTCTTCGTATCGTGCTCGTCGAGTTCGAGCGTCCGGAAAAACTCCAGCAGCGCATCGACCGGCATCCGCACCAGGTCGGCGATGGTCCGTCCGCCCACCCGCACGTAGAGCGCCTCGCGCCGCAGGCGGCTGCCGCCGCATTCGGGACAGGTGGTCTTGCCCGTATAACGCGCCTTCATCACCCGGAACTGGATTTTGCGCCGTTCGGAGTCGATGTAGGCGAAGAAGTCGTCGAGACCGTGGAAATACTCGTTGCCGCGCCACAACAGCAGTTTCTGCTCGGGCGTCAGTTCGTAGTAGGGCGTATGAATCGGGAAGCCGAACTTCGGCGCATTGGCCACCAGACGGTCCTTCCACTGGCGCATCGTCTCGCCCCGCCAGCAGGCCACGGCATCCTCGTAGATGCTCTTGCCCTTGTCGGGGATGACCAGGTCCTCGTCGATGCCGATGACCTTGCCATACCCCTCGCAGCGGGGACAGGCCCCCAGCGGATTGTTGAAACTGAAGAGGTGCTCGGTGGGCGGCTCGAATTCGATGCCGTCGGCCTCGAACCGCGCGGAGTATTCCGTCGTACCGTCGTCGGTGATGATGCGGCAGACGCCGTCGCCGTAGGAGAAGGCCCGCGCAATGGAGTCGCGCAGACGCGTCTGTGCATCGTCGTCCGCAGAGACCTTCAGACGGTCGATGACCACCGAAAGCCCCTCGGTCGGAGTGGTGTCGGTGACCGTCGGCAGGAAATCCTCGATGAGCATCGTGCATCCGTCGGCATGGAGGCGCAGCAGGCCATCGGCCAGCAGCAGCGTCAGCTTCTCGATGAGGCCCTGACCCGCTCCGGTCAGCAGCGGCGCCGCCACCGCAACCCGCGTGCCTTCGCCCAGTGCAAGCACCCGCTCGGCCACCTCGTCGACCCCGTAACAGCGCACCTCGCACCCCGATACGGGCGAGAAGGTATGACCCACGCGGGCGAAGAGGAGCTTCAGATAGTCGTAGATTTCGGTCGTCGTGCCGACCGTCGAACGCGGATTGCGCGTATTGACCTTCTGCTCGATGGCGATGGCGGGGGCGATACCCGTGATGACATCGACATCGGGTTTGTTGATTTTGCCCAGAAACTGCCGGGCATAGGCCGACAGACTCTCGACATAACGGCGCTGTCCCTCGGCAAAGATGGTGTCGAAGGCCAGGGTCGACTTGCCCGAGCCCGAAAGGCCCGTGACAACGACCAGCGCATTGTGGGGGATTTCCACGTCGATGTTCTTGAGATTGTGGACCCGTGCCCCCTTGATGATTATCGAATGTTCCTGCATTTCGTTCGTTACAATTTGCTGCATGCACCGGCCGCTCAGCGCGCCTCTTCGATTACGCTGCCTTCGGCCTTGCGCAGTCGTTCGACGAGCCGCCCGGCCCGGCTTTCGCGGATACGCAGCTCAAGTGTGCAAAGGTTGTCGAAGCGCTGCGAGACGACGGTCGGCTGCTCCTCCTTGACCACCTTCATGATGCCGTTCATCGCCGCATAGGGGAAATCGACCCGCAGCGTGCGGTCGACCGTCCGCTCGACAATCTCGGCGGCGGCCAGGACGTCGGCCGCCGATTCGCGGTAGGCGGCAATCAATCCCGGAACGCCCAGTTTCGTCCCGCCGAAGTAGCGCACGACCACCACCAGACAATCCGTCACCTCGCACGAGAGCAGCTGTCCGAGGATGGGCCTTCCGGCCGTACCCGACGGTTCGCCGTCGTCGTTGGCCCGGAAGTTCTCGCCGAGGGGACCCAGCCGCCAGGCATAGCAGTGGTGCGTGGCATCGTAGTAGCGCTTGCGCAGCTCGTCGAGCTGCGTGCGGATTTGCTCCTCGTTTCGGACCGGATAGGCGAAGGCGAGGAACTTGCTGCTCCGCTCGCGGCTGTGGCTTTCGGCCGGCGCGGCGATGGTGCGGTAACTGTCCGACTGCTGTTCCATCAGCGTACCTTCATGAAGATTCGCTCCCAGCGGATGTTCGACGGGAACTTTTTGGCGGCATCGAGCGACAGCCAGACGAACGACGCCTTGCCGACGATGTGGTCCTCGGGCACGAATCCCCAGAATCGCGAATCGGCCGAGTTGTGGCGGTTGTCACCCATCATCCAGTAGTAGTCCATGGCGAAGGTGTAGTGCTTCGCCTCGACGCCGTCGATGAAGATGCGGCCGTCGCGCTCCTCCAGCTCGTGGCCTTCGTAGGTTTCGATGATACGGCGGTAGAGCTGCAGGTTGTCGGGCGTCAGCTCGACCGTAGCGCCGCGGGCCGGCACCCAGACCGGACCGTAATTGTCCTGGCTCCAGCGCGCCTCGCCCCATTGGGGGAAGACGTCGTCGTTGGGGGCGTAGACATAACGGCGCATCGACAGCACGTTGTCCAGCTTGTCCAGCTCGGCGGCCGCCTTGGCCGTGAGGGTCATGTAGTAGACCGAGCCGTTGCCGCTGTATTCGGTCACCCCGAGGTTGTCGAGCGCATACTGGGTGAGCGGCGAGGAGGTCTGCACCAGATACATGTACTGCTTGCCCGGCACGTCGTCCTCCTCGCGGCCGTTGATGTGGACGGCACCGTCGACCACCGAAAGCGTATCGCCCGGCAGGGCGACGCAGCGCTTGATGTAGTTCTCGCGCTTGTCGACCGGGCGCGTGATGACCGTATATTCGTCGAAGAGGCGGCGACGGCCCTCCTCCTTGCCGTAGGTCTGCTCATAGGCGCGCAGTTCGTCGTAGTAGGTGACGTTCTGCTTCTCGAGCAGCACCGTGTCGCCGGCCGGGAAGTTGAAGACCACCACATCGCCGCGGCGCACGCGCCCCAGCCCCTTGAGCCGGTGGTAGGGCCACTTGACCGCCTCGGAGAAGGATTTGCACGTGGTCGAGAAGGGCATCGTGTGATGCACGAAGGGGAACGAGAGCGGGGTATTGGGCATCTGGGGCCCGTAGGCCACCTTGCTCACATAGAGGTAGTCGCCGATGAGCAGCGACTTCTCCATCGACGAGGTGGGAATCACGTACATCTGGAATACGAAGATGTGGACCAGCGAGGCCACGACCGTGGCGAAAACGATGGCGTTGACCCACTCGTAGACCGTCTTGTAGGCCTTGCTCTTCTTGCAGAGTTCGGCGTTGTGGCGCCACACGTAGCGGTAGAAGAGGCGCGAGATGTAGAGGTCGTAAATCACCACGAGGCCCAGAAGCAGCCACAGGTTGCCCGTCCAGACGACGAACCAGAGCGTGTAGAGCAGCGAGGCGAGCGTGAAGCCCACCCATTTGTTGCGAAGAATCGCCTTGAGTTTATTCATCATGTCGTTCGATTGACTTCCTGCGCCGGAGCCGCATCGGAACCCGAAACGGGCCGCCGCGACGCCGCATCGCGGAAGGTGCGTTGTTGATTACTTCAGAGTTGGTTACTTCAGAAGGTCCTCCATCGAGTAGACACCGCAGCGGCCGCAAAGGAACTCGGCCGCCACAACGGCGCCGAGCGCCAGCGTACGGCGGTTCTTGATGGTATGGCGCAGTTCGATGCGGTCGTCCTCCGATTCGTAGGTCACCGTATGGATGCCGGGCGTCATGCCTTCGCGCACGGAGTGGATTTCAATCTGGTCCGCAGCGGCAGGGGCGTCGTTGACCCAGCCCCGTTTCGACGCGAGCTCGGCGATGATGCCTTCGGCCAGGGTGATGGCCGTACCGCTCGGGGCATCCTTCTTCTGAGTGTGGTGCACCTCCTCGATGGAGACCTCGTAGCCGCCCACACGGTTTACGAGTGCTGCGAGCTGGCGGTTGAGCCGGAACATCAGGTTGACGCCCAGGCTGTAGTTCGAGGCGTAGAAGAGCGCCCCGCCGCGCTCGCGGCAGTAGTCGGTCAGTTCGCCCAGACGCGCCGTCCAGCCCGTTGTCCCGCTCACCACCGGAACCCGGCACTCGATGCAGCGCCGGATGTTGTCATAGGCCGTGGCGGGGGTGGTGAACTCCAGCGCCACGTCGGCGCCGGCCAGGTGCGAAGCGTCGAGTTCCGCCGCATTCTCGGCGTCGATGACCAGCACGACCTCATGGCCGCGCTCCAAGAGTATCTTTTCGATTTCACGGCCCATTTTGCCGTAACCGATGATTGCTGCCTTCATGTCTTTCGATGTCTATAATATATGTGCGCAAAGATAATACATGACCGCTGTAAAAACAACGTCCCGCCCCGTTTTTTGTCCCCGGGCCCCGCCGGCACCGCGGACCTGCAGCGCCCGAAAGGGTTCCGACGAAGGCTTGCGACACCGCCGGGACCGGCCGCATGGACGATTGGTCGGAAAAAAGTACGGTTTTTTCGGAAAACATGCGGAATTTACAAAAGATTTATTATCTTTCGGATGCATTCGATTCCAATTCGAAATCGAATCAAGGCCTAAACAACAAAAACCGTTATCATGAAAACCGAAGAGAAGAAGACCCGGACCGAAAGCGACCTGCTGGGCAGCGTCGAGGTTCCCTGCGATGTACTGTACGGCGTACAGACGCTGCGCGGAATGGAGAACTTCGCCATCAGCAAATTCCGCCTGAGCGAATACCCCCGTTTCATCGAGGGTCTGGCCATCGTAAAACTGGGCGCCGCCATCGCCAACCACGAGATGGGGCTGCTTTCGGACGAGCTGTTCGAAGCCATTGCCCAGGCCTGCAACGAAATCCGCGCAGGAAAGTTCCACGAGTTCTTCCCCGTGGACATGATTCAGGGCGGCGCCGGCACCACGACCAACATGAACGCCAACGAGGTGATTGCCAACCGTGCGTTGGAAATCATGGGCCACAACCGCGGCGAGTACCAGTACTGCTCGCCCAACGACCACGTCAACTGCTCGCAGTCGACCAACGATGCCTATCCGTCGGCCATCCATATGGGACTCTATGCCACGCACCTCGAGCTGAGAAAGCACCTGCTGGAGCTCATCGACGCATTCAAGCGCAAGGGCGACGAATTCGCCGGCGTGCTCAAGATGGGCCGCACGCAGCTGCAGGATGCCGTGCCGATGACCCTCGGGCAGACGTTCCACGGATTTGCAAGCGTACTGGAGGGCGAGGTGGACAATCTGGACCACGCGGCACTTGAATTCCTCTCCATCAATATGGGTGCAACGGCCATCGGTACGGGCATCTGTGCCGAACCGGGCTATGCCGAGCGCTGCACGGCCGCCATACGTGAAATCACGGGTTGGGACGTCAAGCTGGCCGACGACCTGGTGGGCGCCACCTCCGACACGGTCTGCATGGTAGGCTACTCGTCGGCCATGAAGCGCATCGCCTCGAAGATGAACAAAATATGCAACGACCTGCGCCTGCTCTCGTCGGGCCCGCGCTGCGGTCTGGGCGAGTTCAACCTCCCGGCGCGTCAGCCCGGTTCGTCGATTATGCCCGGCAAGGTCAACCCCGTGATTCCCGAGGTGATGAACCAGATAGCCTTCAAGGTCATCGGCAACGAGTTGTGCGTAACGATGGCCGACGAAGCGGCCCAGATGGAGCTCAACGCCATGGAGCCCGTCATGGCCCAGTGCTGCTTCGAATCGGCCGAGCTGCTGATGAACGGTTTCGACACGCTGCGCATCCGCTGCGTCGAGGGCATCACGGCCAACCCGGAGCGCTGCCTGCAGTATGTCCACAACAGCATCGGCGTGGTGACGGCACTCAACCCGATTATCGGCTACAAGAACTCGACGAAAATCGCCAAGGAGGCGCTCGAAACCGGCCGCGGCGTCTACGAGCTGGTGCTCGAACACGGCATTCTGACGCGCGAGGAGCTCGACGAGGTGCTCAAGCCCGAGAACATGATTCGCCCCGTCAAACTGAGCATCAAGCCCCGCCGCTGACCCCTTTCCCGCTCAAGACAAGGACGGACGCCGAGACAGCCGCCGAATATTTCGGTCCGGTTCGTCCGGCGTCCGTTTTTTGCCCCTCGGCGAAGCACAGAGGAGGGGAGGGAAGCGTCCGGACAAAATTCTCGTGCAGGCGCGGCTTTTTGCGCCCGCCTTTTCGCATCCCGGGAGAAGACAGGATGCGGCTCGGCAAAAGAATCAGACAACTTTGTTTTTCTGCCCTTGCCTTTGCGTATCTTTGAAGAAGACAGGATGCGGCTCGGCTGAGTCGAATTGCGAAAACTCCGTTTTCATTTGCCTCCGCGCTCGCCTTTCACTATCTTTGCACCGCAACGAACAGAGCACCACATGCGCTATTTTCTCGAACTCAGGTACAACGGCGGCGCCTACTGCGGATGGCAGCGGCAGCCCGACATGCCCTCCGTGCAGCAAACGCTCGAAAAGGCGCTGTCGACCCTGCTGCGCGAAACCGTCGAGGTGACGGGAGCCGGCCGGACCGACACGGGTGTCAACGCCTCGTACTACGTGGCGCACTTCGACGTGACGGCAGCCATAGAGGATACCGCCCAGACGCTCTACAAGCTCAACTTCCTGCTGCCCGGCGACATCGCCGCAGGCGGACTGACCCCCGTTGCAGAGGAGGCGCATGCGCGCTTCAGCGCCCGCGAGCGGGAGTACCGCTACTACATCGAACCGCAGAAGAACCCCTTCACACGCCACGCCTCGTGGCAATACTACGTACCGCTCGACATCGCACGGATGAACCGCGCGGCCGAGGTGCTGCTCACCGAGCGCGACTTCACGTCGTTCGCCAAGCTCAACTCGAACAACCGGACCAACATCTGCCGCGTGAGCGAGGCGCGCTGGGAGGTCGAACCGTGGGGCTCGCTCTGCTTCACCATCCGCGCCGACCGTTTCCTGCGCAACATGGTGCGCGCGATTGTCGGCACGCTGGTCGATGTCGGACGCGGCCGCTACACGCCCGAGGAGTTCGCCGCGATTGTCCGCAGCCGCAACCTCTCCAGGTCGAGCGGGGGAGCGCCTCCGCAGGGACTCTTTCTGAGCGACGTACGCTATCCCGAAGAGCTGTTCCGCCCGGCGATGCTCCGCCGCGACCCGCACGGCTGCCTGCTGCAGCGTCCCGACACCGAAGTCTCCCGCTAAACACCGAAATGCCACGACCATGGACCCCATCGAAGAATACATCCACCGGATGAGCGACGCCGAAGAGCCGCTGCTCCACGAACTCGACCGCCGGACCAACCTGCGCGTCGTCCAGCCCCGCATGATTTCGGGCCACATCCAGGGCAAGCTGCTCGAGATGCTCGTCCGGATGACGGGGGCCCGGCGCGTCCTCGAAATCGGCACCTTCACGGGCTATTCGGCCCTGGCGATGGCCGCCGGACTGGGCGACGACGGGGTGCTGCACACCATCGAGGTGGACGACGAGCTGGAGTCGTTCGCCCGCTCCTTTTTCGACCGCAGCCCCCATGGTAGCAAAATCCGGCTCCACATCGGGTCGGCACTCGACATCGCCCCGCAACTGGGCGAATGCTTCGACCTGGTCTTCATCGACGGCGACAAGCGCGAATACCCGGCCTATTACCGGATGCTGATGGGCGACGGCGCGACACCGGCGCTGGTCCGCCCGGGTTCGGTACTCATTGCCGACAACATCCTCTGGTCGGGCAAGGTGGTGCAGCCCGTGGCCCACAACGACCGCCATACGCAGGCGCTGCTCGAATTCAACCGCATGGTGGTCGAAGACCCCCGCACCGAAAACGTCATCGTCCCGCTGCGCGACGGGCTGAATCTGATTCGGGTGCGGTAACAATAAAAAAATAAGAGTCGCAATACGACTCTTATTTTGATGTTTACTATTCCTTATCTTCTATTGGAAGCTACAATAGACTCCGTTATCCCACATTATCAATACCTTAGTTGGCACATCCGGAACTTGATTAGAACTGGTTCTCCAGAATTTTATCGTCTTAACCCATTTCCCGTTAATACGAAATGTAGTGCTATATGCACTCTCTCTAACGTATAGGTGACCAGCTCCTCCTTGCTTTGTTGCAGTAAAAGAATTAGTCAAATTTTGAAAAACTACCGTTTCTCCACCATCATATACAACAATATCATAATATTCACCTCGAGATACGCCTAACTCAGGGATATCAGTATCAGCTTGCAAGGTAGCCGTTCCAGAGGTCTGAGTCATAGTCTGAGTCACAGTCGCAATAGCCAATGAATATGGACACACACAAAAAAGGATTAAACAAATCCAATACATATATACTCTTCTCATTTTTTTATACCCTATTCGTGTCGGGCGCATCTTTTAATTCATGATATTACAAATATAATAATATACTCATTTTAATCACACTACAATTTAAACATTTTTATATATTTGGTTAATCTAAACCAACCGCTCCATGAAAAATCGAACAATGTTGGCCATGCTTGCTCTTTTCTCGAATCTAATGCTGCTTGCAGTTTCCAACGACAAATCCGGGAAAGTATCGAAAGAGGAGCTCGAGATGAGCAGTTACACCCCCAAAGCCCGAGCAGTCGTCCTCAACAAAGAGAGCAACCTTTGGTACAACATCTCCCGGACATCAAACTCATATACGATGGCTCCGTGCGCATCAAGCCGTAGGCAGCGACATGACCAACATATAGGACAACTCGTCAACCCAGCATTCCTCCACTAACGGAGCCTACACACCGATAGCAAGCAAACATTATAATATATGGAAATCAAGGAGTTACAGGACAAGGTGGACGCCTGGATTAAACAGTACGGCGTGCGCTACTTTTCGGAACTGACAAACATGGCCTGTCTGACCGAGGAGGTGGGGGAGTTGGCCCGCGTCATGGCCCGCACCTACGGCGACCAGTCCTTCAAGGCGGGCGAGAAGGCCAACCTCGCCGACGAAATGGCCGACGTATTGTGGGTGCTGGTCTGTCTGGCCAACCAGACGGGGGTCGACCTTACGGCCGCCATGGAGGCCAACTTCGCCAAGAAAACCTCACGCGACAAGGAGCGCCACCTCAACAACGAGAAGCTGCGGGACTAACGCCCCGGAGGTCCCGCCATGCCGCCGCATGGCGCCCGGCCGTCGCTGCCCACCCGAGGCAACCATCGACAAACGAACCCCGTGCCGGAGTATCGGCACGGGGTTCGTTTATGACGGGGGGGGGAGGCAAATCGGGCCTCAACGTGCGTCGTGATTGCGGGAGATGTCGCGCGATGAATTATCCGCCAGCACCTCGGCCTCGAAAATCCGAATCGGCAGAGCCCGCTGCACCGGGATGCGCTCCGCTTCGACCAGCTCCTCGAACGACCGGCCGAACCATCGGCGGGAGAGGTCTGCGCGCAACCCGGCATAGACCTCCGACAGCGCCTGCTGCACCTCGGCATAGACGGCATAAGGCGTCTCGCAGGCGAGATGAATGCCGAAAAGTCCCCGGCTCGCCTCATAACGCTCCGTGCGGCCGTCGGGCAGGTCAATCTCCATCTGCCGGCTCTCGGAGAGGGTCGGGAGGTGCGAGGGGTTGAGCACGAAATCCCGGGCCAGTGCCTTCAGCTCCTCCGGGCTGCACTCCTCCAAATGACCCGGAGTTCCGGCAAGGATTGCTCCCCGGGCATTCACCAGCACCATGAAGTAGTTGCGCTCCGCCATATCCAGGCGGTACGAATCGGGGTAGTGCGCATCGCCCGGAACCCGCTCCCAGGGAGTAACCATCTCAACGCCTTCGGACTGCGTCTCGATTCGGGGCGGAAGGAGCCGCTCGACTTCGGTCTCGCCCTCCATGGTTTTGTAGCGTACACGCAGCACAGCAGCCCTGCGCAACAAATCCTTGACTTCGGAGAGGGAGCCCATCGGCACCGTGCGGGCGGCACGGATGACGACCGTCATGCCGGGACGCTCCTCCCTGGAGAGGCTGTCGCGCCATGCAATCACGGCCGTACGCAGCTCCCCGGCTGTGACCTCTCGCCCGTTGAAGAGGATTTTGCCGTCGGAAGAAATATGGATTTCGCTCCGCTGCGGAGCGGACTCGGAGGGTCCGGCCGGAGAAGGGTTCGGAGCCGGGGAGGGTTCACGGGTGGTAAAACTGCAGAGCATCATCATTCCAGCCACCACGGGGATGGCAGCACCGAGACGCCACAGGGCATGGCGGTGCATTTCGCGTCGTGTCATCATAATGAATCGATTTTTGGTGAATGAATGGTTCAGCCCACAGGTTATATCCGGATTATAACCGAAAAGCTGACGAAAAACAAGTTGACGGTATCGGTCCAGGTCATATCCCAGGTCCAGTACGTCGCGGTCGGCCTCCCACTCCTGCACCTCGCGCAGAGCCCGCTGCAACAGCCAGACAAAGGGATTGAACCACAGGAGGCAACGGGCCAGCTCGGCCACAAGCAGTTCGGCCGAATGGCGGTGGCGGATGTGGCTCGCCTCGTGGGCAAGCACCGCCTCGCGCTCCTCCGCGTCGTAGCCCGGCCCCAGATAGGCCGTCCGCCAAAGCGAGAAGGGGGTTTCGACCTCGTCGCTCTCGGCCACGAAGTAGTCGCCGCGCTCGGTCACCCTGGCACGCCGCCGCAGGCGCCGGACCGCAACCACATGCCGGAGCAGAGCCAGAAGCAGCAGGGCGGTCGCGACGCCGTAAATGCCCCACATCACCATCCTCAGCACCTGCACGCGGTCAACCGCCGTCTCCGTGTGCCCCGGCCCCGCTTCGCCCGCCGCCTGCAGGGAGGCGACATGCTCCGGGCGCTCCGCAGCCGCGTCCGGCACCGGCTCCTCGAAAACGACCGACGCCGGCCCATGCGTCCGGGCAGGGTAGAGGGGGATGTTCAGAAGCGGAAGCGCCACCGACAGCAGGATGGCCGCCACCAGAAAGCGCCGGCAATGGCCGAACGCAACCCGGCGCACGAGCATCAGGTGGTAGAAGGCCAGCAGCAGACCGCTGCAGAAGAGCACTTCGAGCAGATAGAGCGGCAGAGGTTTCATGGCATCCTATTGTTTCGTATCGTCTTGCGACGTGTCGTTTTGCAGCATCCGCAGGATGGCATCGGTCTCTTCGAGCGAAATGGCCTTCTGCTCCGAAAAGAAGGAGACCAGACGGCTGAGCGAACCGCCGAAGAAGTTCTTCAGCACACCGTCCATGTATCGCCGCGCATAATCCTCCTTTGCCACAAGCGGGAAGTACTCATGGGTCTTGCCGTAGGCCTTGTGCGAGACAAACCCCTTCTTTTCGAGAATCCGCACGATGGTCGAAACGGTGTTGTAGGCGGGTTTGGGCTCCTCCATCTCGTCGAGAATGTCGTGAATGACCACAGCTCCGCGCGCCCACAGCACCTGCATGATTTCCAGTTCGGCCCGCGTCAGCTCCTGCGGCCTGTTTTTAACGATTTCCGCCATAACTATACATTTAGTTGTTCTCTGTACGGCGAAGGTAAAACTAATTTTTTAATTATACAACTAAATTATTAGTTATTTTCCTGGAAAAGTCGGTCAAAAGGGAGAGGGGAGCGGAGAAGAGGCTATATCCGAGGGGGAAAAGCAGGAAAAAGGCGGGCCCACGAAGGGACCCGCCAGCGGCATAAAACAAGAATATGGGTATCATCCGACAGGGACGCGCACCCGCCGACACCGGACGAAAATCCGAAGAGCAGAGGCGCAGACACCTGCGCTCACTCCGCAAGGTCGATGTAAACAGCCCCGTAGCGCCCCCGAGACCCGTAAAGCTGAACAGCTTCGGCCGGCAAAATATAATAGTAGTACATCGGAACCTCTGCTCTTGTCGAGAAGGCATTGGCCTGACACATCGACAGCCATGCATCGACCGTCGTAAAACGACCGTTCAGCAGGACAAGCGGTACCCGCTCGGGGTAGGTTTCACCCACAACAACCGCGCGCGTCGCAGCAGCGGACGGCGGCACGACACCCTTCAACGAATCGAGCAGGGCGGAGGCCCTTGCCGCAGACTCTGCGCCATCGGCAGGATTCCAGACATCGAGCCGCCGCAGAACCAGCCCCTCGATAAAGCGAAGCACGGCCCCGGGAACAAGCTTGCCGTCGAGCAGGTAAACCGCATCTTTGGGCAGGCCGCGCCAGATGCCTTGCGGCGTCCACGACACCTGCACATAGCCCACCTTCCGCCGCAGCGAGTCGTAATCGGCACGCAGCGAATAGGTATTCATCCGCACCGGCTCGTAGCGCCGCCACCCCGTATGTCGGACGGTCTCTTCGCCGCCCGCCCACGTATAGCCGGCCACGTTACCGACCAGATGGGGAGCGACGGCTTTACGGCGGTTGCGCTCGGTAAGGAACTTCAGCAGCCGAACCTGTTCGCGGCCCGTAGAGTCGGAGAGCCGCATGCGCCGCCTCTTGACCTTCACACGCCGCACATTCCAGAGTGTCACGGCATCATAAGCCTCCGAAAAGGGGACACGACGGCGGTTGAGCCTGCAGGCGACACGACTTGAGGTATCGGCCAGGGCCGACAGTGCGGCGGGAGCATCGGCTACCGTGTCGCGCTGCGCCTGGTCGAAGCGCAGCACCGCCTCCGCCCGTCCGGGCTCCTGCGCCGAGGCGCTCCACAGACCCGGTACAAGGGCGGCCAACAGAAGAATAATTCGGGACAAGGTCGATTTTCGCATCATGTTCTAAATTTTTCGTAAATGTACTACTAAAAATTTAGAAATACAACTGTTCCATCCCTGACAAAGCGAAAGAAGGAAGGAGGCAGGGTAGAAGAAGCGGAGGAGAAGAACGGAATACAGAGGAATCCAGGGAAAAAGCAGGACTACTGTGCGGCAAGCGACTTTGGGTACCCGGAAGCTGGAACGAACGGAACGAAGAGCAGGAGAGACAGAAGCGGGTCGGAGACCGAGGCAGGGACTGGGACAGAGACCGGCGCGGAGCAGACACAGGGGCAGGCACGGATACAGAAGCGGGAATGGAAGCGGGGGCTGGAACGAGGACTGGGACGAGGACTGGGACAGAGACCGGCGCGGAGGTAGACACGGGAACAGGCGCGGGGGCAGGCACGGAAACAGGCGCGGGAACCGGAGCGTAGGAGGGGACCGGTACGGGGCCTGTCTCTTATACACATCTCCGAGCCCACGAGACATCTCAGGAT
>UQNV01000003.1 GCA_900542505.1 uncultured Alistipes sp.
AGCGGTCCCGGATCCGAAAGGCACGGCATTTCATCTTTTTCCCGGTTTATGAATCTTTGTTCCTGCAAGCTTGCACTCGGATAACGCGCGCAGCCCCTCAAAAGTTTCGCTCGCAAAGTGATGTGGCAGTGGTTGGCGTCGGTTGGCGTCGCGAGGGTGGACAAACTGCGGTGAAAACGCCGGTTTATAGCCATTCTGATTTGCGCATATGGCAAACGTGCCTATGATAATACACGGACAGAGACGGGATACGGGCTGTCGAGCCGGAAGCTCAAAAGGGTAGTTTGGGACGAAAGTCATGCAAACCGCATCTCCGAATCACCGGGAGGGACTGGAGTCGCAGACCGGTTGCGGATTCCGACAGGCCTTATTCGCCCGCGCCGCGCCGATAATCTTCGAGGTAGGCCGAGCAGGTCCGTCCGGCCTGCTGCTTGAAGAAGCGCATCAGGTGGCTCGGATCCGAGAAGCCGTACGCATCGGCCAGCTGGCTGACGCTGCGCCTCTCGAAGAGTAGGTCGTTCTTCACAGCCTCCAGCAGCCGCTGTTTCAGCAGGTGTACGGCCGTGACGCCGAACTGATCCATGACAGCCCGGTTCAAGGTCACGCGGCTCACGCGCAGCATCGAAGCATACTCCTCGACGCGTTGCACCTCACGGATATGCTCCTCGAGCAGCGCCTTGAAGCGGAAGGCGCAGTTATTGCGCGGCAGCGTCACCGGCAGTCCATGGGCCGCGGCATAGTCGCGGTTGAGCGTCACCAGCAGGTAGTAGAGCACCGAGACGATCAGGTTGTAGCTGTCCGAGGTCGGGGCGCGCAGTTCCGCCTTGATCTTCGCCAGCAGCCGGAGATACTCTGTAACGGTTTCCGGTCCGGCATCGAACCACGGCGGCGTGTCGGTCTGGTAGCAGTAGAGCAGGCGGTAGACGAAGAACTTGTCAGCGAGGAACGTGCGCATGAAATCCTCGCGGAAGATTAGGAACGTGTAGTCGAGCTCCGCCTCGTCTACGAGCCAGCGCTGTTGCTGGTGGGGCGAGAGGAGCAGCACCATGCCGTCGTGCAGCTCGATGCGGCGTCCGCCGAGCAACAGCACGCCTCGGGCCCTGTGCAGGAAGAAGAACTCGAAGAAGTCGGTCCGGAAGAGCGGATTCTCGGTCAGTACGCCGCGGATCTCTTCGCTGCGGCCCGTATTGATGTAGAAGTCGACGCCGCACTGCGTCTTGCTGAACGGCACGGTGACCAGCCGTCGGGGATTTGTCGTTGTCTTCATCGCTCGCATCCGGTTTGTCCGAAGACAAAGATACGACATCATTTATCAAAATGGCATACATTACCCCCTTTCGGGCATAGTTTTGCGCAAAAAATCTTCGGATCTTTGCCTCACAAAACATCCGGAATATGAACCAGCAAGAGGAGATCATCCGCGACATCGACGTGCAGAGCGTCATGACCCGCTCGTCGCTGCCCGTGGGCGGTTATTCGGTCAACCCCTACGTGGGGTGTCCTCACGCCTGCCAATATTGCTACGCTTCGTTCATGAAGCGCTTCACGGGCCACACCGAACCCTGGGGATCGTTTCTCGATGTCAAACACTGGAAACCCGTCGGCAATCCGCACCGCTTCGACGGCCAGCGTATCGTCATCGGCTCGGTGACCGACGGCTACAATCCCTTCGAGGAGCAGTTTCAGCGCACGCGCCATCTGCTTGAGGAGCTGCGCGGCACGACGGCCGAGATCATGATCTGCACCAAGTCGGATCTTGTGCTGCGCGACCTGGACCTGTTGCGCACGTTCCCGCGCGTGACGGTTTCGTGGTCAGTCAACACGCTGGACGAGGCTTTCCGTGCCGACATGGACCGCGCGGTGAGCATCGAGCGGCGTCTCGAGGCCATGCGGCAGGTCTATGAGGCGGGCATCCGCACCGTCTGCTTCGTCTCGCCGATCTTTCCGGGCATCACGGACCCGAAGGCGATCATCGAACGGGTCCGGGAGTTTGCCGATCTCGTATGGCTCGAAAATCTCAACCTGCGCGGGTCGTTCAAGGCAACGATCCTGGCCTACATCCGCGAGAAGCACCCCCAGTTGGTGTCTTTGTACGAGGAGATCTACAACCGCCGCCGGACGGATTACTGGCAGGCGCTCGAACTCGAGATGGCCGCCTATGCCGCAGCAAACGGAATGCCTTACCGGGTGAACAACCTGCCGTACGGACGCTCCGAGAAGGGCCGTCCCGTCGTGGTCAACTACTTCTATCACGAAAAAATCCGGTTCAACAACCGATCCTCGGAGCGGTAGGATGCCGTAAACGGAAAACCTCTTAAAACACGATAAACGATGAAACAGATTGAAAAGATCGCCGAATCCGAAAATTTCAGTGCAATCGGGCTCGGCAAATTGAGCGAACTGAACGAATTCGTACTGGAGCTGAATCCGGCCGTCAAGATCCCGGGCAAGGTCTTCGGTGGTGCGGCCTTGCAGGCAACGGGTGCGGAGTTCTCCTTCCAGTCGTATGCCCCCGGCACGGAGACCGGGTTCCTCCACACCCACAAAACCCATGAGGAACTCTACTTCTTTCTCTCGGGCGAGGGTGAATTCCAGGTCGACGGCAAGATCTTCCCGATCGGTGAAGGTTCGGTAGTGCGGGTAGCTCCTGCGGGACGACGTTCCGTCCGCAATACGGGCCGCGAGGCACTTGTCATGCTCTGCGTACAGTACAAGGGCGGGAGCTTTACGCCCGAGGACGCTACCGACGGTGTGATTCTGAACGAACCGGTTAGTTGGTAAGGTTTCCATACCGTAAATGACAGGTGTGATACCGTTTGCAACGGCATCACGCCTGTCTTGCTTACCGGCTGTTACCCGAAATAACACAACCGGTTTATGCCGTCAGCACCTTGCCGATGCGGCGCATCTCGCGGCTGATGTTCGCCTCGGAGATCTTCGCATAGCGCCGGGTCATGTTCGTATTCGTATGGCCCAGAATCTTGGCGATAATGTCGATCGGCATCCCGTATTCAATCGCCAGCGTGGCGAACGTATGGCGCGCCAGGTAGGTCGTCAGTTCGATTTTCAGCCCCAACAATCGGCTCCACTCGTGCAGGGCCTTATTCACGTGTTTCAGCACCTTACGCACTCGGTCGTAAATCTGTTGCTCGGTCTTGTGTATGCGGCGGTCGAGTATCGGGAAAATATAATCCTCGTCCGCATGGTCGGATTTGGCGTATTTGCCGATAATCGCTTTCGACTGTTCCGAGAGGTGGCAGGTCATCTCCTTGCTGGTTTTGTGGCGGGCATAGTAGATTCTTTCCTCGTCCATATCGCAGTAACGCAGGGTGGCGATGTCTTTGAAATTGATGCCTGCCGAGAGGTACGAAAACAGGAAAATGTCCCGTGCGAAATCCAGATAGGCCGAACCGTCGGCGGGTATCTCCGCCTGCATCAGCCGTTGCACCTCCTCCTTGCGGATGGCACGTTTGCGGGTGGCGGTCCACAACCGTCCGATTTTGAATTGCAGGAACGGACTGTGCGGCGTGGTGAAAATCCCCTCGGCAAGAGCCTTGTTATAGACGGCTTTCAGAACGCTGAATTTCGTGGCTATCGAATTGCTCTTGTTTCCCTTTTTCATTAGGAACAGTTCGAAATCACGCAGGTAGCCGACCGTAATTTCGTCGAAACGGATATTGGTCGAGCGGAATTGTTGCAGGAGTGAAAACGTGACCTTGTGTTTCGATGCCGAGCCGATTTTACCCACCGATTCCAACTGTGCAATCGTGCGGCGGAAATATTCGGCTATCGTGCAATAGACCCTCCGTCCGTCGGTTTCCAGCACATTGTCCAGCGTTACGGGGACCTCCAACGCTTCGAGCCGTTTGATGCGCTTGTCGTATTTCTCGATTTGCTCGTAAATCCGTAGCTGAACGGCGGGATTTTGGGTTTTAAGCGTTTGGGTGTCGAAATCCCAATCGTCGGCGGGGATATTGATTCCCGTACTTACATAGCGGCTGCGGCGATTGACGGTAAAACGCAGGTAGATGTTCGTGGTGCGGTTTTGATTGATGCGGTCTTTTCTGCAAATGGCATTGATGCTGACACTCATAATGTTGCGACATTATGCAGACAAGCGCGAGCGGTGTTTTACCGCCGTAAAACATGGTTAAACAAATGGTAAAACATTCTTCGGAAAACGGCGCGAAAAAGGCATTATGGAAAGTTTTATTTCGCACCCGTAAAAAGATAAACGAGCGATAATTCATTGATTATCACTCGTTTTCGAAGAGCGGAAAACGGGACTCGGACCCGCGACCTCAACCTTGGCAAGGTTGCGCTCTACCAACTGAGCTATTTCCGCATTGAGCAGCAACGTTTGTCGTTTGCGAGTGCAAAGGTAGGTAAAAAAAACGCACTTCCAAATTTTTAGCCTCTTTTTTTTGATTTTTTGTGCTTTTATTCCCGGAAGAGCAGGGTAGAGAGTTGTATGTCGTTGATAATAAGGCTCGATTCAAAATACTCCTCCGGGGTGCGCGTAAATTCCGCTGCGAACCGTTATCTTTGCCTTCATGAAAGAGACTATCGAAATCTTTTCGGAACTGGGCCGACGGCTGCGCGGTTTCGGCACCGATGTCGCGCAGCAGCGGGTCATCGAGCGGGCCTGTGCGGCCAACGGCTGGTTTACGCCCCGCGACATCCGGCGGGCCGTGGAGGCCATCTCCTCGCAGATGCTCGACCCCGAGCGGCTTCGCTGCTGGCTTGCGGCTTATGAGGGCATTCCCGTGGCCGAGCCTCGCCGTGTGCTGGTGGTCATGGCCGGCAATATCCCGCTGGTTGGATTCTTCGACCTGCTGTGCGTTGTGGCGAGCGGCCATCGCTGTCTGGTCAAGCCGGCGGCCAAGGACCGCGAACTGATGGAGTACATCTGTGGGCTGCTGCGTGAAATCGAGCCCGCGGTCGCCATCGAGGAGTATGACGGACGGGCGGCGGTCGACGGGGTTATTGCTACCGGCAGCGACAATGCGAACCGCTATTTCCGCAGCCGCTACGGCGGTATCCCGGCACTGTTGCGCGGCAATCGCCACTCGGTGGCCGTCCTGTCGGGCTGCGAGAGCGAGTCGCAGCTGGAGGGGCTCGCGGATGATATCTGGGCCTATTCGGGACTGGGGTGCCGCAACGTGTCGCTGCTCTTTGTCCCCGAAGGGTACGACCTGCGGCTGCGGGTGCCCGACGGGATGAATCCCAAGTTTGTCAACAACTACCGCCAGGCGCGTGCGCTGCTGACGATGGAGGGGCAGCCTTTCGTCGATGCCGGCGGTGCGTTGCTGGTCAGTCGCCGCGACTTCCCCCGCATGCTCAGCGAGCTGGCTGTGGCCGAATACCGGACGACGGCGGAGGTCGACGAGTGGCTCGCCGCTCACGACGGCGAATTGCAGTGTGTCGTCTCGACGTGCGTCGACCATTCGCGGCGGGTCGATTTCGGTCGGGCACAGTCGCCGACGCTCATGGACTATCCCGACGACCGCGATATTCTCCGTTTTTTGATAACGGAGCTCCGATAAATATTGTATCTTTGGACGAACAAACAGTTTTTGTGCTATGTCGATGATATTTCGGTTCCGCATGCTGAGCGACGAGAACGACAACTTCGTACGCGACTACGAAGTGCCGTACGACATGACGTTGCTCGATTTTCACCGCTTCCTGCTCGAGGCGCTCGAGTACGAGGAGTGCATGACGTCGTTCTTCACGGCCAACGAGCGGTGGGAGAAGCTCGGGGAGTTTACCCTCATGGAGATGGGCGACGATGCGCCCGATGCTCCGCGGGCGATGGAGTCCGTGACGCTCGGGCAAATCATCCACAACCGCCGCGACCGGTTGATTTATCTCTTCGACATGTTCGGCGACCGGGCCTACTTCCTTGAGCTGACGGGGGCCTATGAGGAGCGGCCGGGCGAATCCTACCCGCGGGAAATCTATGCGCAGGAGGAGGTGCCCGACCAGTATCGCGCCGGAGCCGTCCAGTCGGGCGAGGGCTCGATTTTCGACGAGATGATGGGCGATTTCCGCGACTTCGAGGGGGATGACAACTACGACGACGAATACTGACAGGCGGCTCATTGTGGTCGTAGGCGCCACGGGGTCGGGCAAGACCGACCTCGCCATTGCGCTTGCGCAGCATTACGGGGCGCCGATTGTCTCGACCGACTCGCGGCAGTTCTACCGCGGCATGCCCATCGGTACGGCCCAGCCGACGGCCGCGCAGCTTCGTGCGGCCGAACACCACTTCATCGCCTCGCATGACATCACCGAGGAGTTGAGCTGCGGCAGCTACGAGGTTCAGGCTCTGGAGCTTCTCGACCGGCTCTTCGCGACGCACGACACCGTGGTTGCGGTCGGCGGCTCGGGACTCTACGTCAAGGCGCTGTGCGAAGGGCTGGACGACCTGCCGCAGACTGACCCCGAGTTGCGGGAACGGCTCAATGCCGAACTGCGCGAGCAGGGTGTTGAGGCTATGGCCGAGCGGCTGCGCGAGTTGGACCCTCGCTACTACGAACAGGTCGACCGCAGCAATCCGGCGCGGGTGCTGCGGGCCGTGGAGGTATGTCTCCAGACGGGGCGTCCCTTTTCCGAGCTGCGGCTCGGTGGGCGGCGCGAGCGGCCTTTCGCCATCGTGAAAATCGGTATCGAGATGGAGCGCGGGGAGCTCTACGAGCGCATCAACCGCCGCGTCGACGCCATGATGGCCGAGGGGCTCGAGGCCGAGGCCCGGGCGCTCTATCCCTGCCGGCATCTGAATGCGCTGCGTACGGTGGGCTACCGCGAACTGTTCGACTACTTCGACGGACGTTGCTCCTACGACGAGGCGGTCGAGGCCATCAAGCGCAATACGAGGCACTATGCCAAGCGCCAAATGACCTGGTTCCGGCGCGACGGGGAGATTCGCTGGTTCCGGCGCGACGACCTCGGGGCGATGTTCCGCTATGTGGATTTTGGCGAATCGTAAATTATTTCTTATTTTTGCAGCGCCTCCGCGCGGAGGCGGGAGCTCGGATGGTGGAATAGGTAGACACGCCGGACTTAAAATCCTGTGACCAGCAATGGTCGTGCGGGTTCGATTCCCGCTCCGAGTACACAACATGTCGATGCGCATATCCGACTGATTGCAAGAGCCTTCGAGCAATCGGTCGGTTTCTTTTTCCAGCGGTCCTCCGGTCGGGTGTTCCATAGTTCGCGGAAAGGGGCTGCAGGGGCGTTTTTTATTTTGAAATCCGAAATAATGCATTATCTTTGCATGCGAATTCCAATCGCCGGGCATCCGCTCGGAATCAATCATTAAGAATTTATACGTTTACCTTTTTATGCAGGATTTGAAAGCGCTTGAGGGGAAAAGCCTTGCCGAACTGCGCGAAATCGCTAAGGCATTGGGCCTGAAAAATATCATGGCAAAGAAAAAACGCGAGTTGATGGAGAGCATCGCCGGCAATGCGGCCGACGGCGGCGGGATGCCGGCGCAGGAGGACGACCGGACTGCCGCAGCAGCGCACAACGACTCCGTACCCTCGGAGGTGAAGCCCCGGCGCGGGCGTCGTCCGCGACTCAAGTCCGCATCCGACTCGGCCCAGGCCGAGCCGCAGCCCGAAGAGACTTCCGCCCCGAAGAGCGTTGATGAGGCCCCGGCGCAGCCCGAAGAGGCCGCTCCGGCGGAACAGGGTCAGGCTCAGGCCGCGGACCCGCATCAGCAGGCCTCGAAGCAGGAGACCAAGCGCCGTGGCCGCAAGCCCAAGGGTTCGCCCCGACAGGCGGCCGAAGCCCCCGTGGAGAAGGCGCCGGCAGCGGCTCAGCCCGCCGCACAGCAGGAGCAGGAGGCTGCGCGCGACCTCGAGCAGGAGGTGATTACGAAGGATGACTTCGCCGGTGAAATCGAGGGCGAGGGCGTATTGGAAATCATGCCCGACGGCTACGGATTCCTCCGTTCGGCCGACTACAACTACCTCAATTCGCCCGACGACATCTATGTGTCGCCCTCGCAAATCAAGTTCTTCGGCCTGAAGCCCGGCGATACGGTCAACGGCGCCATTCGTCCTCCGAAGGAGGGCGAGAAGTACTTCCCGCTGGTGCGTGTCAACGAAATCAACGGCCTGAAGCCCGAATACATCCGCGACCGCGTGCAGTTCGAGTACATGACGCCGCTCTTCCCCAACGAGAAGTTCTGCCTGACGGGCAACGGCCACAACAACCTCACCACGCGCATCGTCGACCTCTTTTCGCCTATCGGCAAAGGCCAGCGTGCGCTCATCGTCGCCCAGCCCAAGACCGGTAAGACGATGCTCATGCAGTCGATTATCAATGCCATCGCCGACAACCATCCCGACGTCTATCTGATTGTGCTGCTCATTGACGAGCGTCCCGAGGAGGTGACCGAGATGGCGCGCAACGCCAAGGCCGAGGTTGTCGCCTCGACCTTCGACGAGCAGGCTTCGCGCCACGTGAAGGTGGCCGAGATGGTGCTCGAAAAGGCCAAGCGTATGGTCGAGTGCGGCCACGACGTGGTGATTTTCCTCGACTCCATCACCCGTCTGGCGCGTGCCTACAACTCGGTGCAGCCCGCCTCGGGCAAGGTGCTTTCGGGCGGTGTCGACGCCAATGCGCTCCACAAGCCCAAGCGCTTCTTCGGCGCTGCCCGCAATACCGAGGAGAAGGGCTCGCTGACCATCATCGCCACGGCGCTCATCGACACCGGGTCGAAGATGGACGAGGTGATTTTCGAGGAGTTCAAGGGTACGGGCAACATGGAGCTGCAGCTCGACCGCAAGCTGGCCAACAAGCGTGTCTACCCGGCCGTCGACGTCATCGCTTCGGGTACGCGCCGCGAGGATTTGCTGCTGCCGCGCGAGGTGATGAACCGTACGTGGGTGTTGCGCAAGTACCTCTCGGACATGACGCCCGTCGAGGCGATGGAGTTCCTCCAGAAGCAGATGAACCTCACGGAGACCAACGAGGAGTTCCTCGCCACGATGAACCATTGAGTCTGAATACGCAGGATACCAATAACCGATGATTGCAATGAAACGAATCATTCTTTTGTGCTGCAGCCTCGTGCTGGCCCAGGCCACGCTGGCGTGGGGGCCCAAGGGGCATGACGTGACGGCCTACATCGCCGAATGCCATCTGACGCCCGAGGCTGCCGAGGCGGTCGACCGGGTGCTGGGCGGCCACTCGCTCGTCTACTATGCCAACTGGCTCGACAACGCCAGCCATCAGCCTGAGTATGCCTATACGAAGACGTGGCACTACCGCAACATCGACGCCGGGGAGACCCTTGAGTCGATGCCCGAGAATCCCGACGGCGACGTGCTGACGGCAGTCACGAATCTGGTGGAGCGGCTTTCGTCGGGGGAGCTCACGCCCGAGGAGGAGGCCCTCGACCTCAAGATGCTGATTCACCTGGTGGGCGACATGCACTGCCCGATGCACATGGGGCATCTTTCGGACCTGGGAGGCAACCGCGTGCCGGTGACCGTCTTCGGCCGTTCGTCGAACCTCCATTCGGCATGGGATTCGACGCTGCCCGAGTCGGCCCACAAGTGGAGCTATACGGAGTGGCAGGAGCAAATCGACCGGCTGGCCGACGACGAGGCGATGCTCGTGCAGTCGGGAACGCCGCGCGACTGGGCGGCCGAGACCTGGGAGCTTTGCAGCGAAATCTACGAGGCGACGCCCGAAGGCAGTTCGATATCCTATGACTATGTGGCCAAATATGCCCCGATGGTCGAGCGGCAGTTCCTGCGCGCCGGATACCGTCTGGCCAAGCTGTTGAACGAAATCTACCGGTAGCGGGGTGGCTTGCTCCCCAAATCTGGTGAGTTCACACGAACGAAAATACTCAATTGTGGCGATTGTCCCATGATGCGTTTTGTCCGACCTTTGTATCGGAAACAAAAAGCAGAAAATTCAGCCATTGCATTGTTTGTATTGTTAATGTTTGTGTGTGGAACCCGTCCTTCGAGGACGGGTTTTTTGTTGCGCCCGCAAAGGTGCCCGCAGAGGCTCCCCAAAAACTCTCCAAAAGGCTTTGAACAGAGACTCCTCCAACAACTCCCGCAGAGGTGCCCGCAGAGGGCCCAAAGGGGCTCCCTCCAAAGGCTCCCGCAGAGGTGCCCCAAAAGCTCTCCAGAAGGTGCCGAGCATAGGCTTCGAGCAGGCCCCCCCCCAAGGTGCTCGCAGAGGCTCCCCAAAAGCTCCTCCAGGGGTGCCCCAAAAGCTCTCCGGAAGGCGCCGAGCAGAGGCTCCTCCAACAACTCCCGCAGAGGCGCCGAGCAGAGGCTCCTCCAAAAACTCCCGCAGAGGGCCCAAAGAGGCTCCCTTCAAAGGCTCCCTTCAAAGGCTCCCTCCAAAGGCTCCCTCCAAAGGCTCCCGCAGAGGTGCCGGGCTGAGGCGTACGGCTGATTTTTTGCTATTTTTTGCAAGTGGGTCGGTGGAACGCGATGAACCGATGCCGCTGCAATGCGCTGCAGAGGGGGGTGGGAATTTGGTGGTGAATCCGGAAAATGGATAAAAGAAAAGCACTTGCATCGATGCAAGTGCTTGATTTTTAGTTGGTAGCGGGAGAGAGACTTGAACTCTCGACCTCATGATTATGAATCATGCGCTCTAACCAGCTGAGCTATCCCGCCATGGCTCTGTTGCACTTTCGGACGGCGAACCGTCGTCGGTTTGAGTTCCAAAGCGAGTGCAAAGGTAGTACAAATTTCGGAACTACCAAAAAAATCACGAAAAAAACGTGCAAAAAGCCTTCCGGCAACCTCCTGGCAGCGGTTTTGCACGCCATTCCCGAAACAAAACTCATTCGATGGAACGTTCGAAGTCTCATGAGGGCAGGCTCATCGGGTTGCTTGCCGAGTTGAAGGTCACGGCGGGCCTTGTGCTGCTGGTTGCCATTTCGCGGGAGATTCTCCTCGGGCATCATCAGGCCTTCTCGCACGGATACCTTGCCGTGCAGCTGGTGGTCTGCCTGCTTTTTCTGGGCGATTTTTTCGTCCGCTGGCATGCCGCCGACCGCAAACTGCCGTTTTTCCTGCGCAATCTGTTCTTTCTGCTCATCTCGGTCCCCTGGCTCAACATCGCGGTCTGGAGCCATGCGCTGCTGCCGCGTTCCTGGGCGATGCTGCTCGGCCTGATGCCGCTCGTCAGGGCTTTCGGCGTGCTGGGCATCGTGGCGCACTGGCTGGTGACGGGACGCATCCGTCAGCTCTTCGTCTCCTACCTTTTCACGGTGCTCGTCTTTACCTACCTCTCGGCGCTGGTCTTCTACGACTACGAAATCGGGGTCAATCCGAAACTCGACGGCTTCGGCGATGCGCTGTGGTGGGCCTGGATGAACGTGACGACCGTCGGAGCGGAAATCTTCGCCGTGACAGCCGTCGGAAAGCTCTTTTCCGTGCTGCTTCCGTCGCTCGGCATGATGATGTTCCCCATCTTCACGAGCTATCTCCTGCAGGAGTATGCGCCCTCACGCCGCAGGTCCGATTCCTGACGGGCCGCCACATGCAGCGGCTGCCGGGCCGGGAACCGAACCGGGCCGGGGCTCTTTACCGCGACGATTTCTGCTGTTCGCGCAGCAGGTCCCGGATTTCGGTGAGCAGCAGCTCCTCCTTCGACGGGGCGGTCGGTGCCGGAGCAGCCTTCTTGTGGCGCATCAGCCGGTTCATCAGCTTGACCATCAGGAAGACACAGAAGGCCAGGATGGCGAAGTCGATGCACTGCTGGATGAAGACTCCGTAGTTCCAGTATACGGGTGTCGCGGCACTGTCGGCTGCGGCTCCTGACATGCTGTCGCGTACGCCGCTCAGGTCGACGCGCAGGTTCGAGAAATCGGTCTTGCCGAGCAGCATGCCGAGCGGCGGCATGATGATGTCGTTGACCAGCGAGGAGACGATTTTGCCGAATGCGCCGCCGATGATGACGCCGACGGCCATGTCCACCATGTTGCCCTTGAGGGCGAATTCCTTGAATTCTTGGAGAAATTTCATGCGCTTGCGGTTTTAGAATCGGTTGAAGATACGAAAAATCGGGCGGAAGTCCAACCTTTTGAGCTGTTTCGTCGCCATGATGCGGAGCCGATGCCCCGCCGTATGTTGGTTTTGTCGGGGCATTTGCGTACATTTGTCCAACGGACGACGGGAGGGGCGGGCCGGAATCTCCGAGCAGCCGATACGGTGCAAAACCCTTGCCCGAAACGGACGTATGGATTGTTAAAACAGAAGTTCATGAAAAGAATAACGAATCCCTGGAGCGGGATGGAGGGGTACCGCTGTTTCGGTTGCGACCCCCACAGCGAACGAGGTCTCCGGATGGAGTTCTACGAGGATGGCGACGAGATTGTGAGCGTGTGGCATCCGCGTCCCGAATTTCAGGGATGGGTCGATACGCTCCATGGCGGCATCCAGGCGACGCTGGCCGATGAAATCAGCAGCTGGGTGGTCTTCCGCAAGTTCCAGACCAGCGGCGTGACGTCGAAGATGGAGGTGCGCTATCTCCATCCCATCCATACCTCCGACGAGCGAATCACGCTGCGGGCATCCGTACGGCAGCAGCGGCGCAATCTGGTCGAGATAGGCGTCCGTATCTTCGATGTGCACGACAGGTTGTGCACCGAGGCCGTCTGTCTTTACTTCCTCTTCCCGAAGGAGCGGGCCCGTGAGGAGTTTCACTTCTGCGAGTGCGGGGTCTGCGACGAGGAGACGATGCCTCGCTGAGGCTTGCGTGACCGCACTGGCGCCGGCACGGCGTGACGGAGCCGCGTGGCTGCGTGCCGTCTTGCCGCAAGGGTTGCCTGAGTGGGGTAGTGTGTGGCCGGGCGTGGCCGGGAGGCCTCTCCGGCCCTGCTTTCCCGATGTCGGTCGCGGATGGCGACTGTACGAAAAAAGACGGGCCCCTGCGCCGTTTCCCGGCTGCAGGGGCTCGTTCTTTTCGGGCGGGAGAGTCTCTCCCGCCCGGTTGCTGTGGGGTGTTATTCGATTTCGAGCAGCGGGGCGTCCGTCGGAACGTTCTCGCCAACCTGAGCCAGCAGCTGCTTGACCTTTCCGCTGACATCCGACGTGATGGAGTTCTCCATCTTCATCGCTTCGAGCACGACAACCTCCTGACCGGCCTTCACCTCGTCGCCGACCTTCACCTTAAAGTCGATGACGCGGCCCGGCAGCGGGGCGTTGACCGTGTGGCCCGTGATGGCTGCGGCCTTCTTCTCCTCGGCTTTCTGCTCCTCGGCCTTCGGCTCGGCGGGTTTCGAGGCGGCATAGGCCTTCTTCTTCTGCTCGGTGAGGAATCCCTTCGCCACGAGCGGGAAGAGCTCGAGCAGCAGCACCTCCTTCTCGTTGGCCGCCAGCTTCACGCCGCCAGCCTCGGGCAGCTCGGGATTGGGCTGCATCTGATACTTCGAGGTGTCGTAGGGAGTCTCCTCGCGTACGCCGCAAATCTTGAAGCGGAATTCGGGGTCAATCTTGACAGGCGTCTTGCCGTATTCGCCCTTGACCAGACCGACAAACTGCGACGACTTGTTGGTGTACATCGGACGGCCGGCCTTCTCGTCGAGGGCGCAGTTCACGGCCTGTGCGCCGACAATCTGCGAGGTGGGGGTCACCAGAGGCGGCAGACCTGCGGCCAGACGCACCGACGGAATGAGCTCCATGGCGCGCGGCAGAATCTCCTCGGCCTTGAGCTGCTTGAGCTGGGCCACCATGTTGGAGTACATGCCGCCCGGAATCTCGGCCTTCTGGACCAGTTCGTTGGGAGCGGGGAAGCCGTAGTAGGCCTCAATCTTGCGGCATGCGTCGATGGTGCCCTCCTCGTCGTCGGCCTGGGCGGCCTTGATGGCACGGTCGAACAGAGCGTCGATTTCGGCGGGAATCGTATCCGTCAGCGGGTTGAAAGCCTTCGGTTCGGGTTTCTCGGTGCCGAATACCGACTGGTTGAGCTCCTTGCGGATTTCACGCAGCTGGGTGTTGATTTTGGCCACTGCCTCCATGTTCACACCCAGGTCGATGCCCAGCTTCTTGCAGAATACGTAGACCAGCTCGATGGCCGGAGCGCCCGTACCGCCGGCGAAGTACCAGCAGTTGGTGTCGACGATGTCGACGCCGGCAACGATGGCCGCCAGCACCGATGCCAGACCGTAGCCCGGCGTACAGTGGGTGTGGAAGTCGACCGGAATCGACAGGTGCTGCTTGAAGAGGCGCACCAGCGTGGCCACGCGGCGCGGAGGGATGAGGCCCGACATGTCCTTGATGGTAATCATGTCGGCACCCAGGGCGGCCATCTGCTTGGCCTTGTCGAGGAAGTAGGCGTCGGTGAAGACGGGCTTCGGAGCCTTCTTGCCCATCAGACGGGCGAAGAATCCAACCTCGGGGTATTTCGGGTCCACCGTGTAGCAGACGGCGCAGTCGGCGATACCGCCGTACTGTTTCACATACTTGACCGTCGACTTGACGTTGTCCACGTCGTTCAGCGCGTCGAAGATACGCATGATGCCCAGTCCGCTTTCGATGGCGTTGCGGCAGAAACCGTCGATGATTTCATCCGTATAGGGCGAGTAGCCGAAGAGGTTGCGGCCGCGCGACAGGGCCGTGAGCTTCGATACGTTGCCGACGGCCTTGTGGATGGTTTCGAGACGGGTCCAGGGATTCTCGTTCAGATAGCGCATTACCGAGTCGGGTACGGCGCCGCCCCAAACCTCCATCGCGTAGAAGTTCGCATCCTTATAGTAAGGAAGGCAGCGGTCGATTTGGGCCTGGTTCATTCGCGTCGCGAACGAGGACTGCTGTCCGTCGCGCAACGTGAGGTCTCTGATTTTAAGATTTCTTGCCATGGTGCTAATAATATTAGGTGTCTTAGGTTGAATTTTGACGGGTTTGCTATTGTTATTCGAATAACAAAGATAGAAAAGAATTTTAATTTGCAATAATTTTGACCCGAAAATTGAAAATTTTCTTTCCGAAAGCCACAACATTTTTCTGTTTCTAAGAAAGAACGGTTCTTTCGGGCGGTTCGGCGTCGAATTTTGCTCCGGCAGGCGGTCGTTTCGCTGCCGGCATCTTCTCCCGGAGGAAGGGGAAGGCTCCGACCGGCCGGAGGCCGGCGCGGGGGAGTGCGCTCTTCGGCTGCCCCATCTTCGGGGGCAGGGCAGTCTCTGCCCTCGCCTTTTCGTATCTTTGGAGAAGACAGGATGCGGCTCGGCAGAGTCAACTTGTGAAAACTCCGTTTTCATTTGTCTCTGTGCTCGCCTTTCACTATCTTTGGAGAAGACAGGATGCGGCTCGGCAGAGTCAACTTGTGAAAACTTCGTTTTCATTTGTCTCTGCGCTCGCCTTTCACTATCTTTGCCGTCGTCGTACGCCGCACCGGGCTCCACCGGACTGTTCCGAACCATTGCGCGGCGCACGGGATTTGGAAATTAATCGATTCGTTCAACATCAAGTCACCATGTCGCCCGTTGCCGTCATCGTCGTCGTCCTTGTCTACATCGCACTGCTTTTCGCCATCGCGTGGCTCGCGGGCCGTCATGCCGACAATGCCGCATTCTTCACGGGCAACCGCCGCTCGTCGTGGCTCGTGGCCGCCTTCTCGATGATTACGGCCGCCATGTCGGGTGTGACCTATCTCTCGGTGCCGGGCTCCGTGGCGACCGACTCCTTCTCCTACATGCAGATGGTGCTGGGCTTCACCGTGGGGCAGCTCATCGTCGCCTTCGTACTCGTCCCGCTCTTCTACCGGATGCGGGTCATCTCGCTCTACCAGTACCTCGACCTCCGCTTCGGGGTCACCTCGCAGCGTACCGGAGCGTGGTTCTTCTTCCTGTCGAAGATGCTCGGCGCTGCGCTGCGCCTCTACATCGTCTGCGCCGTGATGCAGCTGCTGGTCTTCGACCGCGTGGGGCTCCCCTTTGCGGCGAATGCCGTGGTGACGGTGCTCTTCGTCTGGCTCTACACGCGGCGCGGCGGCGTGAAGTCGCTCATCTGGACCGACGCCTTCAAGACGCTCTGCCTGGTGGCAAGCCTCATGCTGACGATTCTGGCGCTGGTGCGCGGACTGGGGCTCACGACGGGCGAGGCGCTGCGCGAGGTGGCCGCGTCGGACTACGCGCGCATCTTCTTCTTCGACGACCCCTCGTCGGAGCGCTACTTCTGGAAGATGTTCGTGGCGGGCATCGTGCTGCTGGTCGCCATGACGGGGCTCGACCAGGAGATGATGCAGCGCAACCTGAGCTGCCGCACGCCGCGCGACGCGCAGAAGAACATCGTGCTGACGGCCCTCTGCCAGATTGCCGTCATCCTCCTCTTCCTGACGCTCGGCGCGCTGCTCTACCTCTACATGGCGCGGGTCGGCATGCCGCTCCCCCCGAAGAGCGACCAGGTCTTCTCGCAGGTGGCCGTCAACGGCGGCCTGCCCCTCTACGTCGGGCTGCTCTTCGTGCTGGGGATGATGGCGAGCACCTACTCGTCGGCCGGTTCCTCCCTCACGGCGCTCACCACCTCCTTCACGGTCGACCTGCTCGACGCCACGCGCCGCTGCGACGAGGCGCAGTTGACGCGGACGCGCCGGCGCGTGCATGCGTTCATGGCCCTCGGCCTGACGCTGCTCGTGCTGCTGTTCGGCCGCTTCGGCAACGACAGCGTCATCAACCTCTTCTTCAAGGTGGCGGGCTATACCTACGGCCCGATTCTGGGGATGTTCCTCTTCGGCATCTGCACCCGCCGCCGCATCGACGGCCGTTGGCTGCCGCTGGTGGCCGTCGCCGCACCGCTGCTGAGCGCCCTGCTGCAGTATGCCGCCGGGGAGCTCTTCGGCTATCGCATCGGATTCGAGCTGCTGCTCTACAACGCCCTGCTCACGATGGGCGGCATGTGGCTCCTGGGGCGCAAAAAACGGATACAGTCATGAAACGACACGCATACAGACATTATATGTGCATGGCGCTGCTGGCGCTGGCGCTCCTGACGGGAGCGGCCTCGGCCGCCCCGGCCCGGGCGGCCGAAATCGGCGCCGCGACGCGCCGGCAAATCGGCAGCGCGCTGACCCGCATCACGGGGCGCGAGGTGGCCGGCAGCTGGGTGCGGATTCAGCGCGTCAAGTCGTCGCGCAGCCGCGTGCAGCTCTACGCCTCGGTGGGGTTATCGTACTATCCCTTCCGCGAGGAGAACGTGCAGGCCATCTACGACTCGGTGCGCGCGCTGCTCCCCGCATCCTTCCGCAAGGCGCGCATCGAACTCTATACCGACGGGCGGCTCATCGAGGAGCTCATCCCGCTGGCCTGCCGCACCGTGCAGCCCCGGCGCCGGCGCGACCGTGTGGTCCCCTTCGTCAACCCTTCGGCGCGGCCGCTCGTCTCGCCGCTCGACCGCAGAACCCCCTCGGCGGGGCTCGCCGGACGTCACATCGCCCTCTGGCAGAGCCACGGCCGCTACTTCGACCAGCGCGAGGGGCGCTGGCGCTGGCAGCGGGCCCGCTTCTGGCAGACGTGCGAGGACCTCTATACGCAGAGCTACGTGCTGCCCTTCCTGGTCCCCATGCTCGAAAATGCGGGGGCGTGCGTCCTGCTGCCCCGCGAGCGGGACTGGCAGAGCCACGAGGTGCTGGCCGACAACGACGCCGCCGAGAGCTACCGCGAGGAGAACGGCGACGCCGGATGGTCGGGAGGCGATGTGGGCTTTGCACACCGCCAGCAGGTCTACCTGACGGGCGAGAACCCCTTCCTGCAGGGCACGACGCGCCACGTGCGGAGCATCACGACCGGGGCCGAGAGCCGCGCCGTGTGGCGGGTCGACATCCCCGAACGCGGGGAGTATGCCCTCTACGTGAGCTACGACTCGACGCCGGGGAGCGTCGACGACGCCCTCTATACGGTCCGCCACCTGGGCGGCGAGAGCCGCTTTGCCGTCAACCAGACGATGGGGGGCGGGACGTGGGTCTACCTCGGGCGCTTCCTTTTCGATGCGGGTGAGCAGGAGGCCGTCGTGCTTTCGAACCGTTCGCGGCGCGCCGGAGGCATCGTCTCGGCCGATGCCGTGAAAATCGGCGGCGGCTACGGCAACGTCGCCCGCGCGGCGGCCGATACGCTGGCCCGTCCGGGTGGTCTCTATCGCGCCGAGACGAGCGGCATGCCCCGCTTCTGCGAGGGGGCGCGCTACTGGCTGCAGTGGGCCGGCTTCGACGAGTCGGTCTATACGCCCAAGGGCGACCGCGACGACTACAAGGACGACTTCATGTCGCGCGCACTGTGGGTCAATGCCCTCATGGGGGGCTCCGAGCGGCTGCGTGACTCGGCCGGACTGGGCATTCCGCTCGACCTGGCGCTGGCGTTCCACTCCGACTCGGGGGTGCGCGACGGCGACGAGACGATTGGCACGCTCGGAATCTTCTTCACGCGCGACAAGAACGGCCGCTTCGAAGGGGGCGCCGACCGCTACCGCTCGCGCGATTTGACCGACCTGGTGATGACGCAGGTGGTCGGCGACATCCGCCGCACGTGCGAACCCGAGTGGCGCCGCCGCGGGCTGTGGAACCGCTCCTACTACGAAGCACGGGTGCCCAACGTGCCAACCATGCTGCTCGAACTGCTCTCCCACCAGAACTTCGCCGACATGCGCTACGGCAACGACCCGCGCTTCAAGTTCCTCGTGAGCCGGGCCGTCTATAAGGGTATCCTCAAGCACGTTGCGGCGCAGTACGGACGGCCGTACGTCGTGCAGCCGCTCCCCGTCTCGTCGTTCGCCGTGCGGCTGGGCGACGGGGACCAAGTCGAGCTCTCGTGGCTCCCAACCGTCGATTCGCTCGAGCCGACGGCCGCACCTTCGGGCTACATGGTCTACACGCGCCGCGGCGACGAAGGCTTCGACAACGGCCGCTACACGGCCGAGCCCCGCTTCGTGACGGAACAGGAGCCCGACGTGCTCTACAGCTACCGCATCACGGCGTTCAACGACGGCGGCGAGAGCTTCCCGAGCGAGACGCTGGCCGCCTGTCATGTCCCCGACGAACGGGGCTGTGTGCTGGTGGTGAACGGGTTCAACCGTGTGAGCGCCCCGCTGAGCATGCGCAGTGATTCGACCGCCGGATTCTATCCCCGCATCGATGCGGGCGTTCCCTACATGCAGGAGAGCTCGTTCGTCGGCGAGCAGTATGTCTACGACCTGGCCGAAGCGCGCAACAGCGACGAAAAGCAGGCGCTCGGCGCCAGTCGCAGCAATCCCGTGACGGAGGTCGCCGCCGGCAATACGTTTGACTATCCCCTTGTCCACGGGCGGGCCATCGCCCGTGCGGGTTACTCGTTCTGCTCGGCATCGGCCGATGCCGTGGCGAGCTACGGCATCGATGCTGCGCGCTTCGATGTGGTCGACCTGATTCTGGGCAAGCAGCGCTCGACGCTGTTTGGCCGGGGCGTGAACGGTTATGATTTCAAGACCTTTACGGCTGATTTGCAGCGTGCTATGGCCTATTATGTCCTGAGCGGAGGCACACTGTTCGTTTCGGGCAGCTATGTCGCATCCGACCCGACGTCGGGGGCCGAGGCCACCGACGACGACCGCACGTTCGTGCGCGAGGTGCTGCATTGCGAACTGGAGCAGGAGCGTGCCTCGCGCAGCGGTGTGGTCCGCGTGGTGGCGCCGGTTCCCGCCTTTTCGCGCGGCGACTACGAGTTCTGCGAACGGCCCACGGAGACGCTCTATGGCGTCGAGTCGCCCGATGCGCTGCGCCCTGTGGGAGAACGCTCTTTTGCCGTGATGCGCTATGCCGATACGGGGCTGACGGCAGCCGTGGCCAACGACGGCGAGCGGCGTACCTTCGTCATGGGGTTCCCCTTCGAGACGATTCGCTCCGAGGAGCAGCGCGAACGGCTGATGCGCGACGTGCTGTATTTCCTGCATGAGGAGCCGAGACCTCTTGCGTCGGAGTAGATGATTTATGCAACACAGTGTCTGTAAACAATAAAAACAAAACATCCATGTCACTCGAAAAACAGATTTCCACCGGAATCATGGAGGCCATGAAGGCCAAGAATCCCGTGCGCCTGAGTGCGCTGCGCAACGTCAAGAAGTACATCATCGAAGCCAAGACGGCAGGTCCCGAAATCGCCGAGCTGCCCGATGCCGACGTGATGAAGATTATCGCCAAACTGGCCAAGCAGGGCACCGACTCGGCGGCCATCTACGTCGAGCAGCACCGTCAGGACCTGGCCGACGAGGAGCTGGCCCAGGTTGCCGTGCTGCAGGAGTTCCTGCCCAAGCAGCTTTCGGCCGAGGAGCTGACCGAGGCCGTGCGGGCCATCATCGCCGAGGTGGGCGCCACCTCGATGAAGGAGATGGGCAAGGTGATGGGTGTCGCTTCGAAGCGACTGGCCGGTCAGGCCGACGGCAAGGAGATTTCGGCCAAGGTCAAGGAGTTGCTCGGATAGCCCGCGTATGCCGGGTGACGCCGCGCCTGCGGCCTCCGGGCAGGAGGCGCACGTCGGCTTCCGCCCGACCCGCGGCGGCCGGGGCGGAGACCTTCTGCCGCGAGCGGGCGTTCGGCCCGGCAACCGTGTTGTCACATCTCCGTTATCGGTAGCAATCATGCACGTACTGGAAAACCTGCACCGCAACGTCAAGACCATTGCCATGCCTTCGGCCATGGTGGTGGGGGCGCTGTTGTGCCGACCCATATCGGCGCTCGAGGCGGCATCGCACCAGATGATTACCCCGACGTTGATTTTTCTGATGCTCTTCGTCACCTTCTGCCGGGTCACCCCCAAGCAGATGCATCTGAGCATGCTCCACTTCTGGCTGCTGCTCTTCCAGGTGGTGGCCAGCCTTGCGGTCTATCTGCTGCTCGAGCCGCTGAACGGTGTCGTGGCCCAGGGGGCGATGATTTGCGTGCTGGCGCCCATCGCCATGGCCGCCGTGGTCATCGGCGGCATGCTGGGTGCCAACGTTGCGACGATGGCCACCTACAGCCTGCTCTGCAACATGGTCATCGCGCTTGTGGCGCCGGTGGTCATTGCGTTGACCGGCAGCGGCCACTGCTCCTTCATCGAGATTCTTTCGCGCGTCGCCCCGCTGCTCATCATGCCCTTTGCCGCAGCGCAGTGCTGCCGCTTCCTCTTCCATCGGGCCTCGCGGTGGATTGCCGACCACAGCCAGATTTCGTTCTACATGTGGCTCCTGTCGCTGGCGGTCATCATCGGCCGTACGACGGCCTTCATCATCGACCTGCACGACGTGCCGCTCTCCATCGAACTGTGGCTGGCCTTTGCAGCACTTGTGATTTGTCTGCTCCAGTTCAAAATCGGCCGCATGCTGGGACGCCGCTACGGTGACGCCGCTGCCGGCGGACAGTCGCTCGGCCAGAAGAATACGGTGCTGGCGGTCTGGATGGCGCAGTCGTTCCTCGACCCCATCTCCTCGATTGCCCCGACGGCCTACATCGTCTGGCAGAACTTCGTGAACAGTTATCAGATATACCGGAAAGACAAGGAGCGCTACGACAAATAGGGCTGCCCGCCGCCGGTGGAGGCGCGGAGCAGACCTTATGCCGCCTGCCATCCGCCGGAGCTGTTTGCCGTCTGCCATCTGCCGCCTGCCATCCGCCGGAGCTGTTTGCCGGGACTGTTTGCCGGGACTGTTCGCCGGAACTGCTCGCCGGAGCCGCTGCCGGGCCCGACCCTCGCAGACAAGACGCCCCGTCCTTTTTCAGGACGGGGCGTCTTTGTGCCTCCTTGCCGGCTCAAGCCAATCGGCTTACATGCGGTTGGTGAGGTCCTGCACCAGTTCGCCGTCGAACAGATGCAGCACGCGGTGGGCGAAGGTCGAGTCATACTGCGAGTGGGTTACCATGATAACGGTCGTCCCTTCGCGGTTGAGCTCCGTGAGGAGCTCCATCACCTCGCGGCCGTTCTTCGAGTCGAGGTTTCCGGTAGGCTCGTCGGCCAGAATCAGCTTGGGGTTGGCCACCACGGCGCGGGCGATGGCCACGCGCTGCTGCTGACCTCCGGAAAGCTGCTGCGGGAAGTGCTCGGCGCGGTGCGAGATGTTCATGCGGCTCAGGATTTCGTTCACGCGGCGCTTGCGCTCCGAGGCCTTCACGCGCAGGTAAATCAGCGGCAGCTCGACGTTCTCGAAGACGTTCAGCTCGTCGATGAGGTTGAACGACTGGAAGACGAAGCCGATGTTTCCCTTGCGGAAGGCCGTGCGCTCCTTCTCGCGCAGCGAGGCGACCTCGCGGTCGAGCAGCCGGTAGCTTCCCGAGGTGGGGTTGTCCAGAAGCCCCAGGATGTTGAGCAGCGTCGATTTGCCGCAGCCCGAGGGGCCCATGATGGCGACGAATTCGCCTTCGTTTACTTCGAACGATACGCCGTTCAGGGCGATGGTTTCAATCTCTTCGGTACGGAAAACCTTGCGGAGGTTTTCTACTTTCAACATGGACATAACGGATGTTTTTTTATGATATGATTTGACAATTTCCTTTTTTCGATTGGTTTATTCGGATTTCACCGAGTTGGCGGGGTTCTCGTTGGCCGTGCGCCACGAGCAGAAGGTGACGGTTCCGATTGTCACGAGCAGCACGGCGACAAGGGCCGCGGCGAAGACCCACCAGTGGATGGGGGTGCGGTAGGCGAACGACGCCAGCCAGCGGCGGACAATCCAGAGGCTCAGCGGTGCGGCAATCACGAAGCTGACGATGACCAGCCGGATGTAGTGGCGGTTGAAGAGGCGGAGCACCTCGGCGGTGGTGGCGCCCATGACCTTGCGCACGGCCACCTCGCGGCGGCGGTGCTGCGTCTCGAAGAGGACGATGCCGAAGACACCCATCAGGGCGATGACCACCGAGAGCAGCGTGAAGAGCCCCACGACCGTGGCCAGACGCCGCTCCTTGGCGTATTCCAGACCCAGCTCATCCTCGAAGGTGCGAATCTCGATTTCGCCCGGCGTCAGGTGCGGGTCCGTTTCGGCGATGCACTGCCGCAGGTAGTCGGCCACCTCCGCCACATCGGCCTCGGGACGGTAGCGCAGGTAGAGCAGCCGCGACGAGCGTTGCGACCACTCTTCGGGACCGACATAGAAGACAAAGGGGATGACGCTGTACTGCATCGGCCGGAAGTTGAAGTCGGCGCAGACACCCACGAGCGGGTCCGTTTCGAGGAATCCGCCAATCTCGGCACCCAGTTCGAGCTTGTATTCATTGCGGGCCGCCTCGTTGCAAATCAACATGCCGGTGGGCTTGTGCTCATCCGATTCGAGGAAGTCGCGGCCGTCGACAATGGGGATACCCATCATCTTGAGGAAGTTCCACCGTACGATGTAGGCTTGCAGGGTGATAGCTTCATCCTTGTATCGGCGGCCCCATCCCATACGGCTTACGTTCACCAGTTGTCCTTCGGCTGCCGTGACGTCGACCACGCGCGGGTCGGCCAGCAGGCGGCTTCGCAGGGCGTCGTAGTCCTGAGCGGCCTTTCTGGAGAGTTGTGCGGCCATCAGATTGCGGCGGTCGAAGCCCATATCCTGCTGCAGCATGAAGTTGTGCTGGAGGAGGATGAATCCCGTAGCAATCATCAGACCCATCGAGATGGTGAACTGGAAGCCCAGCAGCAGCGTGCGCAACCGCCGGCCGCCGGCCGTACCCGAAAACGACCCCTTGACCACCATGGCGGGCGGGAACGAGGTGATGTACCACGCCGGATAGAGGCTTGCCACAAGGGCCATAACTACCGCCACGGCAAGCAGGACGCCGATGACCGGGAGGTTCTGCGCCAGGTTCAGCGGCGCCGAGATGTAGCTGGCAAGCTCGGTGCTCTGGATGGCGAAGGCGAGGTACCAGGCCAGCAGCAGGGCGATGACGACCAGCCCCACGGCCTCGAAGATGAAACCGAAGCGCAGCGAGGCGTTCGGCGCACCGAAGACCTTGAAGGTGTTGACCGTGCGGATGCGGACGGGCACCAGCGCGAAGAAGAAGTTGACGAAGTTGATGAAGGCCAGCGCGATGACCAGCAGTGCGATGCCCAGCAGCGTGTAGGTCGTCACGAGCGACCCCTGGGCGCACGGCACGCGGCTGTCTGCCTCGAAGTAGAGGTCGCGGATGCACGACAGGCGGACGGGGGCCGTGTCGAGATGCCCATCCTCGTTCGCCGCACTGGGATTCATCTCGATGAAGAATTTTTCCCATCCGTCGGCTATAGCTCCGGGGTCGGCTCCGGGCTGGAGCCGGACGTAATAGTTGAAGCCCCACTCCGAAGGGTCGTCGAGCGACGCCTTGCCCAAATCCATGGCCATGTGGCACTCGGCCATGAGCGAGTTTGTGGGAAAATCCTCGAAGATGGCCACCACCTCGCGGGCGTTCTCGGCCGAGGGCTGGTCGATGTTGCACCAGAGCATGTCGCCGACACCGACACCCAGTTGTTCGGCCGTCGAGCGCGAGATGATGATGCTCTGCGCGCGTTTGAGGTCATGGACATCCCCTGCCACGGACTTGAAGTCGAAGACGTCGAGCAGCGGCAGCGAGATGGAGCCCGCATAGATGTTGTTGAAGCGGTCGTAACCCATCTTCGAGGCATTCTCGCGCAGCACGGTCATGGGGCCGAAGCCGCCCCAGGTGCAGCCGCCGGCTTCGACAGCCGAGGTCGAGGAGATGAGCCGTTCGGATAAAGGCCGGCTGAGCCATGACTGCCACCGTCCCGGGGTGTACCAGTCGGTGGTCTCGACCAGATAGATGCGCTCCGAGTCGCGGAGCGTGCGGTTGTAGGTCATCTCCCAGCGCACCTGCACCAGGATGATGTAGCAGGCCGTAAAGGCCAGCGTCAGACCGACGATGTTGAGCAGCGACGAGGCCTTGTAGCGCCGCAGCGTGGTAAGGAAGTTTCGCAGTGCGATTTTCATATGCGGAATTTGTTTTGATTATTCGGATTTTACGCAGTCGGCGGGGTTTTCGCCTGCCGCGCGCCACGAGCAGAAGGTGACCGTAGCGATTGTGACGGCCAGCACCACGGCGAAGGCCGCGACGAAGACCCACCAGTGCATCGGTGTACGATAGGCAAACGACCCGAGCCAGCGGTCGACGGTCCAGTATCCGACCGGTGCGGCGAGGATGAAGCAGACCGTGACCAGCACCACGTAGCGGCGGTTGAAGAGGCGGAGCACCTCGGCGGTCGTGGCACCCATCACCTTGCGGATGGCCACCTCGCGGCGGCGGTGCTGCGTCTCGAACAGAACGATGCCGAAGACGCCCATCAGGGCGATGACGACGGCCAGCACCGTGAAGAGCCCGACGACGGTCGCGATGCGCCGCTCGCGGGCGTACTGTGCGTCGATGCCCTCGTCCATGAAGCGGATTTCGATTGGGTCGCAGTCCGAATCGAGCCGTTCGACGGTCCGCCGGATGTGGTCGCAGACGGCGTCCGGATTGGCGCCTGCGGCCAAACGCACGTAGAAGGTGTCCATATCGTCGGAAAGGGTCACGAAGGCGAACGGCACGACGGGGTATTGCAGCGGCCGGAAATGGATGTCGGGACAGATGCCGACGACCACTCCGTCGTCCAGCCGGTCTCCGATTCCGACTCCTTTGCGGGCAAGCAGGTCGTTGACGACGTAGTGCCACGTCGTGTCGCGGTTGTGCTCGGGCCGGAAACCCTCACCGGCAAGAATCGGAATGCCCAGCACGTCGAGGAAGTTGCTGCGCACCGGACGTACGTGAATCATCACCTCCTCACCGTCGATTTCCCGGCCCCAGATTGAGTAGTTTCCGACAACGAGCGGCCCCTGGCCTGCGGTGACGCCAACAACCTGCGGGTCCTGCATCAGGGCCGATGCGAACTCCTCGAAGCGTTCGGTGCGGACCAACCGCCGCGAGTTCGTCTCGAAAGTCAGCACCCGTTCGTGGTCGAATCCCAGGTCGAAGCGGCGCACATAGCGCTGCTGCAGGAGCGTGAAGGCGGAGAAGACAATCAGCGCAATCGAGATTGTGAACTGCACGCCGAGCAGCGCCGTACGGAAGCGGCGCCCGGTCGTCGAGCCGACAAACGACCCCTTGGCAGCCATCGCCGGGTTGAACGAAGTGATGTACCATGCCGGGAAGCTCCCCGCCACGAGCGCCGCCGCGAACGAGACGCCGAGCGAGATGCCCAGCACCGGAAGGTTGTCGCCCAGCGCGAGCGAACTGCTGACATACGAGGCGAATTCGGTGCCCTTCAGCGCGATGGCCACATACCAGGCACAAAGTTGTGCCAGAAGCATGAAACCGAAGGCCTCGAAGAGGAAGCTGAAGCGCAGCGAGCGGGTCGGGGCGCCGAAGATCTTGAGGATGTTGACGGCCCGCAGCCGCACGGGCACGAGGGCGAAGAAGAAGTTGACGAAGTTGATGAGCGCAATGATGATGACGAGCACCGCCACGCTCAGCAGCGAATAGGTCAGCGTGGCCGACCCGCTGGGGAAGGTCCCCATGCCGTCGAAGACCCGGCGGTCGAAATAGAGTTCGTCGAGCGGCACGAGCTGACAGTCGCGCCGGTCGTTGAGCTCCTCTTCGGTCACCTCCTCGCCCCAGACGGGCGCCATGCGCTCCATGTAGGCGCGGTTATTCTCCGTGTGAATCACCTCCCAGCGTCGGGCCACCGCATCGGGGTCGGCTCCCGCGCGCAGGCGGACGAAATAGCAGTCGTTCCAGTGACTGGCCTGGTTGATATCCCGGTCGCCGACGTCGAACACGGCGACAATGTGTGCAAGGCTGCTGTTCGCCGGGAAATCCTCGTAGATGGCCACCACCTCGTGTTGCGTGTCGACGCGTTTCCCCTCACGGTCGCCGAACCAGAGCAGGTCGCCCGTATGCACGCCGAGCCGTTCGGCCTGCGAGCGCGAGAGGGCCACGCTGTTGGGCTGTGTCAGTGCCTGCAAATCGCCTTCGACGGCCCGCATTCCCACGGTCGCGGGGAAACTCTCCGATATGGAGTTGAGCAACATCCGGAAACGCAGGAACTCGCCGTGGCGCTTCACCCAGACGGGTTGTTCCCAGCGCCAGGGACGTATGCAGCCGCCGGCCTCAATCTCGGGCGACTGTGCGATGAGCTGTTCGCCGTCGGGACGCGTCGAACAGATGGAATAGGCCGTTTCGTTGAACGGCGAGCGGGGCGCCACCAGATAGATGCGTTCGGCCTCGGGGATGGCGCGGTTGAAGGTCATTTCCCAGCGCACCTGCACCAGAATGACGTAGAAGGCCGTGAAGGCCAACGTCAGCCCGACGATGTTGAGCAGCGACGAGACTTTGTAGCGCCGCAGCGTGGTGAGGAAGTTATGGAGGGCTATTTTCATGGCAAACGGGTTCAATCAGTTCTTGAGCGATTCGACGGGGTCGGCATCGGCTGCGCGGCGGCTCTGCCATCCGACCGAAAGCAGCGCTACAACCGCTGCAAAAAGCCCTGCGGCGAGGAAAATCCACGGCGAGAGGGCGATGCGCACGCTGTACTCCTCCAGCCAGCGCCGGAGTCCCCAGACGGCGAGCGGCACGGCGATGACAAAGGCCGCGCCCACGAGCGCCATGAAGCTGCGCACCAGACGCGTGAGCATCTCGCGGCGCGAGGCCCCGAAGACGCGGCGTACGGCAATCTCCTGCCGTTTCTGCTGGATGTAGTAGGCCGCCATGGCGAAGAGTCCCAGCGAGGAGATGAGCAACGCCACGAGGGTGAACAGGCCGATGATGTGCAGCAGGCGCCGCTGCGCCGCGAAGTCGTCGGCAATCTCGTCGGTCAGGTAGCGGGCCGAGAAAGAGGCGCCGTCGGTTGTCTGCCGGAATAGCTCTTCGACAGCACGGTAGGCCGCGGCATGGTCCCCGCGGGTCTTCACGAGGATGTTCCAGGGCTGGAATCCGTCGGAATCCTTTACCACGCGCAGCAGTGCCCCGGTCGGGGCATCGAGCGCCGTGCCAATCTGAAAGTCGCGGTAGATACCCGCAATGACAACTGGATATGAGAGGTCGTTACCCAGCTTGAAGTCGGGCGCATCCTCCGCAATGCCCAGCTCGCGCAGGGCGTACTGGTTGATGTACCAGACATTCGAGGACCAGAAATTCCAGGATGCGGCACTCCCGTCCGCATCGGCCACGTGGTTGTCGCGCAGCCGTTCGAGACCCAGCATGCGGAAATAGGTCGAGTCGCCGATGAAGACCTGGAACGAGACCATCCGGTCGGCGCCATACTGGAAGGTATTGTTGTTGCCGCGGTCGTGGGGCGTGCCGCATCCGAGGCCGACCGCCTCGACCTCGGGCAGCGAGTGCAGCGCGTCGCAGAAGCGACGCATTGCGCTCCGGTCGGGAAAGATTTCGATTTCGATATTGAGGATGTCGCGCGTCTCGTAGCCCAGCGGGGCATTTACCAGATGGCGGATTTGGAGCCCGATGGCAATTGATGCGGCAAGAAGTGCTATTGTAATGACATTTTGCAGGGCGATGAGCACCCGTCCGTAAACCGTCTTGGCGTGACGGCGGAAGGTGCCGCGCACGATGTCGATGGGTTGATAGCGCGCCACGAGCAGCGCCGGAACCAATCCCGAGACCACGCCCAGCACGACAACGGCCAGCAGGCACCAGCCCGCCACTGACCACGAGATGTCGCTCCAGACGGCGACCTTCGTGCCGAGGAGTTGCGAGGCCCACGGCACGAACAACTCCGCAATGCACGAGGCGATGAGCAGCGCGGCGGCGCAGAAGAGCGTCGATTCGAGCATCCACTTGAGGAAGATGTTGCCGCGCGAGGCGCCGAGCAGCCGTCGGGCAGCCATCTCGCGGGCCCGGAATCCGGCCTGCGCCACCGTGAGGTTGATGTAGTTCATCACGGCGAAGACGAGCACCACAAGCCCCACGCCCAGCAATATATAAAGGAATGAGCGGCTGCCGTGAGCCAGTTTGTAGGAGTTATTGACCGGCTCGAAGTAGAGTTCTCGAAGCGGGACAAGCCGCACCTGCTGGAAGACATTCCCCTGATACGGCCAATAAATCTCCTGGAAGAAGGCGAGCATGTCGGAAACTTTGGCCTGCAGTTCGGCACCCTGGCGTTCGAGCAGAAAGGTAACGCCGGCGCCGCTGTTGGACATGCGTTCGTCGTTGGCCGCATTGTTCTCGGTGATGCGCTCGGCCCGCATGACGATGTCGGCTGCGGGAATCGTCGAGCGCTCGATGTCGCGCATGACGCCGCTGACGACGTAGACGCGCTCGTCGTTGTCCACGCGGAGCGTCTGACCCAGCGGGTTGAACGTCCCGAAGACCTTGCGGGCGAACGACTCCGAGAGGACGACGTTCTCGCGGGCGGCAAGCGCCTCTTCGCGCGAGCCTTCGAGCAGCGTGAAGTCGAACATCCGGAAGAAGGTCGTATCGGCGTAGAGCACCGAGGCGAGAAACTTCTGCCGGCCGATTTCCACGGGGGTCGAGCCCGCATCCGCATCCTCGAAGAAGGCCACGGCACAGGTCGATTCAATCTCGGGATAGCGGTCGCGCAGGTGCTTCTGGAGGTAGTAGCCGCTGGCCACCGACTCCTCGGAGCAGACGGCATAGATGCGGTCGGCCTTGGTCTGGTAGTTGTCGACCGTAAGCTGGCGGGCCGTGTAGTCGGCCACAAGCAGCACGAAGGCTAGTGCAAGGGCCAGTCCGATGAAGTTGACGGCCGTGTAGAGGCGGTTGCGGCTCAGGAAGGTGAGCCACGAGCGGAAATCGAGTTGGCGGAACATGTGCGACAACGATTACTTATTGAGAATCAGCACGTCGTTGGTGCCGTAGTTCTCGTATCCCGAGACGATGACGCGCTCGCCCGGCTCCAGCCCTTCGAGCACCTCGTAGTATTGCGGGTTCTGGCGTCCGATGCGGATTGTGCGCTTGTAGGCGCGGTCGCCCTCGGGTGCGAGGACGTAAATCCAGGCGCCGCCCGTCGACTGGTAGAACGAGCCGCGGGGGATGATTACCGCATCGGTCGGCTGGCCCAGCTCAAGGTGCAGGTAGTAGGTCTGGCCGCTGCGGATGTTGCGCGGATGTGCCCCCGCGAAGGTGAAGTCGGCGCGGAACTGGCCGTTGCGCACCTCGGGGTAGACCTTCCTCAGACGCATCGTGAAGGAGGTGTCCTGCCGCTCGAAGGTGGCATCGAGCCCCGCCCGCACGCGGTCGATGTAGCTCTCGTCAATCTGCGCCTCGACCTTGTAGTCCGACAGGTCGTTCACCTGGCCGATTTTCTGCCCCGAGGTGACCGACTGACCCAACACGACGTCCAGAAGACCCACCTCGCCGTCGATGGGCGACTTGACCTGCAGGTTGTCGATGCGCTGGCGGATGAGCTGCATGTTGCGCTTCATGTTGGCGAGGTTGTCCTCCATCTGCTCAATCTGCACCGTGCGGTAGAGCGAGTCCTGCACCTGCCGCTCGATGTTCAGCTCGCGCTTCTTGGCAGCCAGTTCGTAGTCCTCCTTCGACTGGAGCCACTCCTCGCGGGCGATGAGGTTGCTGCGGTAGAGCTCCTCGTTCTGCTGCCAGGTGCGGCGCTTGCGCTCGACGTCAAGGTCCAACTGCACCTTGTCGAGTCGCAGGTCGAGCTTCTGCTGCTCCATCGAGATGAGCGTGTTGCGCAGGATGTTCTGCTTCTCGGCCAGCTCGGCCTCGCTGTTCAGGATTTCGAGCGTCAGCGACGTGTTGCTCAGCTCCACGAGCACGTCGCCCTTGCGGACCGAGGCGCCCTCCTCGACGACAAGCCGCTCGACGATGCCCGCCTCGAGCGGACTCAGCTGCACGGTCGTGATGGGCTGCACCTGCCCCGTGACGCGGATGTAGTCGTTGAACTCGCCGCGGGTGACCTCACCGACGGAGATGGTCCGCGCGTCGACGCGCAGCGTCGAGGAGCTGCCGCGCACGAGCAGCCATACGACGAACAGGAGGAAGATGCCGCCCGCGAGGTAGGGAATGCCCCGCCGGGTGAAGAGGGCCCGCAGGCCCTTTTTCTTTTCAATGCGAATATCCATGGTTATATCGGTTTTTTCGGTGTGGATGGGTGTGGGTTATCGGATGAGCGGCTCGCCGTTGTAATAGGCAACGAGCCGCACCTTGATGATATATTGCAGCCGTGCGCGCAGCCGCTCCGAGCGGGCTTCGAGCAGTTTGTCGGCCGCCGTCTGCAGGTCGAGCGCCGAGACCATGCCGCGCTCGTACTTGCCCGCGACGGCCTCGTAGGCCAGCCGTGCGGCGTCGCTCTTCTTCGTGGCCTGGACGAACTCCTTGCCGTAGCCCAGCATCTGCTGGTAGGCCTGCGCCACCTCGCTCTGAAGCGTGCGGAGGGTCTCCGTGCGGGTCTGCTGGGCGATGCGCCAGTTGTTGCGGGCGCGGTTGCGCGCCGTGCGGCGCGAGAGCCCCCCGAAAATAGGGATGTTCAACTGCGCCGAGACGTAGAAGCCGCGGTTGTCGCGGAACTGGCTGGGGAACGAGGCGTAGAGCGAGCGGTCGTCGAGATTCATGAAGAAGTTGGTCGAGTAGCCGCCCCCGACGTAGAGCGACGGGAGGAGGTTGCCCTTGGCTACGGAGAACTGCAGCTTCGAATGGCGCACGTCGTACTGCGCCGCCACGGCCTTGGGGTTGTTCTCCAGCGCGTTGTCGAGCACCTCGCGGAAGGGTGCGACGCCGGCCGGTGTCTCGATGGCCACCTCGGTATCGACCCTCAGCGGACGGTCGGCAGGGTAGTTCATCGCCTCGGCCAGTGCGATTTCGGCCAGCGCGAGGTTGTTCTCCTGCTGCGTCAGGAGGTAGTCGTCCGAAGCCTGCTGCGACTCGACCTCCGCCACGTCGGCGGCGCTCTTCAACCCCAGTTCGAAGAGCTTGCGGCTCTTCTCAAGCTCGGCCGTGCTTGTCTCCAACTGCTCGCGGGCCAGCCGCACGCTCTCGGTGTAGTAGACCACGTCGAAATAGGCCTCCATGGTCTTCAGGGCTATCTGGTCGCGGGCCAGCTGCAGCTCCTCGACCCCCTGCAGGCGCATGACGCGGGCGGCACGCACCGTATTGATGCCGGTCAACCCGGCGAACAGGGGCATTTGTGCCGAAACGGAGTAGGAGTTGTCGAAGTTCGAGACATCGGTATAGGTGTTGGTCTCGGGGTCGACCGAACGGCCGAAGCTGGTCGAGGCGCCGACCGTGCCGCTCACCGAGGGGACGAGCGCAGCGACCGACTCGATGTAGTCCTGCCGGTAGTTGCGGTTGGTGTAGTCCTGGCGCCGGACGGCGGGGCTGTGCTCGACGGCGTAGCGCATGCACTCCTCGAGCGACATCGGTGCCGGCTCTTCGGGGACTGCCGCATCCGCCGCCGCATCGGGGGTGGGGGCCGGAACCGCCGGGGACAGGAGCGCCGAGTCGGCGGCCATGCTCCGGGCGGGGACTTCCGCATGGACGGGTACCGGTGAAAGTGTCCATAAAATTGACACCGGAAGTATCAGAATCGCTTTTTTCATACGGTTTTCAGACTTTCGTTGTTTGCGCTCCAATTGTTGCCAACCTTGTGCCAAAGTATGTAATATGTTTACAATCACTGATTTGCTGTTTTGGTGGGAAGGTCGTTGTGTAAAATATTTTTACACTTGTGTAAAATATCTGGACGTTCCGGTACTTTTTCCCCTCGAAAACACTAATTTTATCGCACCGAAACACCCGAGTCGCCCTGCGGAAACCCTGCCACAGCCCGGTAACGAGTTCCCGGCCGACTCCCGCCAAAATCCGAAAAACATGGCCAAAGCAAAAGAGGGAACCCTGCTCGTCGTCGATGACAATCGCAGCATCCTGTCCGCCGTCCAGCTGCTCATGGGCAACTACTTCGCCCGCGTGCTGACCCTGCCGTCGCCCAACCAGCTGCTGACGACGCTGCGTTGCGAGTCCGTCGACGTCATCCTGCTCGACATGAACTTCTCGGCCGGAATCAACACCGGCAACGAGGGCTTCTACTGGCTGCAGGAGATTCACCGCAACTATCCCGACATCAAGGTGGTGCTCTTCACGGCCTATGCCGACATCGACCTGGCGGTGCGGGCCATGCGCGACGGGGCCGTCGATTTCGTGGTCAAGCCCTGGGACAACGACCGTCTGGTCGCCGCCCTGCAGGGGGCCTACAACCTGGCCCGCTCGCAGCGCGAGGTGAAGCAGCTCAAGGAAATCAAGCGCGAACTGACCCACGAGGAGCCGATGTTCTGGGGCACGAGCCCGGCGATGATGCGCATCCGCGAGATTGTCGAGAAGGTGGCCGCCACCGATGCCAACATCCTCATCACGGGCGAGAACGGCACCGGCAAGGAGATGCTCGCCCGCGAGATTCACAACCGCTCTGCCCGCCACCGCGAGCTGATGGTTTCGGTCGACATGGGAGCCCTGCCCGAGACGCTCTTCGAGAGCGAGCTCTTCGGCCACGTCAAGGGGGCCTTCACCGATGCCCGTGCCGACCGGGCCGGCAAGTTCGAGGTGGCCGACCGCGGCACGCTCTTCCTCGACGAAATCGGCAACCTGCCGCCGCACCTGCAGTCGAAGCTGCTGACGGCGCTCCAGAGCGGCCGTATCGTCCGCGTGGGAAGCAACACTCCGGTCGTGGTCGACATCCGCCTCATTTCGGCCACGAACCGCGACCTCTACGGCATGGTGGCCGAAGGGCGCTTCCGCGAAGACCTGCTCTACCGCATCAATACCATCCACATCGACCTGCCGCCGCTGCGCCAGCGCCGCGAGGACATCCTCCCGCTGGCCGAGGGCTTCCTGCGCCGCTATGCCGCGAAGTACGGCAAGCCGATTGAGGGGTTTGATTCGGAGGCCCTCCGCCAGATGGAGGAGTACCCCTGGGCGGGCAACATCCGCGAGCTGCAGCATACCATCGAGAAGGCCGTCATCCTCTGCGACGGAGGGGCCATCACCCCGTCGACGCTGCTGCTGCGCCCGGCTCCCGCGCCGGCATCGGCCGAACCCGGCTTCACGACGCTCGACGAGATGGAGCGCTCGATGATTGCCCGCGCCGTGGAGCGCTGCAACGGCAACATGACCGAGGTGGCCCGCCAGCTGGGCATCACGCGCCAGACACTCTACAACAAAATCAAGCGCTACGGATTATGAAACTCCCCCAAGGCATCGCCTACGGCCCCATCATCACACATGCGGGGCTGCTGGCCGCGGCGGCCCTTGCCAGCGGATGGTTCGTGGCGCAGCGGCTCTATCCGCTGCTGCTGGTCAGCGTGCCGCTCATGGCGCTGGCGCTCTATCGGATTCTGCGCTGCTACGGCGATTCGGTGCGGCGCGTCAGCTTCATGTTCAATGCCATCGAGAACGACGACCTCACGTTCCGCTTCAACGAGGACCCCTCGAAGGTCGACAATACGATGCTCAACGCGGCGCTCAACCGCATCAAGGAGATTCTTTCGCGGACCAAGCTGCGCGCCGAGGAGCGCGAACGCTACTACCAGCTCATCATGGAGAGTGCCCAGACGGGGCTCATTACCGTCAACGATACGGGCAGCGTCTACCAGGCCAACAGCGAGGCGCTGCGCATCTTCGGCCTTCCGCAGCTGAGCCACATCCGGCAGCTGGAGGGGTCGGCACCCGAGGTGGCGCGGGCACTGGCGGCCATCCGCCCCGGCGAGAAGCTCCGCGTCTCGTGCACGACCGAGACGGGCGAGATGGCCCTGACGCTGGGCTGTGCGGAGATTACGCTCGAGGAGCGTCACCGGCGGGTCATCTCCGTGAGCGACATCAACAGCGAAGTGAGCGAAATCCAGGTCGAATCGTGGAGCAAGCTCTCGCGCATCCTGACCCACGAAATCATGAATTCGCTGGCGCCGATTACCTCGCTCAGCGATACGCTGCTGCAGCTCGACCGGCCGCTGGACCCCGACATCGAACGGGGGTTGGAGACCATCTCGGCAACGAGCCGGCGGCTGGTGACATTTGTCGACAGTTATCGCCGTTTCACGCGGATTCCGGCGCCCCAGCGCGAGCCGTTCGAGGTGCACGAACTCGTCCGGCAGGCCGTGGTGCTGACGGCCGCCGAGGACGATGCCCTGCGGATTCATGTCGATATCGAACCGGCCGACACGATGATTTATGCCGACAAGGTTCTGCTGGGGCAGGTGGCCGTCAATCTGCTCAAGAACGCTCGCGAGGCGATTGCCGGGCGCCCCGACGGCGAAATCGGGATTCGTTCGCGTATCGATGCCGCGGAGCACGTCGTCGTCGAAATCAGCAACAACGGCGGAGCCATTCCCCCGGAGGTGGCCGAGAACATCTTCACTCCCTTCTATACGACCAAGCCCGACGGTTCGGGCATCGGGCTGAGCCTCTCGCGGCGCATCATGCAGCTCCACGGCGGCTCGCTGCGCCTTACGAGCAACACCGACCGGCGGGTAACCTTCACCCTGCAGATTGGATAACGCCGGGCTGTGCCGGCATGCCGATGTGCGACGGGACGCAGCGGCCCGTGTCCGAATGTCCGATTTTTTTCGTACCTTTCAGCGGCCGCTCCTGCACGGCGGTCGCAGCCATGCAACCTGAAATCATTCCATAACGTGAAAACTCGCTTCAACTTCTGTCTCCTGACCCTGATGTTTGCGGGTGCGGCCTGCGGATGCAGCTCTGCGCCCGAACCCGACCCGTTCGTCCGTGTCGAAAACGGGCACTTCGTGCTCGACGGCGAACCCTGTTACTTCGTGGGAACCAACTTCTGGTATGGTCCCATCCTCGGCTCGGAGGGGCCTGGGGGCGACCGTGAACGCCTGGCGCGGGAGTTGGATACGCTGGCTGCCTGCGGCGTAAAGAACCTGCGCGTGCTGGTCGGCGCCGACGGCGGCCCGGGCGTCCCCTCCAAAATCGAGCCGACGCTCCAGTATGCACCCGGCAAGTACAACGACGAGCTGCTCGACGGACTCGACTACTTCCTCTCGGAGCTGGGACGGCGCGGCATGAAGGCCGTGCTCTACCTGACCAATTCGTGGGAGTGGTCGGGCGGCTATTCGCAGTATCTGGCCTGGTGCGGCGCCGGAAAGCCGGCCATCCCGGCCATCGACGGATACGAGGCCTACGTGGAGTATGTCTCCCGCTTCATTCCCAGCCGCGAGGCCCGTGCGCTCTTCGCCGACCACGTGCGCTTCATCGTCGGGCGGACGAACCGCTACTCGGGGCTGAAGTATACGGACGACCCGGCCATCTTCTCGTGGCAGATTTGCAACGAGCCGCGCCCCTTCGGCGAGGAGAACAAGGAGGCCTTTGCCGAATGGCTCGCCGAAACGGCCCGGCTGATACGCTCGCTCGACGCCAACCACATGATTTCGACCGGTTCCGAGGGCTTCTACGGTTGTGAAGCCGACATGGCGCTCACCGAGCGCATCCACGCCATCCCCGAAATCTCCTACGTCAACCTCCACATCTGGCCCTACAACTGGGGCTGGGCGCCGCGCGGGAATGTGGCCGCAGGGCTCGACAACTCGCTCGACAAGACGCTCGACTACATCGACCGCCATCTCGAGGTGGCCCGGCGTCTGGGCAAACCGGCCGTCATCGAGGAGTTCGGCTTCCCGCGCGACGACGTGCGTTACGAACGGGGGACGCCGACCACGCTGCGCGATACCTACTACGCCTGCATTTGCGACCGGCTGCTCGCCTCGAAGCGCTCCGACGACCTGCTGGCCGGCATCAACTTCTGGGCCTGGGGCGGCGAGGCGCGTCCGGCCCACACCGTCTGGCAGTCGGGCGACCCCTTCTGCGGAGACCCGGCGCAGGAGTCCCAGGGGCTCTACTCGGTCTTCGGCGACGATACGACCGTCGGGCTCATCCGCCGTACGGCGGAGCAGTTGCGATAGCCTGCCCTGCGATGCAGCGGAGCCCTGTCCACCGAGGACAGGGCTCCGCTTTTGTTGTCGGTCGGGGTGTGGTGAGGGGAAATTCCGGCCCGGGCCGATGGCCGGGACCTTCCGGCTGTCGGAGCGGAGGCTCCGCGGCGGCCGGTCAGAACAGCAGCGAATGCGCGGCCAGGAATTCGTAGAACGGCTGCCGGTAGTTGTCCGAGATGGGGAGGTACTCCTTGCCGAAGACCAGGCGGTTGCGCTCGATGGCCTGCATCTTCGAGGGTTGGATGATGTACGAACGGTGAATCCGGACGAAACGGTCGGCAGGCAGCTGCTCCTCGAGCGACTTGAGGCTCATGAGCGAGAGCACCGGATGCGGTTCGTTGTCGACGTGGATTTTCACGTAGTCCTTCAGCCCCTCGATGTAGTCGATGCGGTCCAGCTCGATTTGCTGCAGCCGGTATTCGGTCTTGACGAAGATGCTTTGCGGGCGGCATTCGCCCGCCGGGGCGTTCCCTTCGGCCCGCCGTTTCATCTCGAACCATTCGAGCGCCTTGTTGGCCGCACCCAGAAAGTCGGCATAGCTCACGGGCTTGAGCAGGTAGTCGATGGCCCGCACGCGGAATCCCTCGACGGCATACTGGCTGAAGGCCGTGGTGAAAATCACGCGGGTCTCTTCGGGCAGCATCCGCGAGAGCTCCATGCCGTTGAGCCCCGGCATCTGGATGTCGCAGAAAAGCAGGTCGACCGGGTGCTCGCGCAGTGTCTCGCAGGCTGCCACGCCGCTGCCGAACGAGGCGCGCAGCTCCAGGAAGGGGGTCTTGCGGGCGTAGGATTCCATCAGTTCGACGGCCAGCGGCTCGTCGTCGATTATGGCGCAGGAGAGTTTCATCGGTCGGTGAATTTGATGCACAGCAATGCCCGGTAGTCGGCTTCGCCCGCCGGGCCGTATTCGAAGATGTAGCGGCCGGGATATATCATCTCGAGCCGTTTCGAGAGGTTCTGCAGCCCGATGCCCGAGCCGCTGCGGTCCGAATCGCTCTTCGGGAAGCTGCTGTTCTTGATGCTGCAGAGCAGCTGGTCCTCCATCTCGTGGATGTCGATGGTGATGTAGGAGGGCTTTTCGTAGCTTACCCCGTGTTTGAAGGCGTTCTCGACGAGCGATATGAAGAGCAGTGGCGCGATGCGGGTCGACGACGGGGTGTCGGGCAGCGAGACGAAGACCCGTACGTGGCGCGGCAGACGGATGCGCATCAGTTCGATGTAGTCGCGCAGAAACTCGATTTCCGAGGCGAGCGGGACCGTGGCGCGGCAGCTGTCATAGAGCACGTAACGCAGCATGCGGCTCAGGTCGTGTACGGCCTGCTGCGCCCGTACCGTGTCGAGCTGGATGAGCGAATAGATGTTGTTGAGCGTGTTGAACAGGAAGTGGGGGTTCAGCTGGCTCTTGAGGTTCTGCAGTTCGGCTTCGGTGCGGCTGTGTTCCAGCTCCTTGCGGGCCGCCTCGGCCCGGTACCAACCTCCGGTCATCCGGATGGCGACGCTGATGCCCACGACCAGCAGGTAGAGTGTGGCGTTGCCCAGAAAGAAGCGGGCGGCATCCTGCCACGGCCGGTCCATGGGCGGGTGGTGTCCCTGTCCGGGCGGGAGGACATGGCGGAAGAGCAGGTGGATGCTCACCATGACCAGCAGAATCAGCAGCAGGTTGTATGCGGTGAAGAGGGCGAAGCGGCGGGTAGTGAGGTAGCGGTCAATCAGCCGGAAGAAGTTCGTGTAGAAGACAATCATGAATGAGAGCGGGACCAGCAGGAAACGGCCGTATTCCCGTCCGTCCATCAGCGGTCGGTCGGGCCCTGTCACGAAGAGCGGCATGCCGAAGATGACGGCCCAGGCCGTCAGGTGGATGAGCCACGCGGTGTATTTCGATTGTGCGGCGTTCATGTGATGCAAATATAGCTTTTTTCGGTGATTATTCGTAGCGGATGGCCTCGATGGGGTCGAGCATGGCGGCCTTCTGTGCGGGATACCATCCGAAGAAGATGCCCGTCAGCGTACAGACGGCGAACGAGAGGAAAACGCTCCACGGCTGGATGTAGATGGGGAACGAGGCCGCGACCTTCACCACCACGGCAGCGCCGATGCCCAGCATGACGCCGATGAGTCCGCCCGTCACGCTGATGAGGATGGATTCGATGAGAAACTGCGCGAGGATGTCGCGCCCCTTGGCGCCAATCGACATGCGGAGTCCGATTTCGCGCGTGCGCTCGGTCACGGAGACATACATGATGTTCATGATGCCGATGCCGCCCACGAGCAGCGAGATGCCCGCCACGGCGGCCAGCAGCATGGTCATCATGTCGGTCGTGGAGGTGAGCATCGACGAGAGCTCCTGCTGCGAGCGGATGGAGAAGTCGTCCTCGTCGCTCTCCTTGAGCTTGTGGTTGGTGCGCAGGATGGCACTGATTTCGTCGATGGCCTCTTCGGTATAGGCCTCGCTCAGAGCCGAGCAGACAATCTCCTGCAGGTGGGTAATGGCCAGGATGCGCTTCTGTACGGTGGTGTAGGGGGCGATTATCAGGTCGTCCTGGTCCATGCCCATGCTGTTGTAGCCCTTGCTCTCCAGTACGCCTACGATGCGCAGCGGGATGGTGCCGAAGCGAATCACCCGTCCGACGGGACTCGCCCCGTCGGTGAAGAGCTCGTCGACGACCGTCTGGCCCACCAGGCAGACCTTCGCCGCCGTGCGGATATCCTGCTCGGAGAAGGTATCGCCGTCGGCGATGCGGTAGCGGCGGATTTCCATGTAGTCGGTGTTGACGCCGTAGACCGTCGTCGGGGTGTTGTTCGCCCCGTAGATGGCCTGCCCCGCACTGTTGACCATCGGCGAGACGTAGGTCACGAAGCGCGTCATGTTCTGGATGTCCTCGAGGTCCTTCAGCTTGAGCGACTCCATGTCGTCGGCGTCGAGCCGTACGCCGCCGCGCACGTCGCCGCCCGGGTGGAGCATAATCATGTTGGAACCCATTTCGCTGATTTCGGCCTGGATGCTTCGCTTCGAACCCTGGCCGATGGCCAGCATCGTGATGACCGACGCCACGCCGATGATGATGCCGAGCATCGTCAGAAATCCGCGCAGCTTGTTGTTGCTCAATGCCTTGAAGGCTATTTTGAAAAGGTTTGCGAAATTCATGGCTCAATCGTCGTTTTTGGGCAGCCCGGCCAGCGCCTCGGCTGCGCTCAGTATGTTGTCGTTGCGTGTGTCGCTGGTGATGCGTCCGTCGCGCAGGGTGATGTTGCGGCTGCTGTACCGTGCGATGTCGGGGTTGTGCGTCACGAAGATGATGGTGCGGCCGGCCGCGTGGAGCTGCTGGAAGAGCACCAGCACCTCGAAGCTGGTGCGCGTGTCGAGGTTACCCGTCGCTTCGTCGGCCAGGATGACCGCCGGGTCGTTTACCAGTGCCCGGGCTATGGCCACGCGCTGCATCTGTCCGCCCGACATCTGGTTGCTGCGGTGAAGCAGCCGGTCGCCCAGTCCGACGGCCTGCAGCGCCTCGACCGAGCGGCGGTAGCGCTCGGCGGCCGAGTAGGCCGAGTTGTACATGAGCGGCAGTTCGACATTCTCGATGGCCGTCGTCTTGGGCAGCAGGTTGTAGTTCTGGAAGACGAAGCCGATTTTGCGGTTGCGCAGCGTCGCCCGCTGGTTCTTGTCCATCGAACGGACGGCCACGCCGTCGAGGTAGTATTCGCCCGAGGTGGGGGTGTCGAGGCATCCGAGGGTGTTGAGCAGCGTCGATTTGCCCGAACCCGAGGTGCCCATGATGGTAACGAATTCGCCCTCGCAAATCGTGAACGATACGTCGCGCAGCGCATGGACGATTTCGTCGCCGACGTGGAAGTCGCGCCTGATGTGCTCCAGACGGATGACCTCTTTGTGTGTGGTTTCCATGTTCGTCGTGTTTTGGTGTTGCGGGAGGTCTCCGGCCTCCTCCCTCGAGGGGATGGGCCGGAGCGTTGCGTCAGTTCTTCTTGTTTTTGTTACCTCCCGGAGGCGAGGGCATGAAGGGGTTGCGTTCGGCCGTGACGCTCTCATGCTCGACGGATGCGGCGCTCAGCCCGACGGCAACCTCCTCGCCGTCGGCGAGCCCCTCCGTAATTTCGGTCAGCTCGCCGCTCGCCGCGCCCGAGGTCACATAGCGCGGCGTCAGCCGCTCCCCGTTTTTTATCCACAGTTCGCGTTTGCCCGCTTCGGCCTTTCCCGGCTCTCCGTCGATTGTCAGCCCGATTTCGGAGAGCAGCTCCGCATCGGGAACGAACCGCAGCGCCTTGGTGGGAACGGCCAGCGCATGTTCCTTCTCGAGCGTGTAGATGGTTACGTTGGCCGTCAGACCCGGTTTGAGCTTCAGGTCGGGGTTGTAGGCCGAAATGACCACCTCGTAGGTGACCACGCTCGATTCGGTCGTCGCCTCGAGCCGGACCTGCTGGACCGTCCCCTCGAACGTGTCGTCGGGATAGGCGTCGACGGTGAACTCGACCCGTTGCCCGTCCTTGACCTGGCCGATGTCCGCTTCGTCGACATCGGCGATGACCTGCATCTGCGTCAGGTCGTTGGCGATGGTGAAGAGGGTAGGCGTCTCGAAGCCGGCCGCTACGGTCTGTCCCTCCTCGACGGCCCGGCTGATGACCACACCGTCGATGGGCGAGGTGATGGTCGCATAGTCGAGGTTCTGCTTCACCTGCACGATGGCCGCCTTGGCCTGCTCGTAGGCGTTGCGCGACTTCTCGTAGAGGTAGAGGTCCTCGTCGTATTCGGCGTCGCTCACCAGCCCCTTCTCGTGGAGCGTGCAGGTGCGGGCGAAGTTCTTCGTCTGGTACTCGTATTCGGTCTTGCAGCTTGCCAGCTGGGCCTGCGACTGCTCGAGCTCGGCCTGCAGGGTCACCTTGTCCATCTCGGCGATGAGCTGCCCGGCCTTCACGTTGTCGTTGTAGTCGACGTAGAGCCGGTCGATGATGCCCGAGACCTGGGTACCCACTTCGACCTCGGTCACCGGCTCGACCGTTCCGGTGGCCATTACCGAGTTGCGGATGGTGATGCGGCTGGTCGAGGCCGTCTCCAGTGTGATGTCGTCCTTGCGGTGGGAGCCCGCCCAGAGCCAGGCTCCGCCTGCAAGCACGATGGCGGCCAGTGCCGCAAAGAGTGTTGTCCTGTGTTTCATGATATTGTTGTTGCTGTTGTTGCTGTTGTTGTCAATATGACGCGTTGGTCTGGCGTCCCTGGTAGATGTTGAGCAGCTCGATGTTGAGCAGCGAGAGGTATTTGGCCTGCAGCACTTCCTGCCGGGCGGCCGTCAGTTCGTTCTGTGCCGTGAGCAGCTCGACGGTGTTCTTCATGCCGACGGCGAACTGTTCGCTCGTCAGTTCGTAGCTGCGCCGGGCATACTGCTGCTTCTCGACGGCGGCGACATACTGCGACTGGGCCGAGAGGGCGTCGAGGTAGGCCCCTTCGACCTCCTCGAGCAGCGTCTTTTTCAGGTCGAGCCACGTGAGCCGCGTGTTGGCGGCCGCCAGCCGCGCCTTGTTGGTTGCCGTGCGGTTCCGGCGGTTGGAGAAGATGGGGATGCTGAGCGTCAGCCCGACATTCTCGTTGAAGCGGTTCCAGATTTGGGTGCCGCTTTCGAAGCTGCCGCCCGACATGTGTCCCGTGCCGATGCCGGCCGTAAGGGCCACCGACGGCAGGAAGCCCGCCCGGGCCTCGCGTACCTCGAGGTCGGCCGCCTCGACGGCCAGTTCGCCGCGGGCGATTTCGGGCATCGTCTCGAGTGCCGTGGCATAGATGTCGCTCTTGGAGGGCAGCTGTGCGAGAATCGCCTCCTCGTCGACCGAAGGCTCGGCGAGCGTTATTTCGTCGGAGATGTCGAGCTCGAGCAGCTGCTTGAGCTGAAGCCTGTAGCTGTCGAGTGACGATTGTGCCACGACGACCTGGTATTCGTCGCTGGCGTACTGGCTTTCGAGCTGTGCGAAGTCGACGCGGCTGATGGAGCCGGCCTTCCACATCGCCTCGGCGCGGTCGCGCTGCGCCTTCGAGGCGTCGGCCGTGCTGCGGTTGACCGTCACCGCTTCGGCCGCATAGAGACACTGCATGTAGGCCCGGACGATGGCGATGCGGATGTCGTTGGCCGCTTCGTCGACCGCCAGTTCGTCGATGCGGTTCTGCACCTGCTGCCGTTTGACGGCCGTGCGCAGCTTGCCGCCGTTGTAGAGCGTCATGCCGGCTTCGAGGCCGTAGGTGCCCGTATAGCTGTTGCGGTCGGTGGCGTTCGACGAGGGGTAGTTGGTCAGCCCCTGCGAGGTCGAGGCGGTCAGCGAGGGAAAGAGCGCCGCACGGGCCTCCTTCGTATCCTCTATGCCCGAGAGGTAGTCGTTGCGGCTCTGCCGGAGCTGGATGTTGTGCTCGAGCGCATAGTCCAGACAGTCGTTGAGCGTCCAGCTCTTCAGCGAATCGGGTTCCGCCGCCGCGCGTGTCGCCGCAAATGCGGCAATGAGGGTCAATATCAACAGTCGCTTCATGGTCGTTGGTTTTACCGCAAAGCTACCTCGGGGTACGCGTGCGTGCAAAACTAATAGACGAACCGGGCGATTCCGTCGACGGATGGGGCGATTCGCCCGACGGCGTGAGCCCCCGCACCGAGGGCTCCCGGCTCATCGGCCTGGACTTCATCGGGGTGGACGGCCGATAAAAAAGCGGAGCGCCCGTTTTGCGGGCGCTCCGTGTGTTGCGGCGGGAAGCGGCTGCCGAGTCCTATTTGCGGAAGATGAAATAGACGGCCAGTATCAGGCAGAAGAAACCGGCCAGATGGTTCCAGCGCAGCGTGTCCGATTTCATGAAGAGCAGCGCGAAGAGCGTGAATACCGAAAGCGATACCACCTCCTGTATGACCTTGAGCTCCCAGAGCGAGAACGGGCCTCCGAACTGCGTGCTTCCGATGCGGTTGGCGGGAACCTGGAAGCAGTATTCGAAGAGGGCGATGCTCCAGCTGAACAGGACGATGGCCACCAGGCCGAACCGCTCGAGCTTGGATTTGAAGGCGATGTGCCCGTACCACGCGAGGGTCATGAATGCGTTCGATACGACGAGCAACCCGACGGTTGCAACGGCTTTCCACATAGTTATTCGAGTATTTGATGGATGTTCGTGGTGTCGCGGAAATCGGAGACGATGCATCGGAGACCGGACTCCGTTTCGAGCTCCTCGCGCGGAAGGGTGGTCGCCAGCGCGACGATGCGGCCGATGCCGGCGCGTCGGGCCGCCTCGATGCCGGCCTTGGCATCCTCGAATACAAGACACGAGGCGGGGTCGAGCCCCAGTGCCGATGCGGCCGTGAGGTAGATTTCGGGGTCGGGTTTGCAGCGTGTCACCATGTCGCCGCTGATGCGTGCGTCGAAAAAGCGTCCGATGCGGCAGGCGTCGAGTACGAAATCGACATTGGCGCGGCATCCCGACGAACCTACGGCGCAGCGGACGCCCGCTTCGTGCAGTTGGCCGAGCAGCTCCGTCAGCCCCGGGGTCGGGACAATCTCGGGAGCGTATATTTCGCGGTAGATGGCCTCCTTTTCGTCGGCCAGAGCCGCGAGACCCTTGGTCCGGATGAGCTCCTCGGGCAGAATGAGGCGCATGATGTCGTCGTTGCCCATGCCGTAGGCGTTGCCCAGTTTGGCCTTCCAGTCGCGCACGCCGTAGTGGTCGCAGAAGATTTCGAAGGCCCGGATATGGACCGGCGTGTTGTTGACCAGCACTCCATCCATGTCGAAAATGGCTCCCTGTATCATCGTTTTCGGAAATTTTCCGCAAAGGTAGTCAATTTCTCTCCACGGCGGATGGGCGGCGGGTCAGAATTTGAGGTTGAGACTCAGGTTGACGGCGAAGTTCTGGATTTTCTGCCCTTCGACGGGGGTGCGGTGGGTCAGTCGCCAGATGCAGTCGATGCGCAGCACCCGCAGGATGTTCTCCACGCCGAATCCCGCCTCGATGTAGGGGTCCGTCACCGACGACATGCCGCGCGGGAAGAGCAGCACGGCCTGCGTGTCGGGCAGGCTGCCGTTGTTCTCGTTGCGCAGCGAGCCCCATACCCCCTTGCAGACCAGCACCTCGCGCCACTTGAGCCGCTTGAGCAGCGGGATGCGCCCCAGCAGGAACCCGTTGAAGTGGTGCTCGTAGAAGAACGAAAGCCAGGTGTCCGAGGCGAATTCGTAGTAGTTCATGCACGAGAAGGCGTAGGTGTCGTAGAAGTAGGTGCCGTTGCCTTCGTGCAGCTTGAGCAGCGGGTAGGGAACCTTGCCGAAGATGCGCCCTCCTTCGACCATGATGCGCGAATAGCCGACGGGCGGCAGTTCGAGCTTGTAGGAGAGGCGCCCGTCGAGCCGGTAGTATTTGCGGTCGTCGTGCATGAGTCCCCCGAGGCCCGCCGTGAAGCCGACGGCGAGAATCGGGTAGGGCGAGCCCAGGTATTGTTTGTCGAAGGCCGTGCGGTAGATTTTTTCGCGGTACGAGAAGCGCATGCCCACATGGAGCGCCGTGCTTGAAATCGACCCGACGCGCTCGCCCGCGGGGTTCACCATCGGGACATAGCGGTTGCCGTAGACCCGCTGCGCACGGATGCCGAGCGTGTTGCTCAGTCCGTGCAGCCATTCGTGTTCGTAGAGCGCCTCGACGCGGTTGACCATCGTGAGGCGTTTGTCTCCGCGCGAGAAGATGGAGCTGAGGATGTTGTTGTCGGCCAGCGCGTTCTGACCTGCGCCGAGCTGCACGACGTCGTGCAGCCCCGAAAGCGTCAGCTTGCGGGTCAGGCGCCGGTTGAAGGCCAGCTCCACGCTGCCGCCGCCCTTGACATCCTCGTCGCGGGTGCCGTAGGCGACGAAGCCCGACAGGCGGATGCGCCGGCTGACGGCCGTGGTCGTGCGGGCTCCGAGCTGCATGCGGAAGCCCTCGAGGCGGTTGAAGCTCGCCATCTTGTAGTAGGGGCCGATGCCGATGTATTTCGTGTTGTAGTATCCGCCGACGATGGTGTTGATGATGGTGTAGATGTTGCGGTAGAGCGGGGCCTGCTGAATCGAGTCGACCATGGAGTAGATGCCCCGCTCCTGCTCGCTCAGACGGTAGGGGCGCGCCTCCTCCCAGAACTGCTCGTCGCGCGTGCCGACATCGTCGTCTGCGACGACCACGTCGTTGGTCATGCGCAGCACCTCGTCGGGAATGGGGGCTCCGATGCGCACGTCGGAGTAGGAGACCTCGCGCGTGCCGATGAAGGAGACCAGATTCGACGAGTCGGCCCCTGTGACCGAGAATTCGGCCGAGACCTTGTCCCGCTTGCGGAACCAGACGCCCTCGTCGAGCAGCTGGTTCTCGTTCTCGAGCAGCAGGTGGTTAATCCAGTTGACGTTGACCCCCTTGGGCATGCGGGCCGAGGCCGACTGCAGCGCATAGGTTGCCGAGTCGATGTTCACCTCGCCGTCGAGCACGGCCGTCGAGAGCCGCTTGGGGTGGAAGCGTATTTTGTAGGTCTTGCGGCCCTCCACCTCGATGCTGTCGACCAGGAAGTAGTTGTAGAACGCCTCGCCCATCGAGGAGAGGGGGCTGGCGAAGCGGACGTTGAACAGCGCGATGAAGTTGTCGTAGAAGTTGATGTCGCCCTGCAGCTGGCCCGTGAACTGAGCGACGGTGAAGCTGTCCTCGACACCCGAAACGCGGCTGCCGCGAATCACCTCGCGGCTGAGCGAGGGCTGGCGGCTGTGGTAGTAGTCGGCCACGGCCTCCGAAATCATGGCCGGCAGGTAGGGCTGCCCGGTGAGGGCCGAGGTGTCGATGTGGTCGAATATGAAGCCGAAGTTCTTCTGCATGCGCCTGTTCCGGAACCGGGGCTTGATGTTGGTCAGGTCGAGCTCCATCTTGGTGTAGGTGGCGCAGCTGTAGCGTTCGTACTCCTGGGGATTGTTGCGCGGACGGTTGCGGATGACCCCCTTGAGAATCGGCAGGGCCGGGTTTTCGCCCGGCGTGATGACCACGTTGTCGATGCCGAACTGGGCCGGCTCGAGGGCGAAGTCGACCTGGTTGTACTGCTTCGGGATGAGCGGCAGCGTGCGGCTGACGTAGCCCACCATCGAGGCCTCGACACGGCTCACCGTGTCGCGTGTTTCGAGCGAATAGATGCCCTGCTCGTCGGTGGTGATGCCGATGGTGGTGCCGGGGAAGACGACGCTGACGAACTGCAGCGGGTCGCCCGTTGCAGCGTCGGTCACCTGGCCGCGCACACGGGTGCTCTGGGCGCGGAGTTCGCAGCATCCGAGCAATCCTGCCATGAGGACGAAGAGTCCGACGATGTATGGTTTTCGCCAAAACCGCATGTTTACAAAGATACGAAAAGGAATCGAACCGCAAAAAATAAATTACCTTTGCGGCAAGCAAAGACGAACAACAGAACAGCACGCAACGATGGGACATGTGAAAATAGAGAAGACCAATGCCGCCCGTCTGCTCGACAGGGCGAAGATAGCCTATGAACTGGTCCCCTACGAGGTGGACGAGGAGCATCTTGCAGCCACGCACGTGGCCGAACAGCTGGGCGAGGATATCGCCTGCATCTTCAAGACGCTGGTGTTGAAGGGCGACCGGACGGGGTATTTCGTCTGTGTCGTGCCGGGCAACCACGAGGTCGACCTCAAGGCGGCGGCCCGCGTCTCGGGCAACAAGAAGGTCGACCTCATACCGGTCAAGGAGCTGCTGCCCGTGACGGGCTATATCCGGGGCGGCTGCTCGCCCGTGGGTATGAAGAAGGCCTTTCCGACCTACATCCACTCGACGGCTCTCGAGCATCCGTTCATCTACATCAGTGCCGGCGTAAGGGGGCTTCAGCTGAAAATCGCCCCGGCGGAACTCATCGCCTATGTCCGGGCTACGGTTGCCGAGCTGAGCCGCGAGGCATAGCATACCTCAAGTCGTACTTGAACATGGAAAAGCATCATGTGTCGGTTGATATGCGATGCATGAAAACAGTGTGATTCAACGGAAAACCGCCGCACGCTTCTCGGTTGAAAGGGAAGCGTGCGGCGGTTTCGTATCGCCGGATACCGCGGCGGAACTCAGCGGCCGCCGTACATGGCCTCGTAGTACTTTTCGTATTCGCCCGAGGTGATGTTGTCCATCCACTCCTGGTGGTCGAGGTACCAGCGGACGGTGCGTTCGATGCCCTCCTCGAACTGCAGCGACGGCTCCCATCCCAGTTCGCGGTGGAGTTTCGAGGAGTCGATGGCATAGCGCAGGTCGTGGCCCGGGCGGTCGGTGACGAAGGTTATCAGCTCCTCCGAATACCCCTCGGGATTGCCCAGCATCCGGTCGACGGTCCGGACCAGCAGGCGGACGAGGTCGATGTTGCGCCATTCGTTGAAGCCTCCGATGTTGTAGGTCTCGCCCGGATGTCCGCGGTGGAAAATCAGGTCGATGGCCCGCGCGTGGTCCTCGACGTAGAGCCAGTCGCGGACATTCTCGCCGCGGCCGTAGACCGGAAGCGGCCGGCGGTGGCGGATGTTGTTGATGAAGAGCGGAATCAGCTTCTCGGGGAACTGGTAGGGCCCGTAGTTGTTCGAACAGTTGGTCACTACGGTCGGCATGCCGTAGGTGTCGTGGCAGGCCCGTACGAAGTGGTCCGACGAGGCCTTCGAGGCCGAGTAGGGGCTGTGCGGGTCGTAGCGTGTGGTCTCGGTGAAGAGCCCTCCCGAAGCCGGCAGCGCGCCGTAAACCTCGTCGGTCGAGATGTGGTAGAAGAGCTTGCCCTCCCATGCGTCCTCCCACGCCTCGCGGGCGGCCTGCAGCAGGGTGAGCGTCCCCATGACGTTGGTCCGCGCGAAGGTGAACGGGTCGTGGATGGAACGGTCCACATGGCTTTCGGCCGCGAGGTGAATCACCCCGTCGATGGCGTACCGGCGGAAGAGTTCCCGCATGAGCTCCAGGTCGCAGATGTCGCCCCGCACGAAGGTGTAGTTGGGGGCCTGCTCGATATCGCTCAGATTGGCCAGATTGCCCGCATAGGTCAGCTTGTCGAGGTTGACGATGCGGTAGTCGGGGTATTTGCGCACGAAGAGCCGGACGACGTGCGAGCCGATGAATCCGGCTCCTCCGGTAATGAGTATGCTGCGTTTCATATAACTGGTTCCGATTTGTTTACAGGTGTTTATCTCTGCCTGTTCATGAGGTTGCGGCCGTGCCCTCCGTGCCTCCTATTGGCGGGACAATCGCGCCAGGCAGTAGAGCATCGATTCGCGCCAGTGGGGAATCTCGACCCCGAACGTCCGCCGCACCTTGCTCTTGTCGAGCACCGAGTAGGCGGGGCGTACGGCGCGTGTGGGGTACTCCTCCGTGCGGCAGGGCAGAATCCGGCAGGCGTCGTGCCCGGCGGCCCGTGCAATCTCCACCGCGAAGTCGTACCACGAGCATACCCCCTCGTTCGAGAAGTGGTAGAGCCCCTCGTTGCCGGCGTAGTAGCCGCCTTCGGCAATCGAGAAGAGCGTCATGGCCAAATCGCCGGCGTAGGTCGGCGTCCCCACCTGGTCGCAGACCACGCTGATGTGGTCGCGCTCGGCCGTCAGGCGGAGCATCGTCTTCAGGAAATTGCCGCCGAATTCGGAGTAAAGCCACGCCGTGCGGAAGATGAGCGCCTTGCAGCCCGAGGCGGCCACGGCCTTCTCGCCGGCCAGCTTCGTGCGGCCGTAGGCGCTCAGCGGGGCGGTCGCGTCCTCCTCGGTGTAGGGCAGGTGGGCGCATCCGTCGAAGACGTAGTCGGTCGATATGTGGAAGAGCGTCGCCCCGGTTCGGGCGGCGGCGCGGGCCAGGTTGCCGGCCGCCGTGCGGTTCAGCAGGTCGGCCTTGGCCTCCTCCTCTTCGGCGCGCTCGACGTTGGTATAGGCGGCGCAGTTGATAATGACGTCGGGGCGTTCGCTCCCGACCAGCGCATCGACGGCGCTCTCGTCGGTGACGTCGAGCTCGGCGACGTCGGTGAAGAGGTAGCTGTTGGGCGAGACGGAGCTCAGGCGGCGCAGTTCGCTGCCCAGCTGTCCGTTGGCGCCCGTTACGAGTATCTTAAGCATAATAGTCCGTATTGTAGTCGAAGAGTTCATCGGCCTCGGCCAGCAGCGGGTGGCGGCGGTCCTTCTCGGAGAGGATGACCGCTTCGGCCGGCAGCCGCCAGTCGATGGCGAGCGACGGGTCGTTCCATGCGATGGCGCCCTCCTGCTCGGGGGCGTAGGGGTTGTCGCACTTGTACTGGAAAAGCGCCTCGTCGCTCAGCACGGCAAAGCCGTGGGCGAATCCGCGCGGGATGAAGAGCTGGAGCCGGTTCTCGCCGCTCAGTTCGACGGCCACGTGGCGCCCGAACGTGGGCGAGCCGCGGCGGATGTCCACCGCCACGTCGAGTACGAGGCCGCGAACGACGCGTACCAGCTTCGACTGGGCATAACGCCCCTTCTGGAAATGGAGCCCGCGCAGCACGCCGTAGCGCGAAAACGACTCGTTGTCCTGGACGAAGCGGACGGGGCGCACCGCCTCGTCGAACCGGCGTTGCGAGTAGCTCTCGAAGAAGTAGCCCCGGGCGTCGCCGAATACCTCGGGTTCGATGACGACCACCCCTTCGAGTTCGGTTTTTCGGATGTTCATCGGTTGTGTTCGGTTTCGATGAGTTTCAACAGATAGCGCCCGTACTGGTTGCGGGCCAGCGGCTGCGCCAGCGCGCGCAGCTGCTCGTCGCCAATCCACCCCTTGCGCCAGGCAATCTCCTCGAGACAGGCGATTTTCAATCCCTGGCGTTTCTCGATGACCTCGACGAAAATCGAGGCCTCGGCCAGCGAGTCGTGCGTTCCCGTGTCGAGCCAGGCGAAGCCGTTCTGGAGCGTCTGCACCTTCAGCTCGCCCGCCTGGAGGAACGTTTGGTTGATGGCCGTGATTTCCAGCTCGCCGCGCTCCGAGGGGCGAATCCCCTCGGCGATGCGGACCACCTTGTTGGGATAGAAGTAGAGTCCCACCACCGCATAGTTCGATTTCGGCCGGGCGGGTTTCTCCTCGATGGAGAGGCAGTTGCCCTCGCGGTCGAACTCCGCCACGCCGTAGCGTTCGGGGTCGTCCACACGGTAGCCGAAGACCGTGGCCTTGCGCTCCTCCCGGACCGTGCGGACCGCCTCCTCGAGCAGCCGGACGAAGTCGGCGCCGTGGAAGATGTTGTCGCCCAGAACGAGGCAGACGTCGTCGTCGCCGATGAAGTCGCGCCCGATGAGGAAGGCCTGCGCCAGCCCGTCGGGCGATGGCTGCACGGTGTATTCGAACCGGACGCCGAGGTCGCTGCCGTCGCCCAGCAGGCGGCGGAACGAGGGCAGGTCGTCGGGGGTCGAGATGACGAGAATTTCGCGGATGCCTGCCTGCATCAGCACCGAGATGGGGTAGTAGACCATCGGTTTGTCGTAGATGGGCAGCAACTGCTTGCTCACCCCTTTGGTGATGGGGTAGAGCCTTGTGCCGGAGCCTCCGGCCAGGACGATTCCTTTCATCGGTAACGTTTTTCGGCGTCCTGCCGTGCAGAGCGCCTGTTCGTGAAGCCAAAGATACGCAAAATTGGCGAAATTTCAACACCCCATCTTCCGCTTCGCACGCCCGGGTCTCGGGTAGGTGCGGCGCTCCTCGGTGAATCCGCCCGCAGTTTGCAGTCCGCTGCCTGCCATCCGCAGTTTGCAGTCCGCCTCCCGCCTCCCGCCTCCCGCCGCTCGTCGTCCGTCACCTGCCGTCCGTCGCTTGTCGCCTGCCTCCTGCGACCCGCCTGAGCGCCCGACGGCTCCGGCGCGCATGCCGGACGGGGAGCGCACCTCCGGAATAGGTAACCCGGGTATGGAAAACCGGAATCGGGTTAGGTGGAAACGGCTGTCGGGGGCTTATCTTTGTCCTGTGAAAAAATCGATTCCGACAATGATGACGAATAACGAAGAGATTCGAATCGACTGTGCGCATCAGAGCGCTGAAGAGTTGGCGCTGGCGCGCGAACAGGCTCAACAGCTCTTTCGGTTCAACCAGACGATGCCGATGACCGAAGAGTATGACAGGCTCATGCACCGCCTTTTTCCCCGCATGGGCGAAGGGAGCGTCGTACGTACGCCTCTTACGGTGGTGCGGCCCCATAATGTGACGATTGGCCGTGGGGTTATCGTTATGAACGGTGCGCTGATGATGGCGGCCGGCGGCATCACCATCGACGACGAGGCGCAGATTGCAGCCAACGTGCAGCTGGTATCGAACAACCACGACCTGGTCGACCGGATGGTTATTACCTGCCGGCCCGTCCACATTTGCCGTCGTGCCTGGATTGGTGCCGGTGCAACGATTCTGCCCGGGGTGACCGTCGGTGAGAACAGCGTAGTGGGTGCCGGAAGCGTTGTGACGCACGACGTCGAACCCGATACGATTGTAGCGGGCAACCCCGCACGGCTTATCCGCCGTCTGACCGACGGGGAGATTGCCGGTGCGGCAGCTCTTTCGGGGCGCCTTTGAGCCGACCGGCCTTTACAGCAGTCCAACCGATAAATCAGCATATCATGAAAACCAAAGCATTTTCCACGCTTGCCCTGCTCCTCTTCGCTGGGGCGCAGGCTTCGGGGCAGAGTGCCCTGACACGGACTGACTCTTCGCCGCGTACGCTGGTCGTCTACTTCTCGGCTACGGGTACGACGGCCTCCGCTGCCCGGAAAATCGCGGCCGCCACGGACGGCACGCTCTGCGAGATTGTGCCCGAGAAGCCCTACACGTCGGCCGACCTGAACTGGCGCAACGAGCGTTCGCGCAGCTCGGTCGAGATGAACGACGCAAAGGCGCGTCCCGCCATCCGCCCTGCCGGGGTGCGCATGGAGGAGTACGACGTCGTCTTTCTGGGCTATCCCGTCTGGTGGAACCTCGCACCGCGTATCGTGAACAGCTTCATCGAGCAGCATGACCTGAGCGGCAAACGGATTATCCCCTTCGCTACGTCGGGGAGCAGCAGTATTGCGGGGAGCATCGCAGCCCTGCGTCGCAGCTATCCCGCTCTGGAGTGGTCGGCCGGGCGTCTGCTCAACGGTATGGACGAGGCGGCCGTTGCCGAATGGGCTCGCAGTGCCGCGGCCGGACGCAACTGACCCTCAGCCGCGCCGTGTTGTCTCGCTGACACGCGGCATGCAGCCATGTGGCGGGGCGTGGCCGGAGGCCCACTCCCTCCGCCTTTACTTCGTCGCCTTGGCCACAAGCAGCTCCTTCCAGTCGGTCGTATAGCGGGGCGATAGGTGCTCGCGGTTCATGCGGAAGGGTTCCGTCCCCTGTGCCGCGACGACGAGCGTACCCTTGCCGCAGGCCTTGTTGACCGAGTCGAGCACCTGCATCAGCCGCGCGTGTTTTTCGTGCGTCTCCGGCGTGAAGAGCGAACCCTGAAGTTCGGAGGCCGGCGTGATTTGCGCAAGCAGCACGCCGGCTTTCTTGTATCCGAATCCGGGGCGGAAGGCCTGTCGCAGGGCAATGCGGGCTTGCCGCACAATCTCCAACGTGCTGTCCGTAGGCTCGGGTAACAGTTGCAGGCTTGTCTCATAGCGTTGGGGCTGTTCTTCGCGGTGGCGGTTGGTGACGAGGTAGCACTGCACCTCGCGGCAGACCGACCGCTCGGCGCGCAGCTTCTCGGCGCACATCGAGGCGAACTCGGCCACGATGCGCTCCAGCTCTCCGAGTTCGGTGACCTCTTTGGGAAACGAGCGCGAGACGGTGATTTGCTGCTTGCGCTGGGGCATCTGCTCGAAAGAGATGCACTCCACCCCCTGCAGCTCGCTCCAGGTGCGCAACCCCGCAATGCCCATGCGTGCGCGGACCCACTCCCGCGGCAGGTCGACGAACTGCCGGGCCGTGGCGAGTCCCATGCGGTCGAACATCCGCCCGTAGCGACGGCCGATGCCCCAGACATCCCGCAGCGGGAATCGTTGCAGCACCTTGTCGATGTCCTCCGTGCGGTGCATGTAGCAGCACCCTTCGAGCCGGGGGTAGTGTTTTGCCAGCTTCGAGGCGATTTTGGCCAGTGTCTTGGTCGGTGCGATGCCGATGCTGACCGGGATGCCCGTGTTGCGGCGGATGGTGCGTCCGATGTCGCGTCCCAGCGCGTCGAGCGGCTCGGCCATGCCCTGCAGGTCGAAAAAGGCCTCGTCGATGGAGTAGACCTCGATGCCCGGGACCAGCGAGCGGAGCGTCGCCATCACCCGCCGCGACATGTCGCCGTAGAGGGCGAAGTTGGCCGAGAAGACCGCGACCTTTCCCCGTTCGATGAGCTGCCGGACCTGGTAGAAGGGCTGTCCCATGCCGATGCCGAGCCGCTTGGCCTCGTTCGAGCGGGCGATGATGCAGCCGTCGTTGTTCGAAAGCACCACGACGGGGCGTCCCACCAGGTCGGGTCGGAAGACCCGTTCGCACGATGCGTAGAAGTTGTTGCAGTCGCAGAGTCCGTACATTGCAGCGGTTATTTGAAGCTCTTGATGACGTGACGGACGACGCCCCAGATGAGGAACTCGTTGCCGGCGTCGACGCGGATGGGGCGATAGCGCGGATTCGACGGCATGAGCCATGCGCACCCCTTTTCGAGCCGCACGCGCTTGACGGTAAATTCGCCGTCGACATAGCAGACGGCGATGCAGCCGTCGTAGGCGCCGACCGAGCGGTCGACCACCAGCAGGTCGCCGTCGCCGATTCCGTCGCCGGCCATGCTGTCGCCCGCGACGCGCACGAAGAAGGTCGACGCGGGGTTGTGGACCAGCTCGCGGTTCAGGTCGAGCGGCGAGTCGAGAAAGTCGTCGGCCGGCGAGGGAAAGCCGGCCTTCACCTCGCCGCCCGCCACGGGAAGCTCCTGCCGCGTTGAGAGGTCGGGGGTGTGGAAGGTCAGGGTATTGTTCGTCTTTTCGTTCATCATTGTCCGGTTGCTTGTCTTTCCGTCAAGCGCCGTGCCGCAAAGCTCCGGCGCGGCGCTCCTTTTGACGAGTCGTGTCTATTTGATGCGGAACAGTCCGCTGTCGTTGTCGTAGTTTTCGACGCGCTGCCGTACGGCTGCTTTTTTGCGACCTGTCCCGAAACTCCACGAAAGGCTCAGTGCCAGGGCGTGGTCTTTTGCGCGGAGGTGGTAATCCGTATTGTGGCGTACGATGCTTGCGGGGATGGTGCGGTTCGAATATCGGTCCCGCATGAAGGGAAAGAAGCATTGAAGCGCGAGGCGCAATGCCCTGCGGGTGTATCCCAGACTGATGTACGACGCCTTTTCGATGCCGCTTTCGTAGAGCCCCGAAAGGTATGTGCCGCCCAATTTCTGGTACAGGTCGAGCGAGAAGCTCCGGTAGCTGGCCGAGAGGTAGAGCGTGACGGGGAATGTCCAGCGGCGGCAGGTCGCCGAAGTGGCCGACGGCTGGAAAAGCTGCTGTGCGGCCTCTGCGCTGCACCCGATGCGGAGAAACTCCCAGGGGGTGTAGTCCAGATTGAGTTCGCAGCCGCGGCGGATGTCCCGTTTGGCGTTGTCGGTCTGGAGCAGGATGCAGCCGTCGCCCGCACGGTAGGAATCGAACAGGCTGTTGCGTGTCTGTTCATGGAAAAGAGTCGCCTGGAGCGAGAATTTCCGAAGCTGAAGGTCGTAACTCAGTCGCCAGGACTGGCGGTGCGCATTCTTCAGTGCGGCGTTTCCCGTCTGGTAGAAATCGCTCATGAGCAGAATCCGCGCCTCGGACATCTGCTGCATCTCCGGCATCAGGGTCTCGGAATCGTATGCAATGCGCAGCGTGTTGGCCCGGTCGATGGCGTAGCCGAGCATCACGACCGGCGTGAAGGTGAGGTTGCGGAACCCGTCAGCTCCGGAACGGATGTCGCCGGTGGCGCCCAGACTGGCGCGGAAGAGCCACGAGTGGAGCTTCCCGCTGATTTCCGCATAGAGGTAGTGCTTTTGTGTGGTGATGTGTTCGGTCTGCAGCCTCTCGGAGACCGAATTGCGCAACTCGTTCGACAGGAAGTTGCAGTGGCTGCGATAGCCGACTGTGAGTTGGGCGCGGGAGAAGCTGTGGAGGTAGGCTGCTTCGCCAATCAGCGTCTTTTTCCGGTTGTCGAGCAGCATCAGGTCGTCGAATCCCGTGGTGCCGCTCTCCGTCGAACGGGTTCGCTGGCTGTTGTCGAAGTAACTGCCCACGAGATTTAGCACCAGAGTGTTGCCTGGCGAAAAGTATTTGGAGAAGTAGAGGTCCAGTGTCGGCACGATGCTTTCGGTACGGTCGGTCAGACGCCCCGTACGCTCCTCCTGCAGCGTGTTCTGCGTGAAGAAGATGTGTTTGTCGGCCTCCATCCATTCGTTGTCCGTCTGGGCGGATGCCTTGACCTGCAGGTCGTAGCGGTGCTCCTTGCTGCGCGTATAGGTCAACCCGAAATTGTGCTGGTGGCCCCACTTCAGGCTCTCGCGCAGATAGTCGTAGAGGTAGTTCTCCTCGCCGATTCGGTAGGCGTAGCTGCCCGTTTCCCGATTCCTGACGTCACGCTTCATGTTGATGTGGGCGCCGTAGTGGAACGAGAGGCGATTGTCGCCCCTGATGTAGGAAAGTGAGGCGGAGGCATTCGAGAACATTTGACCCAGTGTTCCGTAGAGGTTGCCGCTCCACCCCGTGTCGAGTGGTTTGGTGAGGATGTTGACCACCCGCTCGGCGTCGTTCATGTAGCGAATCGGCGGAACATCGTAAAGCTCGACCTTGCGGATTTTGTCGGCCGGAATCAGCCTCAAATCCTCGTCCGAGGCCTTGATGCCGTTGATGAGCAGCAACAGCTTCTTTCCGCTGACCGTCGCCAGCGCATTGGTCGTCCTGTCGATGCGGAGATTGGGCAGCGAGGCCACCAGCTCGCGTCCGTCGGCTGCCCTTGCGATTTGAGCCTCGGAGAAGAGGTAGGAGCTTTTGTCGATGCCGCGTAAGCTCCGCTCGCCCTCGACAACCACCTCGCCGATGGACATCGAGTCGCGCTGCAGAACCAGGTTGCAGCTCCGGCTCTTTTCGGCCTGCAGCCGTGCGGAGGTGGTTTTGTATCCCACGAACGAAGCCTTCAGCAGATAGGCTCCGGGGGCGACTCTCTCGAATGCGTATCGGCCCGAAAGGTCCGACGCCGTTCCCCGGACCATCTGCAGCGTGTCGCCGGCCTGGAACAGAACGACGTTGGCAAACGGGACGGCCTGCTGCCCGCCGTCGACAACCTTTCCTGCAATCGTTATGGTCTGCCCCAGGCAGATGCGGCAGCCGAACAGGGCAAACAGTATGGCGAGGGTTCTCATCGTTCCGGAGCTTGGGGCGGGATGGCAAAGGTAATGAAAAAAGCCGGCGGTATAACTGTCGGACGGCTCGGGAGAGAGCGGAGGGCTTGTCCCGTCCTGTCTCCCTCGGCGGTCAGCCGATGAGCTTCCGCAGGCGGTTTTCGGACGAGTCGGGAAAGAGTGTGCGGAAATGGTCCAGAAGACGGGCGAACGACTCTTCGGGCGAGCGCTCGGTCACAAATGAACCGTAGAGCGATTCGGGTGCCGTGTAACGGGCCACGCCCCAGCCGTAGGGGTTGCCGTGGCGGTCGATGTTGTATTCGAAGTCGGCGATGACCAGCCTTGCCTCCATCTGCAGCCGCGTCAGAATCGGGTCGAGCGAGATTTTCTCATCCTCCGCAACCTCCGATTCGAGCTCCGTTGCCGCTCTCCGTCCGCGCCCCTTGGCAAAGCCCAGCATGCGGCGCAGCTCCTTGATGGTGGCCGACCCTTCGGCCAGAATCGTCTGCAGCACCACGTCGTCGAGCGCCGCTGTGTCGTCGTTCGGCGCAAGGTGGCGCGAGCGGCGGTAGTTGACCCAGTCGGGCAGCCATGCACGGCTGACGAATCCGGCCTTGCGGTTGAAGAACTTGCCGTAGGCGCAGTGTCCCTCGCGGATGATGGGGCCCTTCCATTCCCAGGCGCCCTCTTCGTCGGTAAACCAGTATTCGCGGGCTACCATCTCCTCGACCGAGAAGCCGGGGATGCCGCATCGGAAGAAGGGGAGGAAGCCGAGCTTCAGGCAGCGCTCCTCGACGTCGGTCGGACTTTCCAAAAGATGTCGTTCCATAATTCAGATTTCGGTCTGGTCCCGGGGTGTCGGCCCTTTGCCGCAATGTGCGGCCGAATCGGCAGACGGCAGGGGAGAGGGCAGGTCGTTTCCTGCCGTGAGACCGTGCCGTGCGGTCCGCATCCCGGCGACTCCGGTTACAAAGATACGATTTTTTGCGCAGCATCGTCCTGTGGCCGGTGAAAATCGGTCGGACGGCATCGGCGGTTCTGTCTTTTGCCTTATCCTCAGTGAGTTGTCTTGCTGCTTGCCTGTGGTGACCGAGGGGCGCGGTTGGAGGTCTGAAGCCTTTTTGCCGTATCGGTCCGGGGTTGTTTGGTGTAATTGTGAAAAAAAGTGGCGGAAAAATTTGCGGTTTTCAAAATTAGACGTATCTTTGCACTCGCAATACGAAAAACGGTGCGTTAGTTCAGCTGGTTAGAATACGTGCCTGTCACGCACGGGGTCAGGGGTTCGAGTCCCCTACGCACCGCAGAACGAGAAAACGAGATGGTTACAGCAACCGTCTCGTTTTCTTTTATTTATCCACTATCAAGCGGAAAATCAAAACGTTGCACGGGTTCCGAATGACTGCTTGCGTCGCTCGACGCCGGGTTCTGGTTCCAATCCCGGAGACATTCCGGGACACCGAAACGTAACCTGCGCGTAACCACGCTCCGACGTGCGCGTAACCTTGCACATGCTTGTCCCTGTCATCCCTTCGTGGGCTTTTTCTGTTCCGACAGGGATATGAAAGCGAGAGGGTCGGACCGGTTTCCGGCCACGACCCTCAATCTCCTCTTTTTATTGCCGCTACTCCAGCAGACCTGTACTTCTGAGGTATTCGGTCTCGTAGATTCGGTACTGCGTCTGCGCTTCAATCCGGTTGCTGGCGGCCTGCTGCCACTGCGACTGGGCATCCAGCAGGTCGGTGAGCGGGGCCATCTGTGCCGTGTATCGGTTACGCATCACACGCAGGTTCTCCTCGGCCTGTTGCAGCGCGAGTTCGGCCGTCTGAATCAATCGGTAGCCGTCCTCGACATTGCGGATTGCCTGTTCGACCTCGAGCGACATCAGACGCGTGTTTTTCTGCAAATCGAGTTGCGCATTCTGCAGAGCGTATCGTGCTTTGCGCACCTTTTTGCGGCCTTCGCCCCAATAGAAAATCGGAATTTTCACAGCCAGCATGGCCAGCCCGATTCCGTCGCGGAACTCCTGCGTATGGGGAACAAACGTCCCGTTGCCTGCATCGACCACGCTCTGGAGTTTGATGTTGCCGTAGTAGGTGTAGCCCAGCGACAAGCCGACCGAAGGCAGCATGCCCGAACGGACATCGCGGAGCTGCTGCTCCCCGACGGCCACCTGCTGCTCCAGAATCCGCAATTCGGGACGGGACGCGAGGTCCGGCCGCAGCATGCCGGGCCGGGGCGTCCGGAAGAGCGTGTCGGTCGGGACCGGGTACAGGTCGCCCTCCGCACCAATCACCCGACACAACGACATGCGGCACAGTTCGGCTCCGTTGTGCGCCTTCTGCAGCTGGTAACGAATCTCGCTGCGTTTGGCCTCGATGCGCATCAGGTCATTCTCGATGGCCATGCCAGCCTCGAAGGCGGCGGCTGTTTGGCGGTAAAGCGTATCCATCTGCGCGGCGTAGCTCTCAAGCATGCGCACCTGGCGGTCGACCGCCACCGTGGTCCAGTAGGCGTTGTCGGCCTCGACCAGCACATCCATGCGGGTCATCCGTCGTTGCTCGCCGGCCACCTCCTCGCCGATGCGGGCCATGCGCCGTGCGGCCGAAATCTTGCCTCCGGCATAAATCGGTTGGGTCAGATTGAGCCCCGCCATGTAGGTGCCGCGCATGCGGAGGTCCATCCCCATCATGTCCATATCGGGCAGTACATACGCGCCGGTGGCCGACCCCTCTATTTTGGGCAGGGCGGCCGTGGCGGCAATCCGCCGGTCGAGACGCGCCTGTTCGAGCCGGTTGTCGGCCTGTTGAAGTTCCTCGCTGTGGGCAAGGGCCCGCTCGCGGCACTCGGCCAGCGAGAGCGGAAGCGGTTGTTGTGCGCGGACAGCAGGACCCGACAGCAGTGCGGCCGCCAGAACCGCATATATTCTGATATTCATCGTTTAAGCATTTTGAGGTTTGCGAATGTGGAACAGGGCCGCGTAGAATATCGGCAGCAGAATGAGCGTGATAATCGTGCCGACCGTAAGACCGCCCATGATTGTCAGAGCCATCGAGCCGTACATCGGGTCGCCGACCAGCGGAATCATTCCGACGATGGTCGTCAGCGAAGCCATCAGCACCGGACGCACGCGCGAAACCGTTGCCTCGACGACGGCCGCATAGGGCGACCGGTGCTCCTCGGCCTGCAGGCGGTTAATCTCGTCGACCAGCACGATGGCGTTCTTGACCATCATGCCAATCAGACCCATCATGCCGATGATGGCCATGAAGGTCAGCGGCTGACCCGTCAGGAACAGCGACGGGGTGATGCCGCAGAAGACGAACGGGAAGCACATGAGGATGAGCAGCACCTTGCGCCAGCTGTTGAACAACAGCAGCAGGATGGCCAGAATCAGGAAGATTGTCAGCGGCATGTACTTCATCAGATTGCCGATTGCCTCGCCCTGCAATTCGCCTTCGCCGACCCAGCGCATCGTATAACCGTCGGGCAGCGGGATAGCTTCTATCTCGTCGCGGATTGATGCCACGACCTTGGCCGGCGTCGCCTCGTCGCAGTCGGGATTCGGGTCGCACTCCGCCTCGATTACCCGGCGGCCGTTCATCCGCAGCACGACATCCTCGTCCCAGTCGAGGCGGATGTCGCGCACGGCATTGCCCAGCGGTATGGCGCGGAACATGCGGTCCTGCAGCTCGCTCATTCCGTGACCGCCCGCCAGCGCTCCCTGCAGCTCCTCGTCGGTCAGGCGGAGGTTCATCATGCTCCAGACCGGAATCTCGTCGAGGTCGCTTATGCGGCTGCCGTCGTCGTTGCGTACCTGCAGGTTCAGCATCACCATGCGGTCCTGGTCGTTCAGCACGCCGACCGGCATGCCGTCCGTGGCGGCCAGCAGGGCGTTGGCCACATCCCCGCGGCCGATTCCGGCCCGCAGGGCATCCTGCTGATTGAATTCGGCGACGAGCGCCTTGCCCTTCGGTTTCCAGTTGTTCTGCACCGAGTAGGCATCGACATAGGGACTGCGGCGCATGACGGCTTCGGCCTGTGCGCTCAATTCGCGCAGCACCGCCGGGTCGGGGCCCGCGAACTCCACCTCGACGGTATGCGATGTCGAGACCGAGAAGTTATATTTGCGGATGCGGATGTAGGCTTCGGGAAAGGCCTCGCGCAACTGACGCCGGATCGTTGGAATCTGCTCCTGCACGGTCCGGTAGTCCGGACAGTCGACAATCAGTTCTCCGTAGCAGTCGCCGCCCGAGGTCATGGGGCGCACCAGACAGTAGTGGGCCGGGGCGCTGCCCTGGCTGACGGCCACCCGTTCGACAGCCGGATTGCGCCGCACGCTGTCGCTCATCTCGAGCAGTCGGTCGCGTGCCCGGTCGGCATCCGTTGCCGACGGGAAGAAGCACTCGACGACGAACTGCTTGTAGTCGAAGTCGGGGAAAAAGAGGTTCTTGACGTGCGTCATGCCGAAGATTGAGAGGAGCAGTACCGCAACGGCCACGGCAATCGTCGCCCGCTTGTAGCCGATGAGAAACGAAATGGCACGCCGTACGAAGCGGTGTACGGGCGAGTTCATTACGGCAGGTTTCTGTGCCCCGGGCTCCCCCTTTTCACGTGCCGGAAGCCACGACTTGGCGCACATCGGCACCTGGACGAGCGCCAGCACCCAGCTGGCCAGCAGGCTCACGCACAGCACCAGAAAGAGGTCGCCGGCATATTCACCCGCCGAGTCGGGCGAGAGGTAGATGCCGAGGAACGTCGAGGCGGCGATGACGGTCGCCCCGAGCAGCGGCATGGCCGTGTTGCGGCCGATGCGGTAGAGATAGACCTTCGGGCTCAACCCCCGCTTCTTGTCAATCAGAATGCCGTCCATGATGACTACGGCATTGTCGACCAGCATGCCCATGGCCACGATGAAGGCGCCGAGCGAGATGCGCTGCAGCGTCGTGCCGCACGTCAGCAGAATCGGGAACGAGACGGCAACCGTCAACACCAGTCCGAATCCGATAATCAGACCGCTGCGCAGTCCCATCGTGAAGACCAGCACCAGAATGACGATTACGACCGATTCCAGCAGATTCCACATGAACGACGAGATGGCCTCGTCGACCTTGTCGGGCTGGAAGAAGATTTTTTCCGTGTGGAACCCAGCCGGAAGTTGCCGCATGGCCTCCGCAAGCCGGGCATCGACGGCCTTTCCCACGTCGGGAACGATGGCCGAGGACTCCATGGCGATGCAGAGGGCCAGTGCCGGGCGCCCGTCGACGAAGAAGCCGTTGCGCTGCGGTGCGGCATATCCCCGCTCGACACGGGCCACGTCGCCGATGCGCAGCTGGCGGCCGTCCATCGTGCGGATTTCCAGGTTGCGAATCTCCTCCTCGTCGTCGACCGCCGAATCGACATAGAGTGCAATGCGTTCATCGCCGGTCGGGTACTTCCCGGCGTTGACCGTCTTGCCGGCCTGCTGCAATGCCGACGTAATCTGTGTGGGAATCACACCGTTGCGGGCAATCTGCTCCTTCGAGAGGATGATGTTGATTACCTCGTCGCGGTTGCCGGCGATAAGAATCCGCTTGACACCCTTCACGTCGAGCAGTTCGCGCCGCAGGAACTTGGCGTAGCGGTACATCTCCGGGTAGTCGTAGCCGTCGGCCGTCAGACCGTAGAAGATGCCGTAGACATCCATCATGTCGTCGATGACCACCGGGTCGTAGCACCCTTCGGGCAGGCGCGACGCGGCGTCGCTCACCTTGCGGCGCAGCAGGTCGAAATGCTGCTCCAGGTCGCGGTTCAGGACCGTCATCTGGAATTCGACGGTGAACATGGCCGAGCCGTTGCGGCATTCGCTCTTCACCTTCTTGACGTTGGGCAGCGCGCGCAGTTCATCCTCCATCATCTGAGCCACCTTCAGCTCCACCTCGTGGGCGCTGGCGCCCGGGTAGGGAACCATGACCATCGCCTGTTTGACCGCCACGGCCGGGTCCTCCAGCTTGGGCATCCGGATGAACGACAACAGGCCGGCGATGAGGATGGCTGCCATGAGCGACCAGAACAGGACGGGCCGCCGTACGAAAAATTCGGTTGCCTTCATCACAACAGCCCTCCTGCATTGGTTTGACTCGGGGTGGCTATCACACGGACCTTCTCTCCCTCCTCGAGTGCGGAGACTCCGGCACGCACGATTTGTTCTCCGGCGGTCAACCCGTCGATGATTACGACACGACCCTCGCTATCCATGTCGCGCAACGCGACGGGCCTCCGTTCGATGGTGGAATCCGCCCCGAAAACCCATACGCAGGGGACATCTCCATCCAGAAAGACGGCGCCGGGCGGTACGCCGAACCCGGCGGTGCGTGCGGTGTCGGCCAGCGTGATGCCGACCTCGACGTTCATTCCGGCAGTCAGCCGCCGGTCGGGACGCCCGGCGAAGGAGAGCGTCAGGTGGTAGAGCTGTGTGCCGTCGGCTTTGGGCGTAACGCCGCCTAGGCGCATCGGCATCCCGTCCTCCATCCCTGCCGCCCGGCAGGTGAACCCCGTGAACAGGTCGCGGCGAAGGTATTCGCCGGCAGGGATGCTGACCTCGACCTCCAGCCGCGAAACATCCAGCAGTGTGAAGAGTGCCGTCCCGGCGTCGACCATCTCAGCCGGCGAGAAGTTCACCTGCTGAATATATCCGTCGGTCGGAGCGTAGAGTTTCGTATAGTCCAGTTTGTTGCGGTTGGCCTGCAGCTGCACGCCCAGCTGCCGCAGGCCCGCGCTGGCCTTCTCGAAGTCGTTGGCCGATACGCTCTTCTGGTCGAAAAGCCGTTTCGTGCGCGCTACCTCGTCCTTGAGCTGGTCGTATTGAATCTGCAGCGCCTCGACGGCCAGCCGGTAGTCGGCGTCGTCCAGTTCGGCGAGCAGCTGTCCCCGTTGTACGAAGTCACCCTCCGATACGTGGATGCGGGCAATCTGCCCGGCGGTCTTGAAACCCAGACTCACTTCGTGCGCGGCCTTGACCATGCCCGAATAGATACGCGTGGTCTCCGTGCTCAATGCTACGGGTTCTGTCAGGCTCACGCTTTGGATGAACGGTTCGGATGTCGTCCGCCCCGCGCAGCTGCACAGCAAAGCCGTCACGAGTACGGCTCCCAGTCTGTTTTTTCCAATTTTCCTCATCTCCTGTTTTGTTTTATGGTTTTCCGCTGGCAAAGTTCCGGCTTTTCCCCGTATGGATTTTGTCGCATGTTGTGGATTTGTTGTTTGAAAGGATGGTAAAACGGCTGTTTAATGATAAAACAGACCCGTTTTCCTGTTCGAATCGGTATATTTGCCGACGAAAAAGCAAACAACCATGACTGGGAACCAGAATTTCAATGCACTCAATCTGACGACGATTCCTTTCGACGAACAGGCCTGCATCTTTGAGAACCGGTTCATCCTTGCCGGCGACCTCGACGATACGAAACCGCCGCGCGATTTGACGAGCGACCCGTCGATGCTGCCGTTTCTCACGGCACCCTATCCGTTCAAGATTCAGTTTGCGATGGCGCATCTGTGTCTCAGCGGGTCGATGCGCGTCAGGCTGAATCTCAACGAATATGAACTGCACCGCAACTCGCTGCTGATAGTCACTCCGGGAGCGATTGGCCAATGTCTCGACCTGTCGCCCGATTGCCGGATTGTGTTCATAGCCCTGTCGAACGACTACGTCATCACGGAGAACAGCTCGGAAGAGGCCCTCATCGTCCGCAAGTTTCTCTCGCAGCAGTCAATCCTGCAGCTTACCGATGCACAAACGGCTGATATACTGGCTATCTACCGAACCCTGCATGACAAACTCCGACAGCCCGATTTTCGCTTCAAGGGCGGTCTTCTCAGAGGCTATCTGCAGGTGCTTTACAGCGAGATTTGCCAGCTGATGGCTCCATACGTCGAGAGGCAGGATGCCCGGCAGGGTTCGCGCAAGAGACAGATTTTCGACCGTTTCATCGAGGAGCTTCGGCAGCATTGCACCATGGAACGCAGCATCGGTTTCTATGCCGAACGATTGTGCCTGACGCCCAAATATCTTTCGCAGGTGGTGCATGCCGTCAGCGGGCGTCATGCCGGGGAGTGGATTCGGGACTATGTGATTCTGGAGGCCAAGGCGCTGCTGAAAAGCGGGCAGTATACGACTCAGCAGGTTGCCGACATGTTGAACTTTCCCAATCAGTCGTTTTTCGGAGTCTACTTCAAGAAGGCTGTCGGCTGTTCACCGAAAGCTTATAGGGAGATGTGATGCCGTGCGTTGCGGCCGATTGTCTCCGCAATGATTCCGCTGGCCGGTATTCGGAACAGCTGATAATGTCATAAATAGCGCATCCTCGACTGCGGCGGATGGCTGCCTCCGAGCCCGATTCAACAATGCGGAGCCGAGGGAAGGGGCTCCCGAAAAAGGATGCATCGGGCTTGTTTCAGGTTCGGTATGGCCAAATCCCGATGGGGCGATTCAGGTCTCCGTGCCTCCGGATTGAAGCAGAGAGGGCGGACGATGTGGGCGTCGATAACGGGGGCGCATCTTCAGTCCGCAGACCGGACGCACGACGCACCCGCCCGGTCCGCCTCGACGGTTGTCGGCGCGGAGCGGGTGAGCTGGTGGCATGTTTCGCAAAACGGGGCGATGTGTCGCAGGCGGGCGGCACAGGACGAGGCCCCTCCCATCCTGTGCCCTGCTTGCGGATAATCAACCGGCCACCAGACCTCCGTCCACCAGATAGTGGGAGCCGGTGCAGAAGCCCGCGGCATCCGACGCGAGGAAGTAGACCACCTCGGCAACCTCTTCCGGACGGCCGGCGCTGCCGCGCATGTAGAGCGCATTCTCCTGTCGCCAGTAATCCTCGACGCTGCAGTGGTTCTCCTCGGCGAACTTTACGAACAGATTGTCGACCAGCGGCGTGCGGATTGTGCCGGCACAGACGGCATTGACGCGGATGTTCTTCGGCCCCAGGTCGATGGCCAGGCTGCGGGTAATCTGCCCGAGGGCCCCCTTGGTCAGACCGTAGGCGAAACTGTGGGGCTTGCCCACGAACCACTGGTCCGATGCGTTGATGACAATCGAGCCGCCACCCGCCTCGATAATCGGCGGAATGGCCTCCCGCAGGGTATTGACCGTGCCGTAGATGTTCGTCTGAATCATCAGGTCGAGCTCCTCGTCGGCGATGTCGAGAATCGTGTTGCAGCGATGAATGCCCGCATTGGCAAAGACGCTGTTGAGCGCGCCGAACCGTGCGACGGTATTCTCAACCGCGCGGCGGATGTCGCTCCGCGTGCGGGTGTTGCCCTCGGTGAAGAGCAGTCGCTCGGGGCAGTTCAGCTCGTCCGCAAGTGCGTGGGCAGCCTGCGTGTTGATATCCATAAAGCCGACGTTCCAGCCCTCGGCGATGAACTTGCGTACGGCAGCGGCTCCGATTCCGGTGGAGCCTCCGGTGATAAAAATCGTCTTCATATTTAAGAACCGTATTTGGATTTCTCTTGTCCGATTTGTCGGTCATTCACGTGGGCAAGCCGCCCGTTTCCAACCTTGACTTTGGGCGCCGGACGGCACGTCACCCGTCACCTGGAGACAGGGTGTGGCCGCTCCGGGCAAGGACGTAGTTTGCAATCGTCGGGCGGGCGCACTCCGCAATCCTGCCGCCTGTGACGACCCCGGCAGTTTTTGCAGCGGCCTTCATTTGCCGTTCCCAGAACAAAGATACCCTTTTTTTCAGACAGACCGACATTGCCGCAGCAACTTATGGGCTCGCTGTTTCTCTTTTTTGCGTGCCGGAAGCCCTGCAGCCGGGTAAACGAAACGGTGCGTCCCGTTCGGGGAAACGCACCGTTTCGTGCAAGGCGGGCCGCCCGTCCGAGGGGCTTATTCCCAGAAGCGGTAGAAGTGGTGTACCGGACCATGGCCGTGGCCGATGTCGTAGGCGGCTCCGGCGGCGATGGCTTCGGCGATGTACTCCTTGGCCCGGGCCGCGGCCTCGTTGAGCGCAAATCCGCGCGCAAGGAAGGCGGCGATGGCCGACGAGAGCGTGCAGCCCGTGCCGTGGGTGTTCACGGTCCGGATGCGCTTCGAGCGCAGCGGGATGACCTCGTCGCTCTCGGCATTGTAGAAGATGTCGACCAGCTCGTCGTCGTCCAGATGGCCTGCCTTGAGGAAGACCGAGACGCGGCCCCCCTGCGATAGTTCGCGGGCGGCATCGGGAAGCTCCTCCTGGCGAGGCAGTTTGCGGCCGAGCAGAATTTCGGCCTCGGGGATGTTGGGCGTGATGACCCGTACGCGGGGAATGAGCTCGTCGCGCAGCGTAGCGACGGCCTCCTGCTGCAGCAGCGGGTCGCCCGACGTGGCCACCATCATGGGGTCGAGCACTACGTTGCGGATGTCGTAGCGGGCCAGCGTGTCGCGCACGGCGCGAATCAGTTCCGAAGAGTGGAGCATGCCGATTTTGACCGCATCGGCGCCGATGTCGTCCAGCACCGAGCGGATTTGCCCCACCACGAAGTCGACCGGCACGGGGTGTACGCCCGTGACGCCGACCGTATTCTCGTCCACGACGGCGACGATGGCCGACGTGCCGAAGCAGCCGCAGGCCGAGAAGGTCTTCAGGTCGGCCTGAATGCCCGCGCCGCCGCTCGGGTCACTGCCGGCGATGGTCAGGGCGCGTTTGTAGGTTTTCTTGTTGCTGTTCATGGCGTTAGATATTCCAGGTTTCGAGTCTCCAGGCGCTCTCCCAGAAGAGCCACTCCATCCGGGTGCAGCGCACGAAGAGTTCGGTCATCCGTTGCCGGGTTTCCACCCCGGCTGCATCGGCCAGTTCGTCGCAGATGCGCGTCGCAAGCGCCGCTGCCTCGGCGAACGAAGGGTCGGCATAGGTCTCAATCCAGCGGCGGTAAGGGTTATCCGCACCCTGCTGCCGGGCGTGGATGTGCTCGCCGACCCGCTGGTAGACCACGAAGCAGGGGAGCACGGCCGCCGCCTCAACCTCGACCGGGGCCATGGCCTGGCTTCCGAGCAGCGAGGTGTAGAGCAGGCATGCGGGCGAAATCTCGTCGGGCGAGGGGTGCTCGCCGCCGAGGAACTGCTCGTGCAGCGCCCGTTCGACCTCGACGCCGTCGAGTGCGAAGCGCAGGAAGGCTTCGGTGTGCTCCTTGCGCGCGAGGCGCGAGGCGATGTGGGCCAGCCGCCTTGCGTAGCCGTCCAGATAGAGGGCATCCTGGCGGATGTAGAAGCGGAATCGCTCCGGCGAGAGCGTTCCGGCGGAGAGCTCCCCGACGAACGGGTGCTCGAGGATTTTCCGGTAGACCGGCAGCGCGGCTTCCCACGCTTCGTCGCTCCATCGTTTCATGGCGCTCCTCCCGTGTCAGCGTTTGTATCCCGTTACGGCCACGTAGTCGCCCCGGTCGTAGCCCTCGACGGGCTGCTCCTCGACGCGGTTCGAGCAGAGCGGATGGGTCGTGAGCGTCTGGGCGAACTGCAGGTCGCGGAAGCCCGCCGCTTCGAGCAGCGCCACCTTCTCGGCCGTCGTGCGCCAGGCGGCCACCTCGACGAACTCGATGGGGTAGGGGTTGGGCGGATAGACCCCTTCGAGCAGCGGATGGTTCCACGTGCCGAGGGCCTTGGTCAGGTTGTACATGATGCCGTAGGAGCTCTCCTTCGGCACGTCAATGAGCACGATGCGTCCGCCCTGGGGCAGCGCGTCGTAGGCCTTGCGGACCACCCCCTCCAGGTCGCCGATGTAGCTCGGCGTGCCGTTGAAGAGCAGCGTGTCGTAGTCGCCGTGGCCGAAGTCGGCCTCCTCGGCCGTAGCGATGGTTACGGCGAGGCCCCGCTTGCGGGCGATGTCGGCCATGCCGGTCGAGGGTTCGATGCCGTCGGTGATGTTGATGCCGTACTCCTCGCGGAGAATCTTCTCGAAGAGCCCGCTGCCGCAGCCCACCGAGAGGATGCGTCCGGCATCCCGAAGTGTCGAGGCAACGAGGTTGACCTCCGAATAGAGTACGTTGCGGTTCTCGAGGAACCAGGCATCGTAGGCCGATGCGTATTCGTCAAATCCTTTTCCCATGTTGTGGTTTTTTCGGTAAGTGAAATCGGTTGTTCAAAGAGCGATGGTTTCGCATTGCATGTTTTTGAGGTCGAGCACGAAGAGCCGGCCGTCGAGCGACGGCTCCATGCCGGCGAGCAGTTTGAGCGCTTCGGTGGCTTCGATGGCGCCGATGGCGGCCGGGACGCTTCCCAGCACCCCCAGCGTGCGGCGCGGTGCGCTGCACAGCGCCGCACGGTCGGGGTAGAGGTCCGCATAGCGGACTCCGCGGCGGTGGTTGAAGAGGCTCGCCTGTCCCTCGAAGGGTCCGATGGAGCCGTAGACCCAGGGCCGTTCTGCGGCGGCGCAGGCATCGTCCAGCAGGTAGCGCGTCGCGAAGTTGTCGCAGCAGTCGACCACCAGGTCGTAGGCGGCGACGAGCCGCTCGGCGTTTGCGGGTGTGAGCCCCTCGGCATGGCACTCGAATCGGGTTGCCGACGAGAGCGCCGCAAGGCGCCGGAGGGCCGCTTCGCACTTGGGGCGCCCCACCTCCTCCTCGGTGTAGAGCGTCTGGCGCGGCAGGTTGCTCCACGACACCGTGTCGTGGTCGCAGAGCCCGATGCGTCCCACACCGGCCCCCGCCAGGATGGGCGCAACCGCCGACCCCAGTCCTCCGAGCCCCACGAGCAGTACCGACGAGGAGGCCAGACGGCGCTGGCCCTCTTCGCCGATTTCGGGCAGCATGACTTGCCGGGCGTAACGTTCGTCGGCCATCGTCAGTCGAAGATTTTGTCCCAGTCCTTCCAGACCACTTCGTATCCTTCGCGGCGGATGTCGGCCTCGACCTGGGCCGGCGTGCGCTCGTCGTTTACGGAGAACTGCTCGAGCGACTGCGGGTAGGTGGCATAGCCTCCCGGGTCGGTCTTCGAACCGGCGCTCATCGACGTCACGCCCAGCGTGGCGAGATGGTTGCGGAAGAGGGCGCTTTCACGCGTCGAGAAGGAGATGTCGACGTCGTGGTCGAAGATGCGGAAGGCGAAGGTCAGCTGCGCCAGCTCGCGGTCGCTCATCACCACGTTGGGCTGGAAGTGGCCCTCCGACGGGCGCATGCGGGGGAAGTTGACGCTGTAGCGCGTCTTCCAGTAGTGACGGCGCAGGTACTGCAGGTGGAGCGCCATCATCGTCACGTCGGTGCGCCACTCCTCGAGTCCGATGAGCACGCCCATGCCGATTTTGTGGACGCCGGCCTGTCCCATGCGGTCGAAGCCGTTGACGCGCCACTCGAACTTCGACTTCATGCCGGCCGGGTGGTAGATGTTGTAGTTGGCGCGGTTGTAGGTCTCCTGGAAGCAGACCACGCCGTTGAGTCCCGCGTGGGTCAGCCGCTCGTACTCCTCGGCGGCCAGCGGCATCACCTCGATGGTCAGGTTGTTGAAGTAGGGGCGGCAGACCTGCAGCGCCTTCTCGATGTAGTCGACTCCCGCCGCACGGGGATTCTCGCCCGTGACCAGCAGCAGGTTCTCGAAGGGACCGAGGCGGCGGATGGCGCGGCACTCCTCCTCAATCTGTTCGGGGGTGAGAATCACGCGCGGAATGGCGTTGTGGCGGTTGAAGCCGCAGTAGACGCACGAATTGGTGCACGAGTTGGTGATGTACATCGGGATGTACATCGAGATGGTCTTGCCGAAACGCTCCTGCGTATAGCGGCGGCTCAGGCGGGCCATCGGCTCGAGGTAGGCGGCCGCCGCCGGCGAGACGAGTGCCATGAAGTTGTCGAGCGTGAGGTGTTCACGCCCGAGAGCCGCCTCGACGTCGGCCGGGCGTTTGGACTGGATGCGACGGGTGGTCTCCTCCCAGTCGTATTTGGCTAATTCTTCGGAAAACATTTATTCTTATATTCCTTTTTACGTAAACGGGTCAGCATTTGATATTCGCCAGGTCGCGGCTCAGCTTCATGGCGCAGAAGTTGGGTCCGCACATGGTGCAGTATTCGCCGTCGGTGTGGCGGCCTTCGTTGAAGTACTCCAGCGCACGCTCCGGGTCGAGGCTCAGGTGGAACTGGTCGCGCCAGCGGAATTCGTAGCGCGCCTTGCTCAGCGCGTTGTCGCGAATCTGCGCTCCGGGATGTCCTTTGGCCAGGTCGGCGGCATGGGCGGCAATCTTGTAGGTGATGACGCCCGTGCGCACATCCTCGCGGTTGGGCAGCCCGAGGTGCTCCTTCGGCGTGACGTAGCAGAGCATGGCCGTCCCCAGCCAGCCGATTTGCGCGGCGCCGATGGCCGAGGTGATGTGGTCGTAGCCCGGGGAGATGTCCGTGACGATGGGGCCCAGCGTGTAGAAGGGTGCGTTGTGGCAGTGGTCAATCTGACGCTCCATGTTCTCGCGGATTTTGTGCATGGGGACATGCCCGGGACCTTCGACGAAGGCCTGCACGTTCTTCGCGCGGGCGCGGAGCACCAGCTCGCCCATCGTGTCGAGCTCGGCGAACTGCGCGCGGTCGTTGGCGTCGGCGATGCAGCCGGGACGCAATCCGTCGCCCAGCGATACGGCCACGTCGTACTGCGCCAGGATGTCGCAGATGTCGTCGAAGTGCTCGTAGAGGAAGCTCTCGCGGTTGTGGAGCAGGCACCACTTGCTCATGATGCTTCCGCCGCGCGAGACGATGCCGCAGAGGCGCCCGTCGGCCAGGTGGACATTCTTCCGGCGGATGCCGGCGTGGATGGTGAAGTAGTCGACGCCCTGCTCGCACTGCTCGATGAGCGTGTCGCGATAGAGCTCCCACGACAAGTCCTCGACCCGTCCGGCGACCTTCTCAAGCGCCTGGTAGATGGGGACCGTCCCCACGGGTACGGGCGAGTTGCGGATAATCCACTCGCGCGTCTCGTGGATGTTGGCCCCCGTCGAGAGGTCCATCAGCGTGTCGCCGCCCCAGCGGCAGCTCCACACGGCCTTGTCGACCTCCTCCTCGATGCTCGACGTGGTGGACGAATTCCCGATGTTGGTGTTGATTTTCACCAGGAAGTTGCGTCCGATAATCATCGGCTCGCTCTCGGGGTGGTTGATGTTGACCGGCAGAACGGCCCGTCCGGCGGCAATCTCGTCGCGGACGAATTCGGGCGTGATGTGGCTCTCGATGCCCAGCTCGCGGCAGTTCATGTTCTCGCGGATGGCCACATACTCCATTTCGGGGGTGATGATGCCCGCGCGGGCATAGGCCATCTGGGTGATGCACCGTCCGGCCCGGGCGCGGTAGGGGAGCGCAATGTGCTCGAAGCGCAGGTGGTCCAGACTCGGGTCGTCGCGCCGCATCCGGCCGTATTCGGAACTGACGGAGGGAAGCTGCTCCACGTCGCCGCGGGCGACAATCCAGCTTTCGCGCATGCGCGGCAGCCCTTTTTTGAGGTCTACGACAACGTCGGGGTCGCTGAACGGCCCGCTCGTGTCGTAGACGTAGACGGGGGCGTTGGGGGTGACCTCCTTCTTCCCGTCGACGATGCGGACGGTGGGGGTGAGGTTCACCCGCTGCATGCCTACTCGGATGTCGGGGTAAAGCGTGCCCTGCATGTAGGCTTTCTCGGCATGGGCGTATGCTTTCTGCTCCTGTTCTTTCATGGCCGGATTGGGGTCATTGGGTTTCTGTCGTTTCGTGTCAGTCGAGGAACGAGGTGAGGGGGCTGCTGGCGTCGGCATGGCGCGACTGTGCACCCAGACCGGCTTCGTAGGCCTCGCGGCCCGCCTCGACGGCGCGGGCGAAGGCACGTGCCATGCGGACAGGGTCGCCCGCCACGGCGATGGCCGTATTGACCAGCACGGCGTCGGCGCCCAGCTCCATGGCTGCGGCGGCGTGCGACGGCGCGCCCAGTCCGGCGTCGACGACCACCGGCACGTTGCTCTGTTCGATGATGATTTCGAGCAGCTCGCGCGTCACAAGCCCCTTGTTCGTGCCGATGGGGGCGGCCAGCGGCATCACGGTGGCGGCGCCGGCCTCCTCGAGCCGCTTGCAGAGCACGGGGTCGGCCTGAATGTAGGGCAGCACGACGAAGCCCAGCTTGACGAGCTGCTCGGTGGCGCGCAGCGTCTCGACGGGGTCGGGCAGCAGGTATTTCGGGTCGGGGTGAATCTCCAGCTTGATGAAGTTGGTGCCGAAGGCCTCGCGGGCCAGCTGGGCGGCCAGTACGGCCTCCTCGGCGTCGCGCACGCCCGAGGTGTTGGGCAGCAGCTGGATACCCGGGCGGCGCACATGGGCGAGCATGTCGTCCTCGGGGTTGTTCATGTCGATGCGTTTCATGGCGACTGTGACCATTTCGGATTCCGAAGCCTCGATGGCCCGGGACATCAGCTCGTTCGAACTGAATTTGCCCGTGCCGACGAACAGACGCGAACGGAACGTCCGTCCGCCGATTACCAATTCGTTTTTCATATCGTGTTTCAATGTTGGTTCTTGTCGATGAGTTCCAGTATGGTGCGGGTTTCGCCGACGGGGTCGTCGGCCGTGAGCAGCGCACCCGACAGGGCGATGCCCCCGATGCCGGTGGCGCAGAGGTCGGCGATGTCGGCTGCCGTGATGCCTCCGATGGCCACCACCGGGAGCGTGATGCCCGCCCGGCGGCACTGCGTGAGCAGCGAGCGGTAGCCTTCGAGTCCGAGAATGGGGCTCAGGTTGCTCTTGGTCTGCGTGAAGCGGAAGGGGCCCAGGCCGATGTAGTCGGCCCCGGCGGCTGCCGCGCGGGCGATGTCGTCGAATGTGTTGGCCGTGGCGCCGATGATGCGGTCGGGCCCCAGGATGCGCCGTGCCTCGGCCACGGGCATGTCCAGCTTGCCCAGATGGACGCCGTCGGCGCCGAGCCGGTCGACCAGCTCCACGCGGTCGTCGAGTATGAAGGTGGCGCCGCAGGCACGGCAGCGGGCCGCCACTTCGCGTCCCGTGCGGAGCACCTCTTCGTCCGAGGTCCCCTTCATGCGGAGCTGCACCCAGCGGCAGCCTCCGTCGAGTACGGCCTGCGTCCCCGTGAGGTAGTCGTAGCGGTCGTTATGGTGTGTGATGAATTGCAGCATGTGGGTCCTAATCTATGTTGTATTCGTGGATTCGCTTCAGCGTGGCCTGCAGCCCGGCGGGCGTCGTGTCGCGCCAGATGCAGCCCAGAAGTGCCGCGCCGCCGAAGCCGTAGTCGCGCAGCGCGGGCAGCAGTTCGGGACGTACGCCTCCCAGTGCCGCTACCCGCCGGCCGAGCAGACCGCGTGCTGCAGCATCGCGCAGCACGGAGGGGGTGAAGGCCGAGCGGTAGCCCTCCTTCGAGATGCTGTCGAAGATGGGGCTCAGAAAGAGGTAGTCGCTCGTGCGGTCGGCCGCCACCTCGTCGAGCGAGTGGCACGACCGGCTGACCAGTCCGCCGAATCCGGCGGGCGGCTGCGGATTGCGGCTGTTCAGGTGAATGCCTCCGACGCCATACTCGGCGGCCAGCCCCGGGTGGTCCTGCAGCGTGAGGCGCGGGTGGAGCTCGCCGGGAATGGCATCGAGCAGCCGGCGCATCGACTCCTCGTCGGAATGCGGCTTGCGCAGATGGACGCGGTCGATGCCTTCGAGCAGCAGGGTGCGGATGATGTCCGCCTCCTGCTCTGCGAAGCTGCTCTTGGTGATGACGTAGAGACGCATCATCCGCCGCAGACGGCCCTGATGACCGTGATTTTGCTTCCCTCTTCGAGAGGCGTGTTGCCCCAGTCGCGGCGCGGCACCACGCGGTTGTTCACGGCGACGGCCACCCCTTCGAGCGGAATCTGCGCCTGGGTCAGAGCCTCTTCGAGCGTCGAGTCTCCATGGAGCTCGAACGGCTTGTGGTTGATGAGTATGTTCATGCGATTCCCGTTTTACGCCAGAGGTGTGCCCGCAGTAACGGCGACGCAACGGTCTATGAACAAGTCCTTTCGGCGGCATTGCCCGCATCAAGTTCATAGGGTATAATCTCAGCCTCGGAGCCGGTGGCAGCGGGGCACCCCTCTTGTGTTTGAAGACAAAGATACGAAAAAATCCGGACGGTGTGCACCTCATCGGCAAAAAAAACGTGTCTGCATCCGCCGGCGTGCCGGGATGCAGGCGGGACCCGCGTGCCGGCGTGCCGGTGAGCCCGAAAACCGGGAAAATGGTAACAGCATCCGTAATCCGTCTATGCCGCCGTCCGCGCAAAGCCCCTATCTTTGCACTGCGAACCCGGGGCGGACCAGACGCCCGTAACACAACCGTACAGAATGGATATGAAACAGACCGTATTGCCGCTTTTGCTCCTGGTGGGGCTGTTGCCGGCCGCCGCATCGGCCTCCGGGCCCGGAAAAGATGCTGAAACCGTTAAAACATACGATATGGAGACGTTGGAACTGACCCGCGAATGGGACAAGACCTTTCCGCTGAGCGACAAGGTCGAACACACGAAAATCACTTTTCACAACCGCTACGGCATTACGCTTGCCGCCGACCTCTACAAACCCCAGGGTGCCGAGGGCCCGTTTGCGGCCATTGCCGTCTGCGGCCCCTACGGAGCCGTGAAGGAGCAGGTCTCGGGCCGTTACGCCCAGGCGCTGGCCGAGCGCGGGTTCCTGGCAATCGCCTTCGACCCGTCGTACTGCGGCGAGAGCGGCGGCACACCCCGCAACCTCACCTCGCCCGAAATCAGTACGGATGATTTCAGCGCCGCCATCGACTGCCTGCTCACGCGCGACGACGTCGACCCCGAACGTGTCGGCATCTGCGGCATCTGCGGCTGGGGCGGCTTTGCGCTCAATGCCGCGGCCATCGATACGCGTATCCGTGCGACGGTCACCTCGACGATGTACGACATGAGCCGCGTGAACGCCAACGGCTACTTCGATTCGATGACCGCCGATGACCGCCATGCGATGCGCGTGCGGCTCAACGAGCAGCGCCTGAAGGATTACCGCTCGGGCGTGGGCGAGCGCGACGGTGGGGTAGTGGACCCCCTGCCCGATGATGCGCCGCTCTTCGTGCGCCAGTATCATGACTACTACAAGACGTCGCGCGGGTATCACCGCCGTTCGCCCAACTCCAACGACGGACTGCTGCGCACCAACTCACTGGCCTTCGTCAACATGCCGCTGCTCACCTATATCGGCGAAATCCGCAGCGCCGTGCTGATGCTCCACGGAACCGAAGCCCATTCGCGCTATTTCAGCGAAGATGCCTTCAAGCGGCTGGAGGGCGACAACAAACAGCTGCTGCTTATTCCGGGAGCCAATCATGTGGACCTCTACGACAATATGGAGGTGATTCCCTTCGACCGGATTGCGCGCTTCTATCGCGAGGCGTTCGGCGAGAAGGCCGAGTAGTTTCCCGTCGACATATTTATATAAGCGACCGGGGCGGAGAGTGTGAGAACTCTTCGCCCCGGTTGGCTTTTATGGTGCAGCCGGTGTTGTCGCCAGTGTCCGCGCAGGCTGCGGGAGGATGTGTGTCGTGCGTTACCGGAGCAGTTCGCGGAAGCGGGCCGGAAGATGGATGTTCTCCACGTCGCGGGCCCGGCTGAAAAGCGGTGCAATCTCTTCGGGCGTGAATCCGGCGATGCCGCAGCCGATTTCGGTGACGAGGAAGGTCAGGTCGGGGTGGTTGCGGGCGAATGCGATGAATTCATCCACGTAGGGGGCGATGCGCTCCACGCCGCCGTGCATGGTCGGAATGGCGTAGCTGCGGCCGTGCAGCCCGACGCCCTTGCCCCAGACAGCTCCGAACTTCTGGTAGGCCAGGCGTGCGGCGCCGCCGCCGTGCATGCCTGCGAGGTTGCTCCCGAAGACGAAGATTTCGCCGGGGGCGAGTTCCGTGATGTAGTCCGGTGTCGTTCTCATGGCTGTGTTGATTGTTGTGCGGCAGGTTCAGCGTACGGACTGCTTCTCCTTCATGAGGATGTTGGCCACCGAATCGCAGACGATGAGTTGCGGTTGGAGCTGCATTCTGGCTCCCGTCGACCGCTTCTCGGCGATACCCTGCATGAGCAGCTTGACCGCAAGGGTGCCGATTTCGTTCACCGGCTGGCTGATTCGTGTGATGGGCGGGTCGATGAAGTCGAGGAAGGTGTTGTTGTCGAACGTGATGGCCGAGATGTCGTCGGGAATCGAGAGCCCCGACTCCTTGATGGCCTTGATGGCGCCGAGCAGGATGGTGTTGCTCAGCGCGAAGATGGCCGTGGGGCGCTCGGGCGAATTCAGCGCGAGTTTGGTCTCGAGGTATCCGTTCTGAATCGAGAAGCTGTTGCCGGCGATGCGGGCATTCTGTTCGATTCCATGGCCGCGCAGCGCGTCGAGGTAGCCCCGCACGCGTTCGCGTACCGGCATCGAGTGGGGCGTTCCCTGGATGCAGAGGATTTTTTCGTGGCCGTTGTTGAGCAGGTATTTCGTCGCCTCGAAGCCGCCCTGGTAGTTGTCGGTGCAGACGTAGGAGAGCTCCGTCGAATTGAAATAACGGTCGATGAGCACCACGGGGGTGACATTGCGGTTGATGTTCTCGAGCCACGCCGGGTCCTGGCCGCACGGCGTTACGATGATGCCGTCGACGTGGCGCGCCAGCAGCGATTCGATGCTCGCACGCTCGTTGTGCTCGTCCTCCGTCGTGTCGACCGTGACGGTGGTGTAGCCGTAGGAGCGGGCATCGCGGATGATGGTGCTGGCCAGATTGGCGAAGTAAAGGTTCTCCATGCTGGGAATGACAAGCCCGATGGTGTCGGTTTTGCTCGTGCGCAAACCTTTAGCCAGCAGGCTCGGCTTGTAATTGCACCGTTTGGCCTCCTCCTGTATCGCCTCTACGGTCGATTTGCTGATGCGCGCAAGCTCGGCTTTTCCGCTCAGGACGCGTGAAACGGTTGAAACTGAAAAGCCTGTACGCTCCGATATCGATACAATCGTACTCTTCTTTTCCATCGTTTTTTTATAAATGCAATTCAAATCTACAGTTTTTTTTCAAAAAAATCAACTTTTGTTGCTAAAGTTTTGATTTTTTATTATACTTGCACAAACGTTTGCGTAAAACTGGGCGTATCTGTTCAACGCTGCGGATTGAAAAACCATACTAACCTAATAAAACATGAGTAAAATTATTGTCATTGGGAGCTCGAATACCGACCTTGCCATCAAGACCGGTTCGATTCCCGAGCCCGGCGAGACGGTCATCGGCGGGAAATTCATGATGACAGCGGGCGGCAAGGGGGCCAACCAGGCCGTTGCCGTGGCCCGTCTGGGCGGCGATGTGACCTTTGTGACCAAGGTCGGTGACGACATGTTCGGCGACGAATCGCGTACGCGTTACGTCAAGGAGGGCCTTCCCGAGAAGTTTCTGCTTGTCGAGAAGGGCACTCCGTCGGGAATGGCGCTCATTACGGTCGACGCCAAAGGTGAGAACTGCATTGTGGTGGCGCCCGGAGCCAACGATACGCTGTCGTGTGCCGATATCGACGGCGTACGCGACGAGATTGCGGCGGCCGATTACCTGCTCATGCAGCTGGAGATTCCGATGCCGGTCGTCGAGTATGCGGCTTCGATTGCCGTTGCTGCCGGAACGAAAGTCATCCTCAATCCCGCACCTGCGGCCCAGCTGTCGAAGACGCTTGTCGAAAGCCTCTATCTGATTACCCCCAACCGTACGGAGTGCCAGCTGCTCTCGGGCGTGAAGATTGAATCCCAGGCCGACGCCGAGCGCGCGGCCGCACGTCTGATGGAGATGGGTGCCAGGAACGTCATCGTGACGCTCGGCTCGAAGGGCTCGCTGGTCTGCACGGCCGACGGGTGTAGTGTCGTCGAGGCGCATCGCGTCGAGGCGATGGATACCACGGCTGCGGGCGACGTATTCAACGGCGCGTTGTGCGTGGCACTCTCCGAAGGCCGTTCGCTGGTCGAGGCGGCGCGTTTCGCCAGCCGCGCGTCGGCCATCTCGGTGACCCGCATGGGTGCACAGTCGTCGATTCCCCACCGTTCGGAACTCGGCGAATAGAATCCGGAAATGAAGAACCAAATCTAAAAACACCTGCTATGAACTGCAAACTTTTCCATCGCTTGATGCTGCATCTCGTTTGCGTCCTGTTCTGCGCAACGGGAGCATCGGTGGCCGTTGCCCAGGAGCAGGGGAATGGCGAGATGTCGGTCAGCGGCCGTATTATCGACGCCGGCAGCAAAACTCCGCTTGTCGGCGTGTCGGTTGTCGTCGAAGGGACGACGCGCGGCGTTGTCACGGACGAAGAGGGCCGTTATGCCATCGAAGTCGACGGTGCCAATTCCGTACTCAGCTTCTCCTACCTCGGATATGTTGCCCAGAGCATTGCCGTAGCGAACCGTACGGAAATCAACGTGGAGCTTCGCGAGGACCAGGAGTCGATTGACGAGGTCGTGGTCATCGGTTACGGCAAGACGACCAAGAAGGAGGTCACCGGTTCGGTGTCGAGCCTCAAGAGCGACGATTTCAATACGGGTTCGTTCACCAATGCCGCCGGTCTGTTCCAGGGCAAGGTGGCCGGTCTGAGCGTGGTGAACCCCAATGGTGGCGACCCCAACGCTTCGTATGAGATTCTGTTGCGCGGCGCCAACACGCTGAGCGCAGGCCAGGGCCCGCTGCTCATCATCGACGGTGTGGTCGGAGCCGATATCCGCAACATCAACTTCCAGGAGGTCGAGTCGGTCGACGTGCTGAAGGACGGTTCGGCGGCTGCCATCTACGGTACGCGCGGAACCAACGGCGTCATCATCATCACCACCAAGCGCGCCCGCTCGGGCCAGACCCAGGTCGAGTATGACGGCCAGTTCTCCGTGCAAACGGTTGCGCGCCGTGCAGAGCCGCTGACTGCCAAGGAATTCGAGTGGGTTGTCAACAACTATTCGCCCTCGAGCGCCGGCTCGCTCTACGGAGCCGAGACCGACTGGTTCGACGAGGTGACCCGCACCCCCATCAGCCACAAGCACAGCCTTGCCATCTCGGGCGGTTCCGAGAAATTCTCGCACCGTACGGTCGTCAACGTCGAGCAGAACCAGGGTCTGCAGCGCAAGAACGACGCCGAAAAGTATCTCTTCAAGACCAATATCCACCAGACGGCCTTCGAGGGCTGGCTCGATTTGGACTATAACGCCTACTTCTCGAAGCGCGTCTACTCGCCGGCCGACTACTCGGTATTCGAGCAGGCCTTCTACCACAACCCGACCGAGCCGGTCTACGACCCCACGAATACCGCTTCGGGCGGCTATTTCCGTGTCGACAACACGATGGCCTACTACAACCCCGTGGCCATGCTCAACGAGCGCGAGCAGAAGTCGCGTGCCGACGATTTGGGCGGCAGTGTGCGCGTCACGCTCAACATCCTGCCCGTCCAGGGTCTCAAGTGGGACAACTTCTTCTCCTACACCCAGCAGAACTTCGAATCGCGCGACTACAAGACGCGTTACTATCCCAGCGCCATCGGCCAGGACGGTATCGCCACCATCTCCAACGAACTGTCGCGCGACATCCAGTGGGAGAGCACGCTCAACTATTCGCGTCAGTTCGGCCGCCACTCGCTGCAGGCCGTGCTGGGCTACACGTGGCAGCGCGGCTACTACGAGACGTCGGCCATGGAGAACAACGGGTTTGACACCGACGACTGGGGTACCGACAACATCGGTTCGGGCAGCGGCCTGCAGAACGGCCAGGCTTCGATGTCCTCCTACAAGGAGTCGAACACCTACATCGCCCTCTTCGGCCGCGTGATGTACAACTACGACGAGCGCTACCTGCTTTCGGTCTCGCTGCGCCGCGACGGTTCGAGCCGCTTCGGTGCCGACAACAAGTGGGGATGGTTCCCGGCCGTCAGCCTCGGCTGGCGTATCAGTCAGGAGGAGTTCCTGCGTGACGCGGAGTGGATTAACGAACTCAAGCTGCGTGCCGGTTACGGCGTAACGGGCAACCAGGACTTCTCGAACTACCAGTCGCTGCTGCTGATGAAGACCTCGGGCCGCTTCTACTACAACGGCAAGTGGATTAACACCTATGCTCCGGCCAGCAACGCCAATCCCGACCTGGGATGGGAGAAGAAGGCCGAGTGGAACGTCGGCGTCGACTTCTCGGTGCTCGACAACCGCCTCTCGCTCACGCTCGACTACTACCAGCGCCGCACGACCGACCTGCTCTATACCTATCAGGTCCCGACGCCTCCCTACGTCTACAACGAGATGTTCACCAACGTGGGTGAAATCAAGAACTCGGGTATCGAGATTACGCTCAGCGGTACGCCCGTGCGCACCAAGAACCTCGTCTGGAACTCGACCCTCATCTTCTCGCGCAATACCAACAAGCTGGTCAAGTTCACCAACGAGGAGTTCACCGACGGCGAGTACAAGGTGGGTTGGCTCAATTCGCCTGTGGCGGCCTACTGCCAGCGCCTGGTCGAGGGCGAATCGCTCGGAACGTTCTACGGTCCCCGCTGGCTGGGCGTCGACGAGGAGGGCAATGACATCTATGCCAACTCGATTGCCGGCAGCGTGCCCGAGTCGGCCTGGGAGAAAATCGGATGCGCCTATCCCGACTTCACGCTGGCGTGGAGCAACATGTTCCGCATCTGCAAGAACCTCGACCTGAGCTTTACGCTTCGTGCGTCGATTGGCGGCGACATCCTCAATACCTATGCGCTTTACTACGAGAACCTCTCCGAGTTCGGTCTCAAGAACATCAGCTCGTCGTGGCTCGACAAGCGCAATACGGGCGGCGTGATGTATTCGTCGAAGTACATCGAGGATGCCACCTACCTCAAGCTCGACAACCTTTCGCTGGGCTACACCTTCAACTTCAAGTCGAAGTACATCCGCAGCATGCGTCTCTCGCTGACCGGTCAGAACCTGCTCTGCCTTACCGGCTACAACGGCGTTGACCCCGAAGTCTCGCTTTCGGGCATCACTCCCGGTATCGAGAACGTAAGCTACTATCCCTCGACGACGACCTTCACCGTCGGCGTAAACCTCAATTTCTAACCATCAAGCCCAAACCGATATGAAAACGTTCATGCGAAATACGGGGTTGACGCTTCTCTCGGCCATGATGCTGAGCGGATGTTTCGACCTCACCGAGGAAGTATATTCCGAAATCCCGATGGAGGATTTCGGAAAGACCGAACAGGAGCTGATTGCCACGGCCGGCCGTGCCTATACCCAGCTTCAGAACTACTGTACGGAGCAGAGCCTGTGGACGCTTGCGCTCCAGGTTTCGGACGAATGCGCCGTGCCCATCAATTCCAACGGCTCGTGGGCCGAGGAGCGTTACGGCGAGCTGCAGCGTCACCAATATTCCCCCTCGAACACCCTCGTGCTCAAGGGCTGGAACTTCTGCTTCGACGGCATCGCCTCGTGCAACGAGATTCTCTACGAACTGGGCCTTTCGAGCGTCGAGTTCGATACCAAGGACAAAATCATCGCCGAGGTCGAGGTGCTGCGCGCCTTCTTCTACTTCATGGCCATCGACGGATGGGGCAACGTTCCCTACTCGATTGACTACACAGACATGTCGTATCCCGAGCAGAAGGACCGCAAGTTCCTCTTCACGTTCATCGAGCAGACCATCAAGGACAACCTCTCGCTGCTCGACGAGGAGCCTTCGTCGACCACCTATGGCCGCGTGACGCAGGATGTGGCCAACACGCTTCTGGCGAAGCTCTATCTCAACGCCGAGGAGTGGATTGGCGAACCGATGTGGGCGGAGGCCGAGAAGGCCTGCTACGATGTGATTTCGAAGGGGCACTACTCGATTGCCGACGACTATGCGTCGAACTTCTCGACCGATAACGAAGGCTCGGTGGAGAACATCTTCGTCATCCCCTACAGCACGACCTTCACCGAGTCGGACCACAATTCGTTCATCATCTACATCATGGCGCTCGACAGCTGGGCAACCGAGAAGTTCAACATTCCGGCCAGCGCCTGGGACGGCTTCGTCTGCCAGCCCGACTTCTTCCAGAAGTACGATGAGGCCGACAAGCGTCGTGACGCCACGTGGCTCTACAAGGGCAACAAGACCAACAGCGGCGGCTACGACGTGACCGATGCCCCCTATAACCCGGTATTCGACGAGGAGCTCTACTCGACGCGCCGCGAACTCTACGACGGAGCGCGCATCTGGAAGTGGCACTATCAGACCGACGGTCTGCTGGTCAGCGACCAGACCAGCATGGACAACGACTTTGTGCTGTTCCGCTATGCCGACGTCGTGCTGATGTATGCCGAGGCGCTCGTACGCCAGAATCGCGCTGCCGAGGCTGCCCAGCTGGCCGACCTGCAGAAAATCCGCACGCGTGCCGGACTGCCCGTATACTCGGCTGCCGACCTGACGCTCGACGAACTGCTCGACGAGCGCGGACGCGAGCTCGCGTGGGAGGGCTGGCGCCGCCAGGACCTCATCCGCTTCGGCAAGTACAACGATGCCTGGTGGGCCAAACCTACGGCCAGCGCCGCGACGAAGAAGCTTTTCCCGATACCGACAACCGTTCTTGCGGCCAATCCGCGTCTCTCGCAGAATTCCGGATATTGATGGCTGTGCATGATTCATGAACCGATAAAACCCCAACCGACAACAAAATGAAGAGAAAAATTGTAGTGACGATGCTCGCCTGTATGGCCCTGAGTACGGCGGCGGCGCAGCAGAAGCGCATTGCGCTCGACGAACTGCGCGACAAGATTGCCGGCGCCTGGCTCGGACAGATGGTAGGCAACATGTACGGACTGCCCTTCGAGAACAAGTTCATCGAGAAGGAGGGCGACGAGTCGAAGTTCCCGTTCGGCTATTCGAAGAGCCTGGTGAAGATGGAGCAGTACGACGGAGCCTTCTCGGACGACGATACCGATGTCGAGTACCTCTACCTGATGCTCATGGAGAAGTACGGCAGCGAGCCCACCTATGCCCAGATGCGCGAAGGGTGGATGTACCACATCCGCGACCGCGTGTGGCTGGCCAACCGTGCGGCGCTGGGTCTGATGCACTACGGATATACGCCTCCGTTTACGGGCAGCATGGAGTCGAACCCCCACTGGTACCAGATTGACCCCCAGCTTATCAACGAAATCTGGAGCTATACGGCTCCCGGCATGGTGCGTTATGCCGCCGGGAAATCGGCCTGGGCCGCCCGCATCACCAGCGACGGCTGGGCCATCTCGCCGACCATCCACTACGGTGCGATGTATGCCGAGGCCTTCTTCGAGCATGACATCGAGAAGCTGGTGCTCAACGCGCTCAACTACCTCCCCGCCGACGACCGCTATGCGGCTACGGTGCGCCACATGTACGAACTCTACAAGAAGTATCCCGACAACTGGCAGAAGGCGCGTGCCGAGATGGCCGAGGCCTACTACGTGAACGAGCCCGAGATGACGCGGACCATCTGGAACGCCAATCTCAACGGTGCGTGCGGTATCCTGACGCTGCTCTACGGCAAGGGCGACCTGCAGCGCACGATGGACCTGGGTTGCGCCATGGGCTTCGATGCCGACAACCAGACGGCCACCGTCGGCGGCATTCTGGGTATCATCAACGGCGGCAAATCGCTTCCGCGCCAGCTGCTGATGCCGTTCGACCACTGGACCAAGCCGTTCAACGACCGCTACATCAACATCACGCGTTACGATATGCCCGATGCGTCGATTGACGACATGATTGACCGCACGGTGGAGATGGCCGTCAAGCTGGTGTGCGAGAAGGGCGGACGCGTGATGGAGCGCGGTGGCAAGAAGTATCTGGTCATCAACACGAAGGCCGAGTTCAAGGCTCCGCTCGAGTTCTGCGTCGGCCCGATGCCCCGCATGGAGGTGGGCTGCCCGGTTGACTACCGCTTCAGCTGCGCCGCCAACGAGAACTATGCATGGTCGCTCGTCGAGGGCTCGCTGCCCGAAGGTGTCACCTTCGACAACGGCCGCATCACGGGTACGCCGCTGCGGGCGGGCAAGTATCCCGTAACCCTCTCGCTCAGCGACGGCAGGAAGAACCTCAGCAAGCGTTTCGAGCTGCTGGTCCGCACGAAGAACATCGCCCCCGAGGCCGACAGCATCCTGACGAACATCCGCACGATGAACGACGAGGTGCTCTACAAGTGCTGGATTACCTTCGGCAAGCCGATGTATGCCCACAGCGTCGATGTCATCCGCGACGGACGGCTCAACGGTGAAGGCTCGGCCTTCTATTCGCTGGCCGCGCACTCCGACCTGCCCAAAATCGACTGGTTCGGTTATGAGTGGAGCGAGCCGCGCACCATCGACATGATGTCGTTCCATACGGGCTGCCTCGAGGAGTTCGGCGGCTGGTTCTCGTCGGTTGCCATCCAGTATCGCGGTGAAGACGGCCGTTGGTACGACGTGGGCAAGTTCAGCTCGACGCCCGCGCTGCCCGAGACCGACGTGGTCTTCTTCCAGCCTCATTTCGTCGAGTATGTCTTCGAATTCGAGCCTGTCAAGACCACGGCCGTGCGCCTGCTGCTCGACTGCAAGGTGCAGGAGCACTGGAACAAGCCGACGAAGGGCTGTTCGAGCTTCATCTCCATTACCGAACTGGGTGTTTACGAAAAACAATAGACCGCAACGATGAAAAGCATATTCCCCATGATGGCGCTCGCCCTGTCGCTCGCGGCATGCAGCGCCCCGCAGCAGCCCTCCGAAGTCACACTTACGGAGCAGGAGCTCTACGACAAGATTCGTGGCGGCTGGGCCGGCCAGACCATCGGCGTCGTATTCGGCGCCCCGACCGAATTCAAGTTCACCGGCACGACCATTCAGGACTACCAGCCCATTCCCTGGTCGGAACACTATGTGAAGTACTGGTGGGACAAGAAGCCCGGTCTGTTCGACGATATCTACAACGACCTTACCTTCGTCGAGACCTTCGAGCAGGAGGGGCTCGACTGCACGACCGAGCGGCTGGCGCAGCGGTTTGCCTTCGCCGAGTACCATCTGGCGCATGCCAACCAGGCGGGTCGCTACAACATCCGCAACGGCATCATGCCGCCCGCATCGGGCAACTGGGTCAACAACCCCCATGCCGATGACCTCGATTTCCAGATTGAGGCCGACTTCATCGGACTGATGGCTCCGGGCATGCTGCCCGAGGCGCTCGACATCGCTTCGCGCGTGGGCCACATCATGAACAGCGGCGATGGCTTCTACGGCGGCGCCTTCGTGGCGGGCCTCTATGCCGCGGCATTCGTGAGCAACGACCCCGCCGAGGTGCTCGACATGGCGCTTGAGCCCATTCCCCACGAGAGCACCTTCTATCAGTGTGTCGACGAGGTGCGCAAACTGCACCGCCAGTATCCCGACGACTGGCAGCAGTGCTGGTTCGAGTTGCACAAGAAGTGGAACCGCGACGTGGGTTGTCCCAAGGGCGTCTTCCTGAGCTTCAACATCGACGCCAAAATCAATTCGGCCTACGTGGCCATCGGTCTGCTCTACGGCGGCGGCGACTTCGCCCGCTCGATGGATATCGCCACGCGCTGCGGTCAGGATTCGGACTGCAACCCGGCTACGGTCGGCGGCGTGCTGGGCGTGATGAACGGCTATTCGAACATTCCGGAGTTCTGGCGCGGCCCGCTGAGCGAAATCGAGTCGCTCAACTTCGACGGAACCAATGTTTCGCTCTCCAAGGCCTACGACCTGAGCTTCAAGCATGCGCTCGAGATGGTGCGTCGTGCCGGCGGCACGGTGGCCGACGGGCAGGTGACCATTCCTCAGCGCAAGGCCGAGGTGCTGCCCCTCGAGCAGAACTTCATCGACACCTATCCGCTCTTCCGCGAACGCAAGGATTGCTTCGTCGACGGCGAATACGAGTTCGATTTCAAGGGCAACGGTTTCGTCATCTGGGGCAACCTGGTCTGCCTGCGCAGCATCACGCCCGACTACGTTAACCGCGTGTCGACCCGCCACATCGGTTCGGAGGTATTTGCCCTGGCCGAGGCCGACGACCCCTACGTGGCCGAGTTCGAGGTGTGGATTGACGGCAAGCTCGACCACATTTCGCGCATGCCGATGAAGAATACCGACCGCAAGCTCGAGCCGGCCTGGAAGTACGGGCTCGACGAGGGCCGGCATACGGTCCGCCTCAAGTGGCTCAACCCCAACAAGGAGTATCTGCTGCGTGTGAACGACATCATGTACTACACGTCGACTCCTCCGACCAACAAGTATTACCACAACTGAAAAAGATGCTGCAATGAATAAACCGCTCATTCTGCTCTCCGCACTCCTTGCAGCCACGGCCTGCACCTCGACCGCTCCGTCGATTGACTACGGTTCGACCTTCGAAATCGACGAGGCAACCCTCCGCGACAAGATTCGCGGAGGGTGGGCCGGTCAGACCATCGGCTGCACCTACGGCGGACCCACCGAATTCAAGTACAAGGGAGCGCTCATCAGCGACGAGGCGCCCATCGTCTGGTACGACGACTATGCCTTCGATACGTTCCGTGACGACCCGGGTCTTTACGACGATGTCTACATGGACCTCACGTTCGTCGAGGTGATGCAGCGCTACGGCATCGACGCTCCGGCCGAGGTCTACGCCCAGGCCTTCGCCAATGCCGACTACAAGCTCTGGCACGCCAACCAGGCGGCCCGCTATAACATCCTCCACGGCATCATGCCGCCTGAGTCGGGCCACTGGCGCAACAACCCCCATGCCGACGATATCGATTTCCAGATTGAGGCCGATTTCATCGGTATGATTTGCCCCGGCATGCCCAACTCGGCATCGGAAATCAGCGACCGCATCGGCCACATCATGAACTACGGCGACGGCTTCTACGGCGGTGTCTACATCGGGGCCCTCTACTCGCTGGCCTTCGTCTGCAACGACATCCCGACCATCGTACGCGAGGCGCTGCGGACGATTCCGCCCCGGAGCAAGTATCGCCGCTGCATCGAGGATGTCATCCGTTTCCATGAGCTCTATCCCGACGACTGGCGCCGTTGCTGGCTCGAAATCGAGCGTCGCTACGCCTACGAGAAGGGTTGCCCCGAGGGTGTGTTCAACGGCTTCAACATCGACGCCACCATCAATTCGGCCTATGTCGTGATGGGTCTGCTCTACGGCAACGGCGATTTCGACCGTACGATGGATGTGGCCACGCGCTGCGGCCAGGATTCGGACTGCAACCCCGCATCGGCGGCCGGCATCCTCGGCGTGATGATGGGCTACGAGGCGATTCCCGACAAGTGGAAGCCCGCAATGGACAAGGTGGTCGACATCGAATTCCCCTATACGTCCATTTCGCTCAACAAGATTTACGACATCAACCTCGATTTGCTGACGCAGATGATTGGCCGTGAGGGAGGAAGCGTCGAGGGTGATGTCTACCGCATCGTACTTCAGCAACCCGAGGAGGTTCCTTTCGAGGAGTCGTTCTCGACCATCGTGCCGACCGAACGCCGCGTGCTGAAGCTCGATATTACGGACGAGGCCTCGCTGTCGTTCTCGGGCAACAGCGTGGTGGTGATGGGGCAGGTCCGCAAACTGGGCATCGACGATGACAACAGCTATGTGGCCCGTATCGAGGCCTTTATCGACGGTGAGAAGGTCGAGGACATCGAGATGCCCTACGACTATATCAAGCGCAAGTACGACATCTTCTACACCTACGAGCTTCCCGTCGACGGTCCCCACACGCTGCGTCTGAAGTGGGTGAATCCCGACCCCGGTTATGTCATCGAGGCCAAGGAGATGGTGGTATATTCGGCAAAAAGGTAACAGACGATGTCAATGTTTCAAAACAGTACCATGTTCCCAGCCTACGAGATTGAGGAGGATGGAAAGGAGTATCAGGTAGACACCGCATGCACGCAGGACTTCATCATCGCGGATGAAAGAGGTCTCGACATGTCGAAATTTCCATTTACCAAAGAACAGTTTCTGGAGAACAAGCCAGTTGTCCGTTCCTTGGAGGCACTGGGTATCGACATCGAAAAATTTTGGATGGCGCTGCTCTTCGTCTATAACCTGACACAGAACCAGACCGAGCGTGTGATACTGCTTCCCGCATCATCTTTCGAGCAATTTCAGAACTTTGCCCGATATCTCCACTCTCATCCCGATGCCCAGATTCGAATTTGGCAAGGACGGGAGCACGGCGTGACCATTGACTCCCAGGAAGCGATACGGATGCTGGCTGCCCTTTTGGCAGAAAACTCTGCCAAGCTGTTTGACAGTTTGTCAAACAACGTCTATTTCAAGATGGGTGATTTCTCGGTCAAACTCAAGAATTGCTACAAGATTACCTTCGTCGTCAAGTGTCTCTTCCCGTTTCTGGAGCATTTCAAGGAAGAGGACAAGCGGAGTTCCAATCCGAACAAAATATCCTATAATCTGATGCTGCTCATCTCCCGAATCATTTATATGTTCGGATATACGGACAATAAGAAATTCCTTGATAGTGACGAGAATATAAAAGGAATATGGCAGCGTTACAAAGACGAGGAATGGCGCGTCTTGGGTCGGAATTTCTATTGAGCTAATCTTTCAAATTAGAGGGAAAAAGGACGGTTAAGAACCGTCCTTTTTTTGTGTCCATATAAGGGGTAGCAAAAATAACACATTTTTTCGCTATCAGACAACAATTTACTTATCAATGACTTATGTATGATTTTCGCTAGAGTTATCCATGCAATCGCGAACATAGGTTCCTTGACATACACCCCGCTTCTCGGTTGGGAGGGAGTATCCGAACCGAAAGGCCGAAGGTCGAATCGAACGATGGAACGAGGATGGGAGTTCGCCCAAGCCATCCTCGGCCCGTCCAACGAGCTGGCAAGAGCTCACCAGTCAGACCCGACGCCGAGAACCCAATATCAAAACCTTGAGGGTGGTATAGGGGAACCCTACTTATTGTAAAAACAAAATTTATAAATAACCTTAATACCTCGCGGGTGTATAGGCAAACCCGCACCTAAGATTATGAAAAGATTAATTCTTAGCTCGGACAACGAGAACCGCCAGTTCGCATTTGTAAAGGGTAACCGCCCGACCAACGCCAAGACCGTGAAGGCCAAGGAAAAATCGATGCAGGAGCATGGGCAGCTGTCGCCCATCACCGTCGTGAAGGGTGAGGATGTTTGCAAAATGAACGGCTGTCTGGTCGACCTGCAAGGGCACGATATTCCTAACGAACAGGCAGAACGGTACTATGCCGTGGTGGATGGACAGCATCGAGTGGTCGCATGGGAGAACCTGAAAAAGGATCTGGATGAACTCGTGATTTGTGAGGCGCTGAATGCCGAGATGGAGATTGCGGCTCTGATTGCCGAGATGAATATCTGTACGACCTCGTGGAAGGGAACCGATTATATGGCAGCTCCAGCAATGGCCCTGGCTGCAAAGAATGAGGTCTTTGATTTTGCCGTGGAACTGCAGGGCAAGGGCTTCCCGCTAGCAAGCATCTCCCTCTGGTGTACGGGAACCAACTCCCTCAAGCCGAAAGACCTTGTAGCCTGCATCAAGAACAAGGCTCTGCCGCGGGCATTTGAAGATGCTGGCTGGTTCTACCGAAGTGTCAAATGGTATGAGGCGGCCTCGGAACGGATTCCGAATGCGTTTCTGACGAAGAAGTACTTGATTACGTATCTGGTCAAAAAGTTCAACCATGCGGAGGACCCCACGCAGTTCAGCAGCCAGATGGAGGAGAAGTTGAGACGCCTGACGGTGGAGCAGGTGAACGAGATCATGAATTCCAAGACGAATGATGGAATCACGCGGGAGCAGGCGACCTATGACACACTGGAAAAATACCTCGGGTAATGAGAACGCCACATGTCATCAGAAGAAAGGAGGTCGGTTACCAACATGGCCGCCGACCTCCCAATTCTTACAGCAAATGCTGCATGGCTTCGTCGATTTGCGAGTTCTCGAATGAATCGAGGTAGATTTGTGTGGTCGAGAGGTCAGAATGTCCCAATGATTCGGAAATCAGAGCCACGCTTACCCCTGACCGTTTCAGGACAGTTGCGTATGTGTGGCGGGCAACGTAGGTTGTCAATGGAACCTCCAATCCAATCAGTTTTCCCAGCACCTTTAATTCCCGATTGATTTTTGCCAGAACCTTGTGTGTCCGATTGAAAATCTGTTGTGGCGAGCGATGGACATTGCGGTTGAGAATCGGAAAGATATAGTCATCTTTCGCATGATTTGTCTTGCTGTACTTCTGGATAATCTGCAAGGCGTTCGGTACCAGATGGAAGGATAGCAGCTTCTGGGTCTTGTGTCGGGAGTAGTAGATTCTCCCGTCCACAATATCCCCATAGCGCAGGGTGGCCATATCCGTAAAGTTGATGCCTGCCGTAAAGTAGGAAAACAGGAAGATGTCCTTTGCAAATAGGGTGTATTCGGTTTTGTGGCTTGGCTCTATTTCCAATGCCATCAATTTCTGGATGTCTCCTTTCGTGATGGCTCGCTTTCTTGTCCGTGTCCACAAACTGCCGACCTTGTACTTGGCAAACGGATTGACCTTTTGGATAAAGATTCCATCGGCAAGAGCCTTGTTGTAGGCGGCCTTGAAGATGGCGAATTTTGTGGCTATGCTGTTGCTGGCATTGTCGTTCTTCCGCAGGAACAGTTCGAAATCCCGCAAGAAGGTATGGTCGATTTCATCGAAACGGATATTGAGAGAACGGAATCGAGACAGATGAGAACACAGCACCCGATGCTTGCTGGCCGACGCGTATTTGCCGAGCGCTTCCAACCGTTCGATTATCTGCTTCAGATAGTCGCCAACTGTGCAGTTAACCCGCTTGCCGTTTTGCCCGAATAGATTCTCAAACGTAACGGGGAGCTCCATGATTTCCAGACGCTGGATTCGCTTCTCATACTCCTTGATTTTGGCTGTTATCTGGAACTGGATATTGTCCCTGTCGGGGCAGTCATCGGTCACCTTTTGTGCCTCTGCATCCCAATGTGCTGGGGCAACGGAGACACCCAACCCGATACTCTTTTTGCGCTTTCCCTGAAAGAAGAGGAGGCATAGGGGAGAGGTGGAATCCCTATAAACGATGTTCTTTCGGCATATAACCTTGAATGTCATTTGATTGCGTGTTATATGCAGTCGGAGGACGGACAGGCTCAATGCGTACCCTAATGCGTACCCTATGCGTACCCCAACGCGTACTCTGTGCCCGAAAAAGGGCGTATTTTGAGGTTCAAAACAAGGATTCGTGGTAGGGTATGGAAACAAAAAGAGCTGACAATCGATTGACTGTCAGCTCTTTTGTGGTGAACCCGCTGGGGCTCGAACCCAGGACCCCAACATTAAAAGTGTTGTGCTCTACCTGCTGAGCTACGGATTCTCCCGTGCCAAACGGAACAGCGTTCCGATTTGGTGGTGCAAATGTAGAGAATATTTTTGTTTTACCAAAATAAAATGATATTTTTGTACTGCTAAAAGCAAAAAACTCTTAACTCGAAAATTACTATGTGTAGAGCTCTGATTATCGGCGCCGGAGGCGTCGGAACGGTCGTGACCCAGAAAATCGCTGCCAATCCGGTTTTTACGGACGTGATGCTGGCCAGCCGTACCAAATCCAAATGCGACGCCGTGGCGGCTGCCATCGGCGGTGACCGGGTGAAGACGGCGCAGGTCGATGCCGACAACGTGGCCGAGCTGTGCGAACTGTTCCGCGCGTTCAAGCCCGATATCGTGGTCAACGTGGCGCTTCCCTATCAGGACCTGACGATTATGGATGCCTGCCTCGAGTGCGGCTGCAACTACCTCGATACGGCCAACTACGAGCCCAAGGACGAGGCGCATTTCGAGTATTCGTGGCAGTGGGCCTATCAGGACCGCTTCAAGGCTGCCGGACTGACGGCCATCCTCGGCTGCGGTTTCGACCCGGGCGTGACGGCCATCTTCACGGCCTACGCCGCCAAGCACCATTTCGACGAAATCCTCTACCTCGATATCGTGGACTGCAATGCCGGCAACCATGGCATGGCCTTCGCCACGAACTTCAACCCCGAAATCAATATCCGCGAGGTGACGCAGAAGGGTCGCTACTACGAGAACGGCGAATGGGTGGTCACCGAGCCGCACGAAATCCATCGCCCGCTCCACTATCCGGGTATCGGCGAGCGTGAATCGTATGTCATCTACCACGAGGAGCTCGAGTCGCTCGTGAAGAACTATCCGACCATCAAGCGCGCCCGCTTCTGGATGACCTTCGGACAGGAGTATCTGACCCACCTGCGCGTGATTCAGAACATCGGCATGGCCCGCATTGACCCGATTATGTACAACGGTGTCGAGATTGTGCCGATTCAGTTCCTCAAGGCGGTGCTTCCCGACCCCAAGTCGCTGGGTGCCAACTACCACGGCCAGACTTCGATTGGCTGCCGCATCCGCGGTGTGAAGGACGGCAAGGAGCGGACCTACTACATCTACAACAACTGCGACCACGAGCAGGCCTACAAGGAGACCGGTACGCAGGCCGTATCGTTCACGACGGGCGTTCCGGCAGCGCTGGGAGCCTCGATGTGGGCCAAGGGGCTGTGGCGCGGTGCCGGCGTCTTCAACGTCGAGGAGTTCGACCCGGACCCCTTCCTTGCGGAGCTGGGTCCCCAGGGACTTCCGTGGCACGAGCTGTTCGATGTCGACATCGAGGTTTGATGCCTCGCCTGCGGCACGCATCCGAAAAGACGGACGGGACAAACTTCCGTCCGTCTCTTTTTTGGTCGGGCGTTTTCGATTTAGGTATTTCTACTGACTGCGGGGTTGGCGGATTCCGCTACTTTTGCCTCCGGAAGAACCACAAAGCAGAATCAAACCATGACACCTGAAGCCGCTGTGACACTCGCAACCCGATACGATGAACCGTGCGACATGCGCGCGGACCATGCATCGTTCTTCGACGGCCTGCTGGCCGTTGCCGCCGGACCGTTGAATACCGCAACGGGAGAGCGCATCCGCGACTACGTGATGGGGTGGCTCGATACGCACTCGCTGGAGTCGTTCGACCGTTACTCCGACCGCAATTACGTGCGGAGCTATCTGGGACGCTCTCCCCAGACGCACTGGGAGGCGCTCGTCTTGAGCTGGAAGCAAGGCAATCGAACGACCATCCACGGTCATCCGGCCTTTGCCGGCTACCATTTTGCCGACGGCGTGTTCCGGGTCGAGATTTTCGAACCTGCGGGCGAGGGCCGCGCCCGCCGCATCGGCGAGCAAATCATCGACGGCCGCGACGGCCTTTTTGCCGTCGGAACTCCGGGCCGCTTCGACAACCATCTGCATCGCATCACCTGCCTCAGTCCGACGGGCCACAGCCTTCATGTCTATTCGGACGACGCGTTGCAGGGCATCACCTTCACCGAAACCGAGTAGGGTAGTCCGCCCGCCGGCGAGCCGCCGTTGAAGAGGTCCGGCCGCCGGCTCCCGCGGAGAGTTCGGGCGACGCCGGTGGCAGCCTGTAATCCGCCGGCATCCCTGTCGGCTGCGCAGCACCGTACGGCGCATGGCCGTACCCGCCGCAAAACGGAGGCATTCCGCCTTCGGCACGCTTGCGGCGAGGGTCGCTACGTATAAATACCTATTTCTCCAAAATGCGGCGCGCGAACGTAGGGTTTTCGCGATGATTTTCCTATTTTTGCATCTGTTTTGAACGCTTTTGCCGACATCCCGTTGAATGAATCGGCCGGGATGCGGGCAGAAGCGCTGGTTGAATCCATACTTGAAAACCACCCGATGATTGACTTCCGGAAAGTTCCCTCCCCGTGCTACCTGCTCGACGAGTCGCTGCTCGACGCCAACCTTGCCGTAATCGACCGTGTGCGCCGCGAATCGGGCGCCGAAATCATCGTGGCGCTCAAGGCCTGCGCCATGTGGAGCATCTTCCCGGAGCTGGCCCGCCATTCCGACGGCGCCACCGCCTCGTCGGCCGCCGAGGCGCGGCTCGTACTCGAGGAGTATGGCCGTCCGGCACATACCTATGCGCCGGTCTACACGGACTCCAATATCGAGGAGATTCTCCGCTGCAGCGACCATATCACCTTCAATTCGGTGGCGCAGTTCGAACGCTTCGGACAGCAGGCGCTCATCCGCGGCATCTCGTGCGGTCTGCGCGTCAATCCGCGTTACTCGCCCGTCGAGACGGACCTCTACAACCCCTGCGTGGCCGGGTCGCGGCTGGGTATCGTCCCCGAAGAGCTGCATGAACTGCCGGCCGGCATCGAAGGGCTCCATTTCCACGTCCTCTGCGAATCGCGGCCCGAACACCTGCGCCTGGCGCTCGAGGCGCTCGAGCGGAATTTCGGCCACCTGCTGCCCCGCATCAAGTGGCTCAACATGGGCGGCGGCCATCTGATGACGCATGCCGACTACGATTGCGACGAGCTGATAGCCCTCCTGCGCGACTTCCGTGCGCGTCATCCCCTCCTGCGGCTGATTCTCGAGCCGGGCAGCGCCTTCACGTGGCGTACGGGTTATCTGGTCTCGACCGTCGAGGATATCGTCGAGAACGGCGGCATCCGTACGGCGATGCTCGACGTCTCGTTTGCCTGCCACATGCCCGACTGCCTCGAAATGCCCTACAAGCCTGCCATCCTCGGCGCCCACGAGCCGGCCGAGGGCGAGACGCGCTGGCGCATGGGCGGCAACAGCTGCCTGGCCGGTGATTTCTACGGCGACTGGGCCTTCGACCACGAGCTGAAGGTGGGCGAGCGGATTGTCTTCGAGGATATGATTCACTATACGATGGTCAAAACCACGATGTTCAACGGCGTGGCCCATCCCGCCATCGCCATCGCCCGACGCGACGGTTCGACGGATATCATCCGCCGCTTCGGCTACGAGGATTTCAAAAACCGCATGTCGTAACTAATCAAACACAGATACATGGAAGAATTTACCCCTACCCGCTACACCCTCGAATGCGTGGCTACCGGCCGTGAGTTCGAGGACGAAGGCTGGACGCTCGAGGACCGTACGTGTCCCTCGCCCTCGCTGGTGAGGGCTCGCTACGAACGCAAGCAGCTTGAAGTGAAGCCCGACTCCTACGGATTCTACAAGTTCTGCGACTGGCTGCCGATTCGCCGCATGCTCAAGGGCTCCTCGGCCCCCGTGACCTATCGCAGCCGCGGTCTGGCCGCCCACCTCGGGCTGGAGAATCTCTGGATTACCTTCAACGGCTGGTATCCCGCCATCGGAGCCAAGATGTCGACCTGCTCGTTCAAGGAGACCGAAGCCTTCTCGGTCTGCGCCCGCATCCCCGAAGGGGAGAAGCGCGTGCTGGTCGTGGCGTCGGCCGGCAATACGGCCCGCGCCTTCGCCAAGGTCTGCTCCGACA